>PWID01000350.1 GCA_003555145.1 Balneolia bacterium | reverse complement strand
TTGATGTAATCCATTTCGGCGGCCGGATCAAAAAAGTGTTCGAAGCATTCGGTGGCAAAGATGTATTCGAACGGGCCCCTCGGTTTTTCGGGCACAAAAAACGGATCGTAGTCGGCGCATTCGAAGCCCTGACGCTTCATCAGAATGCTGAGGGTTGGAACCGGTCCGCAGCCGAAATCGAGTCCGCGGTCGCCGGGCTTCAGCAGGGGCAGAGCCGGCTCAATAGCCTGATTCAAAAACTTCACGTAGCCCGGATACTGAATGCCG
This sequence comes from Balneolia bacterium, assembly GCA_003555145.1. Lineage (GTDB taxonomy): Bacteria > Bacteroidota > Rhodothermia > Balneolales > Cyclonatronaceae > Cyclonatronum. The sequence continues at coordinate 2,590 of PWID01000350.1, read as the reverse complement.
TTTTTGTGCTCGAGGTAGCGGGATTTTTCTTCCTCAGCCGGGAGCACATCACCCTTCCCCACAAAAATGAGCGCGCATTCCGGGCACCTGGAATATGTTCGCTTGCCCTGACCTTCGAGCCGGGTGAGATTCTCAGAAGTATGGCAAAGCGGGCAAGGGGTCATTTCGGAGCTCATCTGTCATTTAACGTCTCGGCGCGCACTTTACGCAGGTGCGGGCTTCGGGCATAAACTCCAGGCGGCCGAACGGAATCGGATCACCGCACTTGATGCACATGCCGAACTCTTTTGAATCGGCTATGGCCTGCACGTTTTCGAGCTTCACCAGGCGTTTTTTGGTTTTCATGAGCGCGTCTTCGTTGATGCTCTTATTGTTGATGGCATCCATACGCGAAATCCGGCCGATGGACGCATCGAGGGAAACCGGCTTCACAAACTCCTTCAGCTCTTCGATTTCCTTTGCGGCCTCCTGAATGTGCTGCTGAATGATGATTTTCAGCTTTTCACGCTCTTCTGTTTGCAGCATAATCTTTGTTCTGATTTTTAGTAAACATATAATATACGAAAAGATGAAGCGGCTGCTTTAGCGTAAAAACCAATAAATCTAATAGGACTATTATATTTGTGTTCCCAAAAACCTTATCTTTAATCGTCAGGGACGAAAACTAATTCAAAGCTGCAAACAAAACAGCTTAGATAAAGGGCTACAATAGTTTATAACAGATATGGAAATCACCACACCGCTTCAAATAAATGAGACAGAAGCCACCGAGGTGGAAATGCACTCATTCATCAATCTCGTTACCGTAATCCAGCTGCAGCTGCTTGTGCTTAACGAAACCTGCCCGGGTAATGAGCTGGAAGAGCTCATCACCTTAAGCGAGGAATTTACCAGAGCCATTCGGAGCAAAAGTCTGGAATATCTGAACGATGACTTCATCGATGACTTGCAAAGCCGTGTAATGGATTATCTGGAAAAGCACTATGATCTAATCGGTGAGGAAGACGCGGATTTCCATACAGAAAATTTCACCAATGTATTCAGCGTGATGTTTGTCCGCATGGCCGAGCTCAAAAAACGTTTGAACACACCCAACAATTGGGAAAAGATTTCTATTGCCGATTTTAAGGCAGACTTCAGCAAGTTCTTCAGCGCTATGGAGAAAAACAGCAAGGGGCGGTACCGAATCATCCGTAACATTGCGGAGCAGGAAGAACAGGATTACCTGGTCAATTTTGAAATCGACAGCTGCAACAATGGCTATATCACCATGCCATTGCTTTTGAAAGACGTGGTGCGGGACCTTGTGGCCAATGCCCGTAAATATACAGCACCCGGTGGATCTATTACACTAGGCGTATCCCAAAAACCGCATGAATTACGCATAGTGGTTGTCGATTCCGGCTATGGCATTCCTGCAGAGGAAATCGAAAAGGTTGTCGGATTTGGATACCGGGCAACAAACGTGAAAGACAAGGTAAAGACCATGGGCGGTGGTTTCGGCCTTACCAAAGCCTATCACCTCACGCGCACGCTTGGCGGTCGTTTTTGGATTGAGTCCCGGGAAAACGAAGGCACTAAAATTACAATCCACATCCCAACACCGCCTGTTAACGGGAAAACCGGGGTTTAGCCAGCGATTTAAAAAGAATTTTATCTTTTTAAAAAAGGTGTGACACAATGCTGTCACTATGGTTACATATCTTTGAAATAAACATTAAACAAACCAAAGGTATTCGCCATGACAACTGCACTCAAACTCGATTACAACTACACCAACCTTCAGCCGGTAGACATCAACCCGATTGATGCCCGTGCGCTCGATCTCGTTAGCACCTTCGGCTGGCACGATCTTCCCGACAGCCTGATTGAACTGATCGAAACCGATCTAGTGGCCTACGACAGCGAGCTTAACGGTCTCTACTGCACCCGCGATCAGGGCGTGCTCAACCGCCGCGCAAGCGTTCGCTACTGGGTCGAAAACTACCTCGACGGCACCTGCAGCTACGATACTGCCTACCAAATGCTGAAAGTTAACGAGCTGTAATTTGCGCGTTCCGGGTTAAGCCATACAGTGCCCCTATTCAAAAGGTGATAGGGAACCACTAAAAAAGAAAACGCTAAAAACCACTAAGTTTTAGTTTTTAGAGAAGCCGGAGCGTAACAGATTAGCACGGATTGGTACACAGATTTTCACTGAGAACCAGCAATTCACAATTCACAATTCACCATTCACAATTGGAGCAACGCGACTCAACTCACCCGCTCTCTCTTGAGCCTCAGATACGCATTAACCGTCTGTACGCTTAACTGCTCGGGTCGCGTTAGCATGGCGCGGATTCCCGCTTTGCGCAGGGTTTTGAGCATCTCTTCTTTTTCGAGCATCATGCGCTCGGCCATGGCTTTGTCGTAAATATCGGCTACAGCCCCCGTTGGTGATGCATGTAAATCCTCGACTTCCGTATTCCTGAACAGAATTACGACAAGCACATGTCGTTTATTCAAACGCTGAAGCCCCGGCAGCTTTTGTTTGAGGCTGTGCATGGTTTCCACATTGCTGAACAGCAGCAGCGCGCTCCGTCCCGGCACC
>PWID01000109.1 GCA_003555145.1 Balneolia bacterium | reverse complement strand
TTTACCTTTTGTGCGGACAAAAGGTAACCAAAAACCGCTGGGCTGGAACAAAAATTGGCTAAACCGTACTGCGTTCCGCTAAAAGAAACCAAAGCTCCCCAACGCTCAGAATAATTTTACTCTTTCCTCAGCGGTGTGGTTTCTTTTTTAACGCTCCACTCCGCTTCGGTTCTTAACGCCATTTTTTTCCTAAGGCCCGATTTATTGAGAGCATATTCAACCTTTTGTGGTTTTAGCGCTTTACTTTTTAGTGTTTCTCCTTGCGGCCAGTATATTTTCCCCCGACAACAGTGATTCAAAATTTAAAACTTAAAATTGCTCGCGAATGCGAGCTATCGCTCACTTCACCAGCGTCATCTTTCTCGTTAGAACTTCATTACCCGACTGAAGCCGGTAGTGATATACTCCACTGGCCAGATTCGAGGCGTCGAAGGATACAGAGTGGCTGCCCGCTGTCTGACCCGCATTTACTAATACGGCCACGCGCTGGCCCATCACATTATACACTTCCAGCCTTACCTCAGCAGATTCCGGAAGGTCGTAGCGAATAGTGGTAGTCGGATTGAAGGGATTCGGATAGTTTTGATCGAGGCTAAATTTCGTAGGTAAGGGGTCGGCCGGCCCGGTGCTAATGACCCCGCCGCAGGTGCCCCAAATCGGGAAGTTTTCCGGCTCAAGCGCGCTGTCTGTAGCAAATAACAACGGCTCAGAGGGGATATCCGGCACGCACCATGGCGTCAGATCCTGGTTGAAAGATTCTGCCGATGAAAACATCCGTTCCATATCCGTTACGTTCGATACATCCCAGCCGCTGATATCCTGATCGAAGGCCTTGCTCCGGCTGAACATCGAATTCGTAATCGTTACATTCGATACGTCCCAGCTGCTGATATCCTGGTTAAATGAATCGGTATCGAAAAACATGGAGTGCATATAGGTTACTTTCGACACATCCCAGCCGCCAATGTCCTGATTAAAGGACTCCGCAATTGAAAACATACTGCCCATATTGGTTACCCCTGAGACATCCCATCCACCAATTTCCTGATTGAAAGATACCGTGCGGCTAAACATCACGCTCATGTTCGTTACCGCCGAGACATCCCAGCCGCCTATATCCTGATTAAACTGGACTGCTAACCAAAACATCCACTCCATGGTTGTTACGCTCGATACGTCCCAGCTGCCAATGTCCTGGTTGAAATCGCTTGCTACAGCGAACATTTCTCTCATATTGGTAACGTTCGATACATCCCAGCCACCTATATCCCGATTAAAAGCCCCGGCCCGCGAAAACATAAAGCTCATATCTGTTACATTCGAGACGTCCCAGCTGCCAATATCTCCATTAAAAGATGCGGCGTAGGAAAACATTCTGTTCATATTGGTTACCCCCGAGACATCCCAGCCTCCTATATTCTGATTGAAGGACTCGGCACTCGAAAACATGAACGAAAAGTCGGTTACGCCGGAAACGTCCCAACCTCCGATATTCTGACTGAAGGATTTAGCTCCTTGAAACATCCCTGCCATAGTAGTTGCACTGGAGACATCCCAGCTGCCAATATCCGTATTAAAGGCCATGGCACCCCTAAACATGCCCGAGAAGTCGGTTACCGCCGAGACATCCCAGCCGCTGATATCCTGATTAAAAGATTGTGCAAAACTAAACATCTCGTGCATGTTGGTAACATTACCCACGTCCCAACTACCGATATCCTGGTTAAATCCGGTAGCGTTATAAAACATACCCTCCATGGTGGTCACGGCCGACACATCCCAGTCGCCAATATCCCGATTATAAGATAAGGATTGTGGGTTGCCGGTCATTTCCCGGGATGGATAGTGCAGATCTTTTGCACCAACAGGAACTTCGGCGTCGCTGATATTAAACATGTAGGCCATGTTGGTAACGCTCGAAACATCCCAGCTGTTAATATCCTGGTTGAAGGAATAAGCATCTGAAAACATCGATTTCATATTGGTAACGCTGGAAACATCCCAGCTACTGATATCCTGGTTAAAGGAATAAGCTTCTAAAAACATCGATTCCATATCCGTTATCCCGCTGGTGCAGGTCGTAGCGGCGTTTTCATTGGTAATTTCCTCGCGCGTACGCTTGGTATAGGTGATGCCGTTTATGACGCCCGTCTCGCCAACTTCAGCTTCAGGACACATAATCGTAACCTCGTTTTCGGCAAGGAAGAAGTTATCATTATCAGCAGTTGACTGAGCATGAAGTGATGAATAAGATACTCCCAAGAAAAGCAGAGGCAACAGGATGAAGGAACTGATAAGCTTAATCATGCAGATGCAAATTTAGTACAGGTTTACACATAAAATAGAAGATAAAATGTATAGTGCCATTTTAATATGAAGTCAGTCCGAAATGAGAATCGTGCAACGTACCAGATTAATTACAGCATCATTATTCACTACTATCTGGTAAAATCACCATTTTTAATCATACAAATCAGTATAAGGTCTGAACCACTGATTTTAGCTGATTGAACTGATTCACTATGATTATCCCGGGCGTGAACTTAAAGCCGAACTATTTTAAAAACTCCGGATGTAATCAGACTTAATTACATCCACCAGCTGTAGTATCCCAATTTGACTATTTAACCCATTGGTGTATATTGCCCTACGATCTATCGCTAAATTCATGTTTTAAATTGCTATTACGTACCCGATGAAACAAGCTCTACGACCATTTTCCTTTATCTCCGCTCTTTTTGTGCTGCTGCTTTTAGCAACTCCATCCTTTGCCCAGCAGATAGATGCCGAATCCCTTCCCAAAGGCCTGACCGAAGAGGAAATGACGCGCCTTCATGAAATCGGAGACAATTTCACTCCAACCCCACC
>PWID01000272.1 GCA_003555145.1 Balneolia bacterium | reverse complement strand
CCAAACAAACCAAGCAGAAAGGGCAGATACCAGTAGAAATTATTGGCCGGATTATCAGCATACCGATCATCGGCCGTAAAAACCCCGAAATACGATGCCGTATCCTGTATATCGGCCTGCCTTCCTATGAAATTCCAGTTGAAATACCTGAAATACATGTGGCCCAGCTGGTATCTCACAAAGAAGTCAAGGTCGCTGTTGTAGTTGCCATAAACGGACATATGGGAAGGCTGCGATGAATGCCTTCTTGGAAAAAACTTCTCACCATCCCTGTTGATATCCATTATGGTGTTATCGAAACTACGCCCGGAAAGAAGCGGGGCCGAGCCGTACTGCTCCCGTTTGATGTAGCTCGTAAAACGCTCAATATTATCAGGATTGTTCTGATCGATGGCCGGATCCGACATCGAGCGAATAAAAATCACTGCATAGCTTGAGTAGCCAATCATAATGGCAGTGTAGGCCACAATGATGTAGTTCGCCACCTTCATCTTCTTGTTGTGCGTATAGTATATACCAAGGGAAAGCATCCCAAGTATCAGAATCATAAAGCTGGCCGGGCCAATGAGACCAACAGTGGCCTGACTAATCGAATTCGCAATAGTTGGCAGCCAGATAATAGTAGCTGGAAAAACTACCAGAAAAGAAACGACTGATAGAACAGTGGTGATAGCAAAACCAGTTATTGTAACTTCGAATTTTCTGAAATAGATAATCAGCGCTACTGCAAAGATGGCCAGAAGATTCAGCAGGTGGATACCGAAGGCGATACCAATCAGGTAGGCTATGAGCACAAGCCAGCGTTCATTACCGGGTTCATCGGCCTGTGATGCCCACTTGAGCGCCAGCCAGAAAACCAGAGCCGTAAACGTGAGCGACATCGCATAGGTCTCGGCCTCTACGGATATAAACCACAAACTGTCGGTAGCTGCAAACGTGAGCGCTCCAATAAGAGCACCGCCATACATTCCGATTTTGGACTGAACGCTCCATGTGTCCGGATGTCCAACATTCATAATGCGTACAAGCCTTACAATAATAAGATACAACAGCATAATGGTGATACCAGATGAGATGGCACTCATCATATTTATACTGTAGGCCACGTATTCGGCAGGCATAAGCATGGAAAACAAACGGCCAAGGAGCAGATACATAGGCGCCCCCGGAGGATGCGGTATCATGAGGCCATAGGAAGTGGCTATACGCTCAGCAGGATCCCAGAAACTGGCCGTAGGAGCTAATGTGAGCACGTAAAGAAGGAACGCAAAGAGGAAGCTGGCAAATGCAAAGTATTTGTTCAGCGTCTTATGATCCGTTTGCATCTAAGGTATGTTTTAAGTAGATATAGAAAATTATTTAACCTGGTTTTCAAACAGGTTTGCAAGCTTGTAATAATAGGAATAGCTTGCTGGACTTACAAGAAAACGCACAACACTTTACTTAGTATATAAAATGAGTTCGAAACCGGACAGTTTTACATCAAACCCTTTATCTGCCAGTCTTATTGTGCTGGTTTTTGCCTTCATTCTGTACGCTTGCGGCAGCTCATCTCAGACGCCCTCAGAAATACCTGATCTACAGCCGGAAATCGTGGTTGAGGATACATCAGAGCGGATAGAAGCAGATTCCTGGGTATTGCTTAGTGGTGAGCCAAGACATCTTCGTCCCCGTACGTGGAACCTGCACCATCAGGCTGCACAGCTGTCGTTCGATTTCGAGCGCGAAGCGGTGATAGGAACTACCGAAATGCTGTTTACGAATCTGAGGGGCACATCACGCGAGCTTATTCTGGACAGCAAAACCACCGAGTTCGAATCCATTCGTATTTCCGGCCGTGAGGACGAGCTGTCTTTTGTGCAGGACTCGGCAATCGTAACTATTGACCTCAACAGAGATTTCGCCCGGAATGACACGCTGAGCATCACCATTGATTTCACCTCGTTTCCTCCGGTTCGCGGACTGTATTTTGTGGATTCAAAAAATCAGGACCCGACCAAGCCCACTCAGGTATGGACACTTGGCCAGCCCGAGGACAACAGCTTCTGGCTCCCTACAATCGATCATCCCGCTGAGCGCACTACTCAGGAATTCTGGATTACCGTACCCGACTCCATGAGCACGCTTGCCAACGGTTTCCTTATTTCGTCACAGGTGCATCCGGAAAGCAGTAAACGAACCGACTACTGGAAGCTGGACATTCCGCATACGCCTTACCTTTTTGCCCTGGCCGTTGGGGTTTACGACATCACGGACCGCTGGGTTGATGATGTTTACTACGCCTATTATACCGAGCCAAAATATGCCGCATACAAGGAGCTGATCTATGATCAGACGGAAGACATCATGCGGTATTTTAACGAAAAGTTCGATTACCCTTATCCATGGGGAGCGTACGCGCAGGTTCCGGTTCACGATTTTATCGCACGCGGTATGGAAAACACCACCGCCACCATTTTGTACAACCTGGTTCAGTTTGATGAAAGAGGGAGTCAGGATTTATCCAATCTCGGACTCATCGTACATGAGCTTGTGCACCAGTGGTTCGGAAACCTGGTAACCACAAAAGACTGGGCAAACCTGCCGTTTAATGAAGGTTTTGCCAACTACTTTGAGATTCTGTACAAGCGTGATATGGTGAGTTATGATGCAGGCGTTTGGCACAGTTTAGGGCATAAGCACGATTATTTCTCCGAGGCGGCTGCCTACCGCAGGCCCATCATCTTTAATGAATACACAGAGCCGGAAGACATGTACGACAGGCATACCTACGCAAAAGCGGGTCAGGTTTTGGGCATGCTGCACGATATGTATGGTGATGATCTCTGGTGGTCGGCCATGAATAACTTCCTGCACACCTTCGAATATCAGGCGGT
>PWID01000239.1 GCA_003555145.1 Balneolia bacterium | reverse complement strand
GCCGGGTGATCTTTAGGCACGTTCGGAAACAGAAAACCGAGCACGGGATTCACCACCTTCACAATTTTGTAGATCAGTCCGCTGTCCTCGGCAATTTTCATCAGGCCCAGCCAGAGCGCCATAATGCCAATCAGTCCGATGGCCAGCGTAACGGCAAATTCGGCCATGTCAAACGCCGCGGCGGTGATGCTCCTCATTTTCACCAGATGAACCTCGGGAAGGGTTACCACCACGCGGCCTTCATCCAGATTCCGGTCAACTACCAGCGCGCGAAGTTCGCTCAGGTTGCGGGCATCCTGATTTTCGGCCACGTTCAGCCAGTGCCCGGGCATGTTTTCACTTACCGGGATTACCAGCTCAGCCTCGTCTTCGGATGGAAACCAGGTGGCCGGGAAGGTGCCGTAGTCCTCATCACCGGCTATACGGAACTCAACCGACTGCCGCCGCTGCAAATCAGCGTTCTGGGGTATGTCGACCTCCAGGGTGATTTCCTGTCCGTTCTGGAATTCATCGGTGAAATAATCGCTTGCATCGCTGGCCACGGCAAACAGCAGACTGAAAATGATGAGCCCGGCCCAGATGTAGTTAAGCATAGCTGTGAGTGGATTGGTTTAATTTAGCTTGGTTTGGTATAAATGAAGAGGTCTCCCGAGTGCGCAAAGCCGGACGGCCTCAGCAAACTTAGTGAATATAATGGAATAGAAAAGCAAATTTGAGGTAATTCACAATTTCAGAGAATTAGCAATTAACAATAAGGAATAAACAATGGGGTGGAACCTTTTGCGTAAATCTGCGCTCTAATCAGCGGGGATTTGCGTCCCTTATGAAATTAGTAGTACCGGCCACCGAACAAGTACCGAACAAGTTACCGAACAGGTTTACCCCGCAAGTCACCCCGCAAGTCACCCCGCAAGTCACCATGCAAGTCTGGAGCTGGCTGGGAGGGGGTTGGTGGCTGTGGGCTATCAGCAATCAGTTCTCAAAATCGAAGTTTTAGCTTCCGCCTTTGCGGCTTAGCTTCTTTGCGTGATTATTCGGTAAGGTAAAGTGGGAAGATGATCCACTCACTTTCAGAAAAGCAAGCGCGATGAGTGGGAATACAGTGATCACGGATACCAAACCCTATATCATTTCGGGTATAAAATTGCAATAGATGTATTATTTATACTATTTCGGGTATAAAAGTTTGAACGTGTTTGGATTGACATGTGCTTCCCTGTTCATCAGAAAATTTTAAATAGTGAACAAGAAAACGCAGATTCTTGATAAAGGGCAGATTTTCATAGGCCGCGCTCTCTCGGTAACCTAAAAGCTGATTTGTTGGTACCAAAATTGGTACCTGAACAAATAAAGCCATCACAAACGACTGTCTGTGATGGCTTTATGATTTTATCCCGAGCCGAAGATCGGATTTGAACCGACGACCTACGCGTTACGAGTGCGTTGCTCTACCAGCTGAGCTACTTCGGCAGTTGTGGCTTTTTTTCATTATTAATGATTTCAAAATTACGGCCTTGTGTCATTAAATGAAAGTGCAACAAATCCGAAAGCGGACTTATTTCTTCGGGCCTGCTTCCGTATCCAGCGTGAGCGCCGCCGTTTCGGAATAACCTTCTTGCTTGAGGTAGTTCAGCACCCCGATGATTTTCAGCAGGCTGATGGCCGCCCCCTGCCGGCCGATTCTTTTGAAGGTTTCCCCGCTGGCCGGAAATCGTTTCGATTTCTGGTACTGACGAATGTGTCCGCACAAGTCCCGCAGGTTTACATTCAGGATGATGAGCTGCGACACCAGCTCCGGATGGAAGAAGTCGGAATAGCGTATGTTGAGCACATCCCAGATTTCGGATGCCTTCTCATTGAAATAATCGTACCCGGCCTCAGAAAAAAGCTCGGCTTCATTTAGTCTTGGTATGATGGCTTCAGGCATCTCATCGGCCATATCAATTAGAAAAGCGGTGCGCTGTTTTCTTACTTCGAGTGAATATTCCAGGTCCGACAGACCATCCGGCACGCTGGTTTCAAAACTGAAAACCCTTGTAGCCACTCCGTCGCGGATGCGGTTTACGTGCCGGGCAATCAGGTAGTTCATATCGTCGCGGACCACCTTCCAACGCTTGGTTTTGGAACGAACGAGAAGCACATCAATAATGAAAAGGGTGAAGGCTGCGCCGCCCAGCTCCACGAAAAAGTCCATGGCCAGCTCATCGTATTCCTGATACCGCCACAGCGCAAACATCGTAAGAAATACCACCCCGTACACCACAACGGGAATCTCGGTTTCGAGAATGCGTTTGGTAATTTTTGAACGAAGCGTACTCTTTTTCTCGTCAGGTTTGGTCATAGAGCTGAAATATGATGGAAAAGTTGATGGCGTCAACAATCATGCTAAGGTTATGCGATGAAACAGTATAGCAAACCGAAGCTATTTCAACAAGAGCGGTGACGGGTCTCACGCAGAGGGGAGAAAGGTTTCACAAAGGCGCAGGAGATGAGGATCGCCTTTGCGAAATTTATGTATGAAGTCTGGATCTTAAGTTGGACTTAGCTTCAGGCCTTCACCGCTGCTTTTGTGTGTTTTTTGACTTCCGGCAGGATGGTTTCGCCTATGATGTCGATGTTGCGAATCAGGCGGTCGAATGGTACGCCGCCGAAGTCCATCTGACCGATGTAGCGCTGATGACCAAACTGCTCATGCTGATACAGGATTTTGTCAATCACCTGCTGCGGGCTGCCGATGTTCATTACGTTGTGTGGATGCGCGCCCTGTGCAAAAGCCGCCGCCGGAAAACCGCGTCCGTTGGTGAGCTTCATGCCTTCATCAATGTGGGGATGCATTTCGGCCACGGCCTGTTGCGAGGTTTCGGCCACGTGAAGGAATCCGG
>PWID01000336.1 GCA_003555145.1 Balneolia bacterium | reverse complement strand
CTGTATGAACCAACTCTTAACAGGGCACGGGCAGAGTCCGGAGCAGATATGGCACACCAGGGTTTGTGGGAGGGAATGTCTTTGCAGGGGGATGGCGTTTTTGTAGGCATTTTCGACAGCGGCATCGATTACAGACATCCGCAATTTCGCGACCCGGCCGACAGCACGCGCTCCCGGATTTCGTACATCTGGGACCAGACGCTCACGCCTCAGGCGGGTGAGCAGAGCCCGCCGGCGCCCTTTAACTATGGTGTTTTGTACTCAAGAGAGGATATCGAGGCCGTACTCGCGGGTGGTCAGCCGCTTCGTACTTCCGACCCGACGGGACATGGTACGCACGTGGCCGGCATTGCGGCAGGAGGAGGGCCTCAGTTTAAAGGCATCGCCCCGAATTCTGATTTGGTAATTGTTAAAGGCGGAGACCAGTCTTTCAGCGGAGTGAACGTTGTAAATGGCACTCGTTTCTTCGATTACATAAGCGAGACATATCAGCGGCCGATTGTTGGTAATTATAGTATTGGAGGGCAGTTTGCCGCCCGGGACGGAACCGAGCCCACAGAACGCACGATGGATGAAGTCACGCAGCGGCCGGGCGTAAGTATGGTTACTTCAGCCGGAAACAGCGGTGCACAGCTTCGCTTCTTTGAAGGTAATGCTGGCTCGGATGACATCATCCTTGATATTCCTTCTTATACCCCCAGAAACGGTCCTAATAACGACCGACTGGTGGTAGATATCTGGTTCGACTCAGCCGCTCCGGCTACACTCACCGTAGAAACACCATCGGGCACAACAGCTACCTGGACGCCCGGTATGTCTGCCACGTTTGCCGATTCTACAGAGGGAGTAATTACAGTAGACAACATCATTCATATCCCAAACGGGCACAGACGAATTGTCTTTTTTGTGGGTGATGTGCTCGAGCAGTATCCGCCGGCAGAAGGTACATGGACACTCTCCCTGTCGGGTACGGATGAAGATTTTAAATCCTGGATGGTGCTTAATACCGTAGGCAGCCGTACTATTTCTCAGGAGGGAGCGCGGACCGATTACACCGTAACCACGCCCGGAACGGGGATGTCGGTAATTACTGTAGGTGCCTATGTGATGCAGAACAACTGGCTGGACCGCAACGGCAATCTTTTTCAGGTAAACTCGAATCCAATCGAAAGCCTGGCGTTTTTCAGCGGAATCGGACCAACACGAGACGGTCGCATGAAACCTGAAATTACCGCGCCGGGCCGGTTTGTGGCTGCGGCAAGGGCGGCTGAAAGTAGTTTTAACGCAAATATTACCACGCCTGGTGGCGGGCACGTATGGCTGGCCGGTACGAGCATGTCGGGTCCCGTGGTGAGCGGAGCCGTGGCCTTAATGCTTCAGGCGTTTCCCGATGCTTCACAAGATGATATCAAACAGGCATTGATTGAAGGCGCCCGGACGGATTCATTTACTGGTTCCGCTAACGACAACCGATGGGGAGCCGGCAAGCTGAATATCCCCGGAGCGCTGGATGTACTTGCCGGGATAACGGGTGATTCGGGATGGGTGCCATACAATATATTCACAAACGGTACGGTTCGTCCTTCAGGAGACAAGAGCTTTGTACTTGCTGAGGAAACCGATAACGTGGTTTACCAGCTGCCCATGTTCAACGGAGTCGTGAACGGCATCACCCTGCACGCCGGGGCAATAACCGAAGCCGAATCTTCCCAAAGCCAGCTGCGTGTTTACCTTGTGGAAATAGAAGGGAATCAGATCCGTAGGGTGTTAGGTGATGAGGTTGTTGTACCGGTTGATAATATTACCCCCCAAAATGAGTATTTCGTAGATTTTGCAGATAACGGTGTGCTGATTCCCGAGGGAATGGAAACCGGTGTTTTTATACGCCTTGTACAGTCAGGTGAGAATGGAGCTTCAGAGGTAGAATTATTGGGTAGAGACGTTTCTATGTCGTCTAGCGGGGCAAGTACCCAGGTATTTGACGTGGACGCTCAGCGGCTGGAAAGCAGAAACGGCGATATGCTGTATGCAGATGTATCTGTAGCCCGCTTCCTTGGAGATGCCGACAATCTGCCGCCGGGATTCAGCCTGCCGTTTCAGATTTCTTTGGGGAATAATTATCCGAATCCGTTTAATGCACAGACCATCATTCCGTTCGAAATAGAGCAGACCTCAGACGTCCGCCTCGAAGTATTTGATGTGCTTGGTCGCCGGGTTGCTACTTTGGTTAATGATAATCGTACGGCCGGACGCTACGAAATTCCATTTAGCGCGTCTGGTTTGGCATCAGGGGTTTATTTGTACAGGCTTATGGTAGATGGTCGTGTCTTTACTGAGAAAATGCTGCTATTGAAATGAAATAAAGGATATTATGAAAGGGTAGTATTCTGCTAAATAATTATCAGTCATATCACAACACTATGAACATTCAACACAAACTATCCGGAAACGACGGGCTTTTTTTCATTAAGGAAGAGAATTCAGTAATAGCCGAACTGATCTATTCCATGGAAGGCGACAAGCTGATGCTAATAAAACACGTAGAAGTTAATCCCGAACTTCGGGGGCAGGGTATTGGTAACTCAATGGTCAAAGAAGCCGCCAGGCATGCCCGCGAAAAGGGAATTAAAATCCGGCCCCTGTGTTATTTCGCGAAGGTTTCCATGCGTGGTGATGAGTATAAAGACGTGCTTGCGTAAGCTCGTGAAGATGTGCTGTTTTTAGCACGGAAAGACCATTTGTTAAGAAATATTAAGATAAAATTGTAACAAATCCGGTGTTCGTGCATCATAGGTATACACAGTTGAGCTAAACGTTAATTAATTCTCTACTACTATGTATGCCTCTTTAGATTTACACAGCGCCAATGATGTTCTGATACAGAACCTAAGCACAATTTGCACAGTTGAAGATTGGGCTGCCAAACTGGACTACCTTTCAGCTGAAGTATTCGCAGCCGAATATAAAGCCTTCCATGGCTATAGTTCTGAAGCCGCGCTTATAAGTATGAAGGTTGATATTGCAACTGAAATGCTTTCATATTACGCGGATCTCACCTATGCTGAAATTGCGGAAAAAATCGGTCAGAAGAGCGAGCGTGCGCTAAACAGCTTCATAAAAAAGAATACCGGGCGTAATATTCGGTATTTCCGCGAAACGTACTACCAAAGAAAAACCGCTTAGCGAAAGTTCGCAGCCGAAGCGAGTATTCAGGGAAGATTTCCCTTTCGCCATGTTCCTGGCACAAAACTGTGAAAACCCAAACATAGCTTCACAGTAAACAAGTTTCTCCGTTATGCAAAAGCAAAGTTGAAACCAGTGTGATATGCATCAAGGCGTATCACTGGTTTCAAAGGAGAATTTACTCAGACAGGATTTCCTCGCCCTCCAGCTCCTGCAGAATTTGAAAATACAGGCGGATTAACTGCTGATAATCGTCAGTGAACCGGGTCTGATCCGGATCCTGAAGCCTGTTTCGCATTTCCCTCTCAAGCTCTTCCAGCGTCATAGAGGGCGGTGCGTCTCTTTCAAAATCTTCAGGTGAGTCGCCCAGTCGCTCCTCGCTTTCGTCTCTCTGATCGAATGCGTTGCGCGTTTCCAGCATACGGGACAGAATGTTCTGCTGCCGCTCTACGAGAATCTCATCAGTTGAACCGCCGCGAAGATCGTTTATAGTATCTTCCATGTCTTCAACCATACGTTCCAGTTCGCTAAGCAACCGGTCGCCCTGACGCAAATTACCGCTGCGCTGGAGTTCTTCGATCTGCTGGCGAATTTCGTTTTGCTGTCTTGCCATTTGGTCAAGACGCTGGATTTCATCCTGAGTGAGGCGGTCGCCGGCCATATCGTTTATGAAATCCTGAATCATCTGATTAAGCTGTTGCTGCTGTTCGCCGGTTTCATCCATCTGCTGCATCATATCCTCAGACGACATACCGCCGCCCCCTCCGCCGTCACCGTCTTCATCAAGCTGATCCAGCAGGTCGGCAATCATGCCTGTAAGTCTGTTTAATCCGCCGAGCGAAAGTCGTTCGGCAACGGTAGCCTGGTTTTTATTACGCTCGCGCAGATAGTCGATGCTTTGCTCCAGAGTTCTTTCAACTTCACGCCGGTGCTGCAAGGTGGCGTTTGTAAACTGAGGGATCTCTTTGGCTACCTGAAATAGCGAGTCCACAACTACCGAGAAATTTGTCGAAATATTCCGCTGCGAACGTGCCTGTTGCACAAACGCCTGGCTGTTTGGCTCAAGTAGAAGGGTGATTTTATTCTGATCTTCCTGCGCTTCAGATAGCGTAAGCATGCTGTGGAAAATGGACTTCAAAGCCGAAATATTCACGTTAATCTGCTCCTGACGCATAGAGCTTTTCATGGAAGCGAGCTGCTCGCTCATCTGCTGCATGCTGTCGCGAATTTCCTGCTGTTGCTGCTGCACCTGATCAGAATCGTGGCCGTCCTGACCAAGCTGATCAATATTTTCCTGTAGCTGCTCCTGTAAACTTTGCATTTCGGGCGACAGCTGATCCATCATGTCCTGAATACGCTGCTGCTGGCGCTGCGGAGCTTTATCAGGCATTTGCTCCATTCGCTCCTGTAGCTTATCCAGTTCATCCTGTATACTCTGCTGCTGCTGCGACTGTCCTTCCGGATCGCCCTCCATTTCCATCACGCGCTCTTCCTGTTTCGCAAGCTCTTCGAGCAGTGCGCTGGCACGGTCAAGATCTGCTTCAAGCCGCAGTTGCTTAAAAAGCTCAAGGGTTCGTTCAATGCGCTCCTGAAAGTTTTGCTCGCTAAACTCCAGATTCTCCATTGCTTCACGAATCTGCTGCTGATCCATATTCTGCAGACTTTCCTGAAGTTTTTCCATCATTTCGAGAATTGCCGGATCATCAATTTCATCCATCAGCTGCTGAAGCTCTTCATACTTTTGGCGGGTTTCTTCGCTAATAGTCTGGTCGCGCGACATCTCTTCCCGCATGCGCTCAAATTCCTCCTGGATTTCGCGAACCTGCTCCGAAAGATCTTCCTGCTGCTGTTTCATTTCCTCAGTCATGCGCTCCTGATCCCAGCTGTCATCGGGATTTTCGATGATGCTTTCGCGAAGCTGTTGTAAGCTTTCTCTCGACTCCTGCTGCTGACGGGTGAGGTCTTCCAGCCTGTTTTCCAGATTATCCTCCTGCTCTTCCTGCTCCATCAGGCTTTCGGCCAGAGAGGCAGCGCGAATGGTATTTCGGTCTGAACGAGCCGATTTGTAGCCGTTAATCTCATCATTATCAAATACTTCAATCCAATAGACAACCTCATCCGAAGTTTGAAGTCTTAGATCCGATAAGTCCCATTCATAGGTGATGTTTGCCGACGCCGGAGCTGCTCCCGATATGCGAATACTACCACTTCGGACGTTCGTGCTGAAGGCTTCACGCACTTCATAATGAAGACGCATAGAGCTGAATCCGTAATCATCACGGGCTTCAATACGAAGGGTGATGTCCCTCGGATTGAGCTTTTGCACCACTGGCTGCGGTTCAACAATACGAACGGTCGGCTCCTGATCGCGAATTACACGCAGGTTGAAGGCGTACGGATTGCGATTCCGAAGACCTTCTTCATCCTCAAGCCGGAAGCGGAGTGTGTCGGGCTCGGTTATGGTGAGGTCGGTTTTGTACGTGAGCAGGCTGTCGTTTGTAAGTTCGAGGGGGTTTGTACTGCCATCACTCAACATCATGGTAGCAGCTCTCAGCGCTTTGTTGGCCGTTGCTTCAATCTCCAGATACGAGCCTTCAGGCATTTCAATCCGGGAAAAAGGGTAGGTGTAGCGCTCGCTTTCGATTCCTGTGTAGGAGGGAGGCACAACTCGCGCCACAAGATCCCTGAACCTCGGAATTTGCGAAACGGTGAGCTCGTATAACGGGCTTTCAAAGTCATCCATCCGAATGACATATTCGGAATCCTCAAAAATTTCCTGGGGAGACGATACAAACGTGCCGGGGCGGCTTTCTTCAAGGGTGATGCTTCTGAAGCGGTCTTCAACTCCGGTCCGGATTCCCATGGTAACGGTTTCCGGCTTTTCACCTTCAAACGTAACCTCAACATAAAACCGGCTTCCCTGTTCAACGTTAGTAGTGCCGGGCTCAACGGTAAAAACAAAGGGGTTGGGCTCTTCAAATGTCTCATAAAACGCCAGAGAGCGGTTGGCGGTGTCCGGATTGATCGCACCAAACAGTAGATTGATAAAGAGCAACCCGGTAAAAACGAGCATGGTACGGCGAAAAAAGACTGCCGAATCAGACCGGCCTATCCAGCGTGTAATACGTCTTTCGGTAGTTGAATCGGGCCTGGTATCGATTTGCTGAAGAGTGCCGAGGTTCTGCGCAATGGCCGCATCGCGAAGAACATCTGCATCTTCAACAGCCTGTTTGCTCAAATCCAGCAGGTAGCGCAATTCGTGCAGCTCGGTTTCTTTGGTCAAGCGTCGCCGGAAATTCGTTTCATCAGGCACCGGAAGGCGGCGCATCATACCGTAAAAAATCAGGCCTCCGGCCAGCGCACCGCTAACCCACAAACTGGTTTTGAGAAGGGGAGACAGCCAGGCGCCCTGCTCGATGAGCATCAGGATAAAAAAGACAGCCAGAAATCCGGACAGCCCTCCGGCGAACAGAGCAATCAGGCGCTGACGGCGAATTTTAGCCCAGGCGTCGTCTACGAGACTACGGTACTGCTTAATTGCTGCTGAAATGTCGGTTTGTTGTTGCAAAGTAGAAGTCTGATTGTGGAGTTAAAGGCCTGATGCTGTAAACGGAATGAGTCGAGGAGTAGTATATTAAAAACCCGTGCTAAAGATCACTAAGACTTAAAGAGTCTCCCGTCTCAATATAACGCGGGCCTTTTTTAAGGGTGATGACCTCATTGCTGGCATCATGCTCAAGGAACAGATAGTAGTTTTTTTCCTGCCACTTCTTCAGCAACTCTTCTTTTTCGCTCAGGGTTTCGGCCGGTCTCATATCGTAGCCCATCACCCAGGGGAGTGAAACGTGTGCTGCGGTTGGAATAAGATCAGCTGCAAAAACCAGGGTGAAGTCCTCATGTGATATTACCGGCAGCTGCTGAGCCTCTGTGTGTCCGTTTACCATTTCAACGGTAAGTCCGGGCTCAAACTCATGCCCGGGCTGGGTGAACTTCATTTTTTTGCTTCGGCGTAGCGGCTCCAGGTTTTCCTTGTGAAATGATGCCCGTTCCCGCACGTTCGGGCTGCTCGCCGTAGCCCAGTGTTGGGCAGATACCCAGTACTGGGCATTTTTAAAGACCAGTTCAGGTTCGCCCTCGCTGTTGAACCTGGTCGAGCCGCCGCAGTGATCGAAATGAAGATGTGTGAAAATAATATCGGTAACATCATCTGCGGTAAATCCATGATGCTTCAGCGAGTCGTGAAGGTCTCCGTACGGATAGCTGAAGTCATAAATTTTAGTCAGCTTCTCGTTAAATTTGTTCCCTGACCCGTTATCAATAAGATAGAGCCGTCCGGTTTGCTCCGATTTAATGAGCATACAGCGCATGGCCATATCAATTCGGTTTTGCTCATCGGCCGGGATTTGTTTCTCCCACATGGGCTTTGGTATTACGCCGAACATGGCGCCGCCGTCGAGCTTAAAACGTCCAGTCTCAATAGTATACAGTGTGAAAGGGCCTTTAGTAACGGAAGAGAGCTTCATAAGCGAAAAAAATTAGATATCGATATTAAAATTAATAGGCGGGAACTCGCGGAAATGGCCGTTAGACCTTATAAGTTCGCGAACGTCTTTGAAAGACTTCAGTTTGGGCAGTGAGCGCTGTATTTGCTCAATTATATAGCGCAGTCGTTCGGCTTCGGTTTTGATTTCGAGAAGATTTTGTTTCTGAGCAAGATCGAAGCCAATAAGATGACCAAAGCCAAAAGAATTAGCCGGAGTTGGTAAAGCCGGGTTTTCGAATTTAAGATTGGCGGCTTCAGAAAGCTCATTAAACAATGAAAGTGCTTCATCCATAAGCTTGCGTACGGTTTCGTCGGAATCTGGTACGTCGGAAAATCGTGTAACGGATGCCTGAAGAAAGGCTCTGCCGGAATTATATGAACTCGAAATAAATCGCTCACCGCCCCGGCAAACGATATCGAATTTGCCGTCTTCGTAGGCGTTCTCAACTTTTTCTATGTATGCGAGACAGCCAACCCGTGAAACTTTATTATCGATGTAGCTTACAACTCCGAAAGGAATCTCGCGATCCAGACATTCACGGATCATTTCGCGATAACGGGGTTCAAAAATATGTAGCGGAAGTTTGTCTCCGGGGAAAAGAACGAGTTGTAGCGGAAACAGGGGGGTGAGGCTCATATATACGGTTGTGTTGATGCGATGAAAGTTCGGTTTAAATCCTACAGCTTGTCGTGAATTTGTTTTAGAAGTAACCGAATTTCCTTAAGGTCGCGTTTCAAATCTACAGGAACAGTAAAGATATCAGGAGTTGCGGATCCGGATTTGCCTGCTACGGTTTTACCCTGCTTCTTTTCCTTTAAAGCTTTGCGGGCGCCTGCAGTGCTAAATTCTTTATCCTTAATAAGCACTTTCAGCTCCAGGATGGTTTCAATATCCCTGTGGGTATAAATCCGGTTTCCGGCTCTGTTTTTTGAAGGAGTGAGTTCCGGGAACACGGATTCCCAGTAGCGTAGCACGTGCGGCTCGACATCAGCCAGCTTGCTTACTTCACCAATACTGTAGTAGAGTTTTTCCATATAAACTTCTGATGCAGAATACGTAAATTAACGGGCTATAGATTTCAGCAGGTTGCTTCTGTAAAAACCGGAAACGCCTAACCTGAAAGCTGTTAACAAGATAAGGTCTGAAGCGATAAACTCCACATGATAGATTTATCGGCAGACCGGAACCGAAAGAATACCAGGTGCAAGCGGATTTGGAAAAAGTAAGCGTGGTAGTTCCGCTTCTCGATGAAGTCGAGTCGCTGGAAGAACTCCATAAAAAAGTAACGGAAGCGTTTAAAGGCCGGTTCGAACCGGAACTCATTTTCGTGGACGATGGCTCACGGGATGGTTCATGGGATGTGATTGAAAAGCTTTCGAAACAATATTCGCATGTTAAAGGTATTCGGTTCCGCCGTAATTATGGGAAAAGTACGGCCTTACATCATGGCTTTGCTAATGCGACCGGTGCATATATAGCCACTATGGATGCCGACCTGCAGGACGATCCCCTTGAAATTCCACTCATGATAGATCAGCTTAATGAGCAAGGGCTGGATCTGGTCTCGGGATGGAAACAGAATCGGCAGGACCCCATCACAAAAACCGTACCGTCGCGCTTTTTTAACTTCGTGACCCGCGTAGTTACCGGCATTCAATTGCACGATTTTAACTGTGGCCTCAAAGTATACAGAAAAGAGGTTGTTGAGCGGCTCGAGCTCTACGGAGAGCGGCATCGATATATCCCGCTTTTAGCCAACTGGGAAGGGTATCACAAAATTGGTGAAAAGCCGGTTAAGCACCACGAGCGCAAATACGGAAAATCTAAATTCGGTATTTCACGATTTATAAACGGCTTTCTGGATCTTATTACCCTTATGTTCGTGAACTATTACCTGCAGAGACCGATGCATTTCTTCGGAACAGCCGGTATTGTTTCGGTATTTTTCGGATCTCTGATTACGGCCTATCTGGTTTTCATGCGGATTTTTCATGATGAGTTTCTTTCGAGAAGACCACTGCTGCTGTTTGGTATTTTGCTCATACTCATCGGATTTCAGTTTTTCTCCATTGGTTTGTTTGGCGAAATGATGGTGAGACACCGAAGAGATACAAAACCGGTTAGCATTGGTGAAACCACGAATATTATCGATACGGAATGAGTCAGATTGCCTACGACCCGGTAAAAGACAGGCTTGCGGCATTTGTTCGCAGGAACCGAACCCTCAGAACAATTTTCTATGCACTGCTCGACTTGTTTTTTTTAAGAAGCTGGCACGTTCGCAAAAAGGTAAAAGCGCTGTTTTCTGAGAATAAGCAACCCTTGCGCATTCTGGATGCCGGAAATGGTTTTGGACAGTACGACCGGTTTTTGCTAAAAACGCTGAGCATCGACCACATTCTTGCTGTAGACGTGAAGGAAGACTATCTGGAAGATTGCCGCTACTACTTTAAAGATGAAATGGAGAAGGGGCGCATCATCTTTCAAAAACAGGACCTTCTCGAGTTTACTACCGAAGGATACGATTTCGTACTATGTGTGGACGTGCTTGAACATATAGAGGAAGACGTTAAGGTGATGCGCAACATGCGTGAAAGTCTGAAGCCCGGCGGGTATTTTCTAATGCACTCACCCTCCCACCTGGCCGAAGAGGATGCAGATGGGGATGAGTTTTTTGTGGATGAACATGCCCGTGCTGGTTATTCAAATTCTGAGTTGCGGTCAAAATTCAAACAGGCACGCCTCAAACCGATTGAAATCCGTTACACTTATGGTACGTATGGTCATGCCGCATGGGTAATGATGATAAAATGGCCCATGCTGCTCCTCAACAAAGCCGGATTCTGGGCTATATTGTTGCTACCATTCTGGTACACCATCACACTGTTACCATCGTTGCTGCTCAACTGGATTGACTTGCGGGCATCAAATGTAGAAGGAACTGGAATTCTCGGGCTGGCTCAGAAAACGGCATAAATTTCCTGAATAGCTTGATGTAAAATAATTGTAAATACAATAAAGTTGCATTTAGGTTGTTGTTGAAACCAAGTTGCATTTGTATATTTGGTATATGCAACTAACTTGCATTATGAGAACCAATCGAATCAACTTTTCAGCTAACTATACTAACCCAATGTTTAATAAAATTACAATTACACTCTTACTGTTTGTGTTTACAGCACTTTTAACATGGTCTTGCAGCGACAGCTCAAGCTCAGACGTAGACCCTGACCCGGAAATTATCGGATTTTTAATCGAAGAGCAGGGTGTTGAAATCGTTCGTTATGAAAGCGGAAGCTATTCATACAATGCAAACTTTCCAGAATACATAGTAGGTGGTGAGTTTTTACTCAGCACAACCCATCTTGGTGGAAATCTTGTTCGCACCTCTGCTGATGAAGAAGAAATAGGTGGCCGTCGTTACTTTACGCCTTCTGTAACTATTCGCTTTATTATGGATGATGGTGAGATTGTAGACCTGCCTGAAGAGAGAACCGAAGGCGGAACAGGACCAGACATCAACCCGGAAGGAATGTATCGTCTCAACTATAGCTGGACAGATCCAGCGGCAGTTCGCGGAGCAAATGTTGAGCAGCACGGAAGTGATGGCTCATGGATGTTCCATATTCGTGCTGATTACGTTGGAAGCGCTGGTGTTACCTTCCGTGTAGACCGCTGCGACGGTGATCGCGAACTGGTTGTTATTGATGGAACCAATCACCGACAGGATCAAATTAGAAACTGCTCTGTTGATGAAGTAACTGTTTTCGAAGCATCTTCTCCAATGCAGCTCTCTATTGATAACTACGAGCTTGCAGGTGAGCAGGGAATGTACCCGCACAACAGACACGAGCGCCAGCGTTAATAAGCTGATTGATAAACTGAATTAATTGTAACAAACCAGAACATAAGATGACCTCAACCACTGTAAAAACAGTAGTTCTTATGCTGGGTTTTATTTTCGCAGGCCTGTTTTTTAAGGCCTGCGAAAGTAATCCGGCAAGCAGTACCGACTCAGAACATGCTCCAGCAATAGGATTTCAGCTTTTTCTTGGAGATGACATTCTTGTCGAATATTTCCAGAGAGAGTACACTTTTGATCCTGATGGAAATTTCCCTGAATTCGTACACCAGGGTGAAGCACTTTTGCTTACTTCCGAAAACGTAGCAAATAATGTACTCAGCGATATAAGCATACGCTGGATTGACAGCGACCGCATTATTTTTGATCTCGCTGAATACGGCGAAGAATCGGGTGGAACAGCGGGCGGGCCAGGTGATTATTATCTTCGGTTCGATTATCTGCTGCCAGACGGGTCGCGGGAAAATCAGCCGGTTGATGAACAACCACTGGAATTCGTATACGACCGCAACCAATCAACATGGACGTTTGATATAGAATTAGTCCAAAGCGGGGCATCTGAAGTACGAATTAATTTATTCCATATCGATCATGATGATCTGCGCCCGCTGCCTATGCCGGTGATTGTAGAAATTTAAGTGGTTAAACAAATAGTTTATATTCTGTGAGTTTATTTGCTATACTTGAGCGCCCTGAATGTAAACACACTCGAATAGCATCCATTGAGTAACGCAAAGTTTAATAAAGCCGGTAATAGCCTGGTATTTTCTAAAAGCAGAGGCCATACTGCTTTTTTATTTTTGCTGTATATATCGGTCATTTTTATAGCAGTACCAGCCTCAGCATTTTCTTCTGGTGAAGAAGAAAGCCGGGGATTTATTATGGGTATGGTATTTTCCCAGGATGATGACAGCCCGTTGTCTAACGCCAGTATATTAATTGAAGAACTCGACAGGGGAACCGTTAGCCACAGAAACGGTGATTTCCAGTTTCGAAACGTCCCGGCCGGAACCTATCTGCTAAGAGTACAGCACGTTGGGTACGAAACGGGCTACCAGCAAATATCAGTATCGGCTGGTGATACTACCACGGTGGAAATTGCGCTGAGGCGCGGCGTGATTCGCGGAGCCGATGTGGTTGTGAGAGACCATTATATGCGCGACGATCAGACCACCGGAGTGGAAAGAGTATTAACCGGGCGTCAGCTTCGACAGCAGTTAGGTCAGACCATAGCTGAAACACTGGATGATGAACCCGGCCTGGCACAGCGCAGCATGGGGCCCGCTCCTGCAAGGCCGGTGCTGCGCGGATTAGGCGGCGACAGGCTTCTCATTCTTGAAGACGGCGGCCGGACAGGTGACCTTTCCGCAACGGCTGCTGATCATGCGTTG
>PWID01000164.1 GCA_003555145.1 Balneolia bacterium | reverse complement strand
GCGGTAAATGAGCGTCGAGCCGATGAGGTCCGCGAGCGCAGGGAGCTTGGCTACGATATGATTGTATCAAGCGCTTCACCGCGCGCAATCAGACTGTATGTACAGGATTTAAACAATCCGGAATCGCGATCATTCACTCCTGATGAATGGCTGGTTCAGGATATGGCGGTTTCGCCTAACGGGAGGGAAGCTATAGTTCGTATCACCACTGACCCACTGGCCGATTACGACCTGATGTTCAGCGAATTGTACCGACTCAATCTGGAGAGCGGTGATTACTCTCTGCTCACGGACACCGAAGGCAAGCTTGGGCCCATCTCCTACAGCCCTGATGGTCAGCGCATTGCCTTTTTAGGCGCAAAGGTTTTTGGTGATCCGCTTGCACAGCGTATTTTTGTGGTGAATCGTGATGGTTCTGATAAGATGGACATCACCTCTGATGAATATGTTGGCACTATCGAATGGATTGGTTGGAAAGATAGCAGCACGCTTTGGTTTACGGCCGTGGAAAGTACACGCACCACGCTGAATGAGATTGCAGCCCGCGGTGGAACCATCAGCAGGATTGCAGGTGGTGATCTTGAGATCTTCCGTTCGATCAGTCCGGATAGTGAAGGCCAAATGTTTGCTGCGGCTGTAAACCGCAGGGATCATCCCGGAGAAGTGTATACCGGCTCGTTTAGTGACGGAAGCTTCAACAGACTCACACATCACAACGAGTGGCTGTCGGACCGTGCGCTTGGCGAACAAGAGACGATCCGCTGGTACGGAGCCGATGGCCTGTGGATGGAAGGCGTGCTCACGCTGCCTGTAGGCTACCAAGAGGGGACACGCTACCCGCTGGCCGTACTGCCGCACGGCGGACCGGAAGGCGTAGATCTCGACGGATGGGGAACGGGTGCCTTATACCCCGCTCAGTTTTTAGCTGCCAACGGATACGTTGTGTTCAAGCCTAACTACAGGGGAAGCGCGGGTCGCGGCTCGTGGTTCACCATGGCTAACCACCGCGATCTCGGCGGCAAAGAGTTTGATGATGTGCTGTTCGGCATAGACTATCTGGAAGAGCGTGGACTTATTGATCCCGAGCGCGTGGGCATGTCGGGCACATCATACGGTGGATATTTCTCGGCCTGGGCCGGAACCCGCTACAGCCATCGTTTTGCCGCAACCATTACGTTTGCGGGCCTTTCCAACTGGATATCATTCATGGGTACAACCGATATTCCGGTTGAAATGTCCATGACCCACTGGGATTTGTGGTGGTTTGATAATCCGGGTCAGAACTGGGATCGCTCGCCCGTGGCGCACCTCACGACTGCTAACACGCCTATTCTGGTGGCGCACGGCCTGGCCGATGAGCGCGTACATCCCGAGCAGTCTATACAGTTGTACAACTTCCTGCGCCTGCTGGAAATCCCGACCGATATGGTATTGTATCCGCGTCAGCCGCACGGCCTCGTAGAGCGCGCCCATCAGCTCGACTTCATGAACCGAATGCTCAACTGGTTCGATGAGTATCTGAAGGATTGAGTTTGAATTTGGGCTAAATAAAGCTTGATTTTAGTAAAACTGAAAAGCCGCATCCTGATTTTGGGGTGTGGCTTTTTTGGTTGGGAGGACGCAAAGTCTCGCTGAATGTTAGGCAGATTAACGCAGAGAAGATTTTTGATAGCTGATTCTTGATATACGATTTTTGAGTTGAAGTACAATTTAGGAGAGTTTAATTACGAGACCTTGGACTTTCGACCTTCGACTAATTCACAATTCAAAATTCACCATTCACAATTATCTTTCAACCTGCAGCTTCAGTCTTCCAATCCGGTCTTTGAGCTTTTCGGAGGTTAGTTTGGCCCTCAGTCTGTCTACCATGATTGGAAATGAAAACGGAGTGAAGCGATCCGGATGGGTTAGAATCACATCTTTGGCGCTGATTCGCTCCAGTACCTGAGACAAGCGGTGCGTTTCCAGCTGATAGGTCATGATTTCGTCGTAGCTTTGCCTGAGGAGGAAGTTGCCGGCATCGTGCTCCTGAAACACATCAAACAGCAAACCGGAGTTAGCCTGAAGATGTTTTGAGCCGGTGCGCTGACCCGGAAAACCCTGGAAAATCAGTCCCGATATGCGCGCAATCTCCCGGAAGTGACGCCGCGCCATTTCCGAGGCGTTTATACTTTTGGTGATGTCTTCATTCAGCTCGTCCAGCCGGAATAAATTCTGATCAAGAGCTTCCTGAATGGGTGGTTCGGTGGGGCTGAGCAGCTCAAAGCCGTAATCGTTCATCGCAATGGAAAAGGAGATGGGCTTCACCTGAGAAATGCGCCAGGCAATCAGCGCGGCCAGACCTTCATGCACCATGCGCCCCTCAATCGGATAGAAAAAAAGATGCCAGCCTTCGCGCGTTTTCAGCTGCTCGATTAGCAGCTGATCGTGGCGGGGCAGGGCGGAGCGTTCTTTCTGAATATCGAACAGCGGCTTGATGGCCTTCATCTCGGGACTGTCGAGCCGGCCATTGTTAGCTTCCTCAATTTTGATACGAATCATTTCTGAGAGCTGCGTGCTGAGCTGCATGCGTCCGCCCATCCAGCGGCTGACCGCCCCTTTGCTGCTTTTCGATTTCCGAACGTGAACCGTAAGCTCTTTCAGTCGCACAAACTCCAGATAGCGACCGGCAAAAAGAAAGGTGTCGCCGGGGCGGAGTTTGGCGATGAAGGATTCCTCAACCGTGCCGATGAAACCGCCGCTCACGAACTTCACCTTCAGCGCCTGATCGGCCAGAATAGTCCCGATCGACAGCCGGTGGCGCATGGCCTTGCGGCGGTCCCGCATCACGTAACGCCCGTCCTCATCAATGGTGATTTTGTTGTACTCGTCGTACCGTTTCAGCGCGCTCCCGCCGGTGG
>PWID01000301.1 GCA_003555145.1 Balneolia bacterium | reverse complement strand
AGGATCAATACAAGGTCCGACATGGCGAAGGCAACCGGATAGGCATCTATGATGAAGGATTCCGAGCCGAACATTTTCACCAGACCATATTCCGCCTGAAGCCAGGTGAGGAGCACGCCCAGGCCGCCACCGAGTCCGCAACCGATCATCCCGATAAAAAAGCCCTGCTTGAGGAAAATATTCCGGACGTCTTTCGGGCTCAAACCGATACTCCGCAGCATGGCGATATCTTTCGTTTTCTGGATCACAATCATTGTAAGTGAGCCCAAAATATTAAGCACGGCTACAAGCACGATGATCATCAGCACAATATAGGCGCCCCACTTTTCGAGGTTCATCACATCATACAGCGGTTTCTGCAGATCGTACCAGGTTCGGACGAGCACCTCATCACCGAACATCTGCTGCAGCTCGGCTTTCACGGCATCAGCGCGGTTGTAATCATGCAGCTTTATATCGACCCCGCTGATGGAGTTCCTCATATTAAACAGTCGCTGAGCCGCGCGTTTATCCACGTAGATGGTGCTGTCGTCCTGCTTTTCGCTCAGCCGGTAGGAACCACGCACATCAAAACTGAAGGTTCTCGGGCCGGAAAACTGCGTTAATGACCGCTGGATTGATTCAGCGCTCAGAAGGCTGGCATCGGAGCCGATTTCGAGGCCAAGCTGATTCATCATGTTTCGACTCATAAGCATACCGGGACGACGATCGCGGATTTCGAGGTTAAAATCACCTCCGCGGAAGTTCGTATCCAGCTCAAATATCTGTGAGAACGATTCGGTCTCCACACCCTTCACCACGGACACTTTAAATCCGCCGCCGCGCAGAGCTACCAGCGCTTTGCCCTCCACGTAGGGTGAAACCACCTGGATTTCATCCATATTGCTAAGTTCGGCCAACTGCTGATCGTCCAGGAAAAGCGAGCGGGCGGTTGCCGACTCGATGCGTATATCGGGATCCTGTGCCATCATCCAGCCCTGCACCAGATCAAAAAAACCGTTAAACACAGACAAAACCACGATGAGCAGAGCAGTGCCCAGCGTAACTCCGGAAATGCTGATAAGGGTAAGTACCGAGACGAGCGTCACCTTCTTTTTGGAAAATAAATAGCGACGCGCTATTAGTGATGATGGGTTCATAGAAGCGTTTGTAAGGCATCCGTAAGGGCCTTAAGGAAATCCGACAGAGAGTTTAATTAGACGTAAGTGGAATTGAGCCAAATTTTGTATTTTTAAAGTTAATCCTTTACTAACGAAAAACCACATCGAAATTGGATACCCAAGCGACGAACCTCAGTGAAATTAGCGTACTAATACACGGCAGTCACGGAAATCCATTTAGTTTTCTGGGTTTACAGCAAGGCACTTCTGGTAAAACACAAGGGCTCGTCCTGCGGGTTTTCCGGCCGGGCGCATCATCTGTGAACGTTATTGAAGCCGGTAAAAAAGCCACGCACGAAATGAACCTGATTGAAGGCGATGGGTTTTTTGAACTATTTTTGCCGCGCCGTAAAAAGTTTTTCCCGTATCAGCTTGAGGTAACATACACCGACGGCGTCTCTGAAATCATTGAAGACCCGTACCGGTTTAGCAGCCTGATATCCGATTTCGACCTCCAGCTGTGGGGTGAAGGCAACCATACCAGGGCTTACAATTTTATGGGTGCTCACATACGCGAAGTCGATGGCGTTAAGGGTGTTCATTTTGTGGTTGCGGCTCCTTCTGCTTCCCGTGTAAGCGTTGTAGGTCCATTTAACAACTGGGACGGACGCGTGTATCCCATGCGTAAACTTTTTGATCAGGGTATTTGGGAGATCTTCATTCCGGGTCTCGACACAGGAACCGTTTATAAGTATGAAATCAAATCCTCGGGTTCACCAACGCCATTCCTGAAAGCAGATCCATACGGTTTTTCATACGAAAAGCGCCCGCAAACGGCCTCCATCGTTCAGGAAATCGAAACTTTTGAGTGGGATGATGAAAAATGGATCGAAAAACGCTCACAGGCATTCGATCAGCCGATGGCCATTTATGAAGCTCATCTGGGGTCATGGCGCCGCCATCTTAAAGACAATAGCTTCTACAGCTATCGCGAGCTGGCCGATACGCTAATTTCCTATGTAAAAGAGCTTGGCTACACGCATATAGAGTTACTGCCCATTTCGGAGCACCCGTACGACCCTTCATGGGGTTATCAGGTTACGGGTTATTTTGCTCCTACCAGCCGGTTTGGCAGCCCGGAAGACTTTGCTTTTTTCGTAAATGAATGCCACAAGAACGACATAGGCGTGATTCTGGACTGGGTTCCGGCCCACTTCACCAAAGACGCACATGGTTTACGGCAGTTCGACGGTACCGCGCTCTACGAGCACGAAGACCCGCGCCAGGGCGAACACAAAGACTGGGGCACCAAAATTTTCAACTTCGGGCGTGATGAGGTAAAAAACTTCCTGATTTCAAACGCCGTTTTCTGGATCGATAAATATCATATTGACGGCCTCCGGGTTGATGCCGTTGCGTCCATGCTTTATCTGGATTACTCCAGAGAGGCCGGCGAGTGGATTCCAAACAAGCATGGCGGGCGCGAAAACCTTGAAGCCATCGACTTCCTGAAACGCTTCAACGAAGTCGTGCATGCCGATTTTAGCGGTGTTGTAACACTGGCTGAAGAATCCACTTCCTGGCCATTGGTATCCCGGCCAACTTATATAGGCGGCTTAGGCTTCGACTATAAGTGGAATATGGGCTGGATGAACGATACACTCAAATACTTTGAGACTGACCCGCTTTTCAGAAAATACCATCACAATCAGCTCACCTTTTCTTTCATCTATGCATTTACGGAGAATTTTGTTCTTCCGTTCAGCCACGATGAAGTGGTGCACATGAAAAAATCCATGCTGGATAAGATGCCCGGCGATGTTTGGCAGAAGTTCGCCAACCTCAGGGCACTATATGCTTATATGTATGGTCACCCCGGGAAAAAGCTATTGTTCATGGGCGGGGAATTCGGTCAGTGGAGCGAATGGACCGAAGCCAAGGAGCTGAACTGGTCGCTAACCGATATGGAGAAGCATTCCGGGCTGCTGAGCATGACCCGCGATTTGAACAATTTATACAAATCTCAACCGGCGCTTTATGAAGTGGATTTCGACTGGGCCGGTTTTGAATGGATCGATTTTTCGGATGTGGACAACAGCATACTTGCGTTTATTCGCCACTCGAAAGACAAAAAGGAATTCGTGGTGTGCGTGTATAATTTTACGCCTGTTTTCCACAGAGAATACGTTTTCGGAGTACCAAAAGCAGGTACTTACGAAACCATCTTCAACAGTGATTCCGAGCACTATGGCGGAAGCAACAAAGGTCTCCTGAGCGTGGAGTCCGAGCCCGGGGAATGGCACGGACATCCTCACCACATCAATATAGAGATCCCGCCACTCGGTGGTATAATGATGAAACTCAAGAAGTAAATTTTATTTATAAACATTTTATTACACGAAAAAGAACAGCTATGAGATTTAATCGTGCGAGTGGGATATTGGTTCATCCCACTTCCTTTCCTTCAAACTACGGGATGGGCGATTTGGGCCATTCCGCTAAAAAATTTATTAATTTCCTGATAGAAACCAGACAAAGCATCTGGCAAATTCTGCCTCTTGGGCCAACGGGCTACGGAAATTCACCCTATGCCAGCTACTCTGCGTTCGCCGGAAATCCTTACCTGATAAGCCCCGATATCCTTGTAGATAAAGGGCTGCTCACCCAGACCGAAGTTCGCAGCACTTTTTTACGTGCTTCCACAAAGGTGAATTACGAGCAGGCTTTTTCCAATAAGAACGCTCTTTTCAGCCAGGCGTTTACCCGTTTTGAAGAACAGAATGGTAAAGATGGGGGACCCGCCATGCGTAAGTTTGTCCGCAGCAACAGCTACTGGCTTAAAGATTTCTGCATTTTCATGGCCTGCCTCGAAGAGCATGGTTTCCAGCCGTGGAATACCTGGGATGCAGACCTTGCGAAAAGAAAGCCATCAGCGCTGAAAGCCGTCGAAAAAAGACTTGCCGACCGCATTCGCTACCACCGCTGGGTTCAGTTTGAGTTTTTCAACCAATGGCTGGATATCAAGAAATACGCCAACGATAATAAAATAACCGTAATTGGTGACATCCCGATTTTTGTGGATCACAACAGTTCGGACGTATGGGCACACTCAGAGTTTTTCGAAGTTGATGATCAGGGCAACAGACTGCTTGTAGCCGGAGTACCACCGGATTATTTCAGTGAGACCGGCCAGCTTTGGGGCAATCCGCTGTATAAATGGAAAGCGCTCAAAAAAGACGGCTACAAATGGTGGCTTAAGCGATTTGAGCAAATGATGGTGATGACCGATGCCATCCGTGTAGATCACTTCCGTGGCTTCGATGCCTACTGGGAAGTAAAGGCTGATGCGCCTAACGCCATGAAAGGCCGCTGGGTGAAAGGCCCCGGCACCGACCTGTTCGATACTATTTACAAGCATTTTGGCGAGCTGCCCATCATCGCTGAGGATTTGGGTATGATTACCAAAGAAGTAGTGGAGTTACGCGATAAGTACAATCTGCCCGGCATGAAAATCCTTCAGTTTGCATGGAATGACAATTCCGGTAATGGTTTTCTGCCGCATAACTTCGACACAAGTAACTGCGTGGTTTATACCGGAACCCACGATAACGATACCAGCCTTGGATGGTATAACAACGCAAGCGGACTTGAGACACATCGTCTGCGCGAGTATGTTCGTTCATCCTGCGAGCAGCCGGAACTGGAGCTAATTCGCCTGGCTATGCTTTCATGTGCAGATCAGGCCATTTTCCCGCTTCAGGATCTAATGGGGCTTGATACCGAACACCGGATGAACTATCCAGGCACCACCGACGGAAACTGGGACTGGCGCTACACTCCTGATATGCTAGACAAAGTTGACAAAAATTTCCTTCTTCATCTAGTAAATATATCGAACCGGGATCCCCAGCTTGGTCTGGCCGATTCGAATCTCATCGAGCTGAAGACCGAAGAGGCAAATTAGCCTTTAATCCTTGACGAGGTTTTGTTATATTAAAAACTTCGATTTTCTGCGCTCTGCCATAGCCAAACGGTTATGGCAGAGCCATTTTTAGTATATCTGATATTTGATATCTGAATTTTCAATTCCAGCATTCATGCAATTCCACACATTAATGGCAGCGCGGATACATACATTCGTTTTACGCTCAGGAAACAACCTGCATGAAGACATCGAGAAACGCTCTATCAGCCGCATTTCAGAGTGGCTTCAAAATTCCAGAGCCTACTTTATAATAGGCTTCCGGACCTTGCTAAATTCAGTATTACATCCGTATCTAAACGTAAACCTTCGATCAGCCCTATGAAAATACTTTACGCAGCTGCAGAGATTTCTCCTTTTGCCCGCTTAACCAATAATGCAGATATGCTTCGGTTTTTACCGGCATCGCTACAGGATAAAGGTTTCGAAATACGCATTCTCCTTCCGAAATATGGCACAATTCAAGATCGCAGAAACAGGCTACACGAAGTAATTCGCCTTTCCGGAATTGAAGTTGAAGTAGACGACAAAATCGAAAGCATGCGCATTAAAGTGGCAAGTATACCGAACGCTAAGCTTCAGGTTTACTTTCTCGACAACGATACGTTTTTCAAGCGTAAAGGCATGTTCAAAGACCCCAAGACAGAAGAATATTATCCGGATAATCTTGAGCGTCTGGTATTTTATAATAAGGGCGTTCTCGAGACCGTTAAGAAACTCGGCTGGCAGCCGGATATCATCCACTGCCACGACTGGGCATCCGGTTTTATTCCTGTCTACATGAAGAGTGTATATGCCAACGAGCCTATTTTTAAGAATACAAAGGTTATTTATAACATACACAGTCCTGCAAACGAAGGAATTTTTGACATCGACAAACTCGGCGTTATGAGACTTCCGGAAAGCGTTGAACAGGACAAAATTACAACTGACGGGAAGATAGACTTCCTCAAAGCCGGTCTTAGCTATTCCGATCATGTTGTAACAGGAAACGACATTCGCACAGAGTTTGACGATTTGTTTAAAGCGTTAAATATCGAAAACACAAAAATCCAGGGCTCACCTCAGGACGTATCTGCCAAATTTGCTGACTTCTATCGTACCATCAAACCGGAGGAATAATTCCTCACCAGACGACACTCCACATAAGGATCACCGTAAAACGTATATGTATACAAGAATAACAGGGCTGTTTGTAGTAAGCTTAATTACACTTGGAATCATCAGCTCATGCAGCGACGACAACAATATTGTTGGGTCGACCTTTATTCCAAGCGATCGTAATATCATAGTCGATACACTCGACATCACCAATCTTACCATAGAAGAGCTGGTTACTTTTACAGGTAATCTTACCTACTTCTCCGCAGGTAAGTATCAGGATCAGGTATACGGTGAGGTTAAAAGCACTTCCTTTCTGGCACCAGGAATCAGCACATTAAGCCCGGCAGATTCTATGGAAGCTGGCGCCGAAGTCTATCTGGTTCTCGAGCCTTTCAACTTTTATGGTGATACCACCTCTACTGCTGTTTTCGATCTCCACTACATTACCGAACGCTGGAGACCAAATGATGCGAATGTAAATTCACAGTTCAGCACCGATCCGGTAAGCATTGGCTCAATTGAAATTACAGCCGAAACCGATTCTGTTCTCTTTCAGCTACCTCAGCAGTGGGCAGATAATTTTCGGGGCTTTTTTAATGAGACCGAAAACCCAATTGAAAACCTCCGCGCCAATGAATTCGGCTTCGCTTTGGTTCCCCGCGACGATAACAACGTAATTGTTGGCTTTCGTACCGAATCTCTGCAGCAGGATACGCTGGGCAACTCATTTTATTCCGGTTCCCGTCTATTCGTCGTTAACCCAGAAGGTAGCGATGATGATGAAAACGGCGATGACAATGGAAATGGAAACGGTGAAAGCTCAACCATGGACAACGGAAATGGCGATTTCGTAGATCCATTCCCGGGCCGCAACACATTTTCAGTTTTACTGCGAGGCAGCGCATTCAACATACAGCGTGAAAATACTGACTATGAAGGCACATCATTACCCCTTCTGAATACTTTTGAACAGAACCTGGTTCTTGAAATGGATCTTGAGGGACGAGGATTACTTGACCAGGTAATAAGCCGGGCTGAAATACTGCTTTTCGATGACCTTGAAGCTATAGAAAACCTGCCTGAAAATCACTTCCGTCCTAAAAGCGGAAGACTTCAGTACTATACGCTCAACGATACGGAAAGACAGTTTGAAGTAGTTAAACTACCCGTATTCGAGCCTCAGTTCCGTGAGGGCGATAACTCATACAGGGTGAATGTAACCAGCTTTATCCAGAATTTCCAGACCGGACAAAGCACGCAAACCCGCTTTTACATTACATCAGGCAACAACAACGGCCTGATTTTACCAGCTATTCTGGCTGGTCCCGAAAGCGGTGAGCGTTCGCCCAAACTTATCATAACCAGAATAAACCCGGAAAATTAATTGAAGTACTTCAGCATTATACTGTGTGCTCTGGTCGTTTTCGCGGCTACAGAAGCACAGGCTCAGGAAAACGAGGCCAACAGCGCTTCTATCTATTCTTATCTCGGCTTAGGTACGCCTCAGGACATACTTTCTTCACAAGGAGCGGGTATGGCCATAGTGGGCGTAGCCACCCCAGACCGTTCACGCGCCAGTCTTGCTAACCCTGCATTCTGGGGGTCAGCTTATTTTACCTCAATGAGCGCGGGTTTCAATCTGCAAACCCACGATGCGACAGACAATTTTGGTTCATCGTCCAGTACAACGCTTGGATTTTCTCATTTTCAGGCTCAGTTCCCTGTAATAAGAGACCGGCTCGGTTTATCTATTGGTATGTATCAGGACACCAACATTAGGTACAACCTGCTTACAAACGACTCTGTTACGCTTCCGACCGCAGATTCACTTTCTGTGATTGATTACCAGTCTGCAATATCCGGCACTGGCGGAATTAACCGTATTGAAGCAGGTTTTGGCCTCCGAATTACAGACAATTTCTACGTTGGTTACGCTCCTTCCCTTATGTTTGGCCTAAAGGAACAAGACAACCAGTTTTTATTTAACAGCCCGCTTTACGGCCCGGCACGGTTCACCGAGCGTACCCGCTACAGAGCATTCGCTCATCGTTTTGGTACCATGATTTTACTTCCAAATGTATTTAGAGGAAGGGATCAGCTTATATTCGGAGCTACAGCTACCCTGCCTGTAGAGTTGAGTGCAAACCGACGCATTACCAGTCAGCTTATATCGGGCAACACTACGCGCAGTCTCGATCTTATTCCGGAATCAACATATGGTAACAGAGACGTAACCTTTCCGTTTGAAACCACCGTTGGATTAACTTATTTTGCTTCACGCTATTTTATGGTAGCTACTGAAGCACATTACCAGCAATGGAGTGAACACAACAGTTTTAATGGTGAATTCGACGAGAATATGAAAGATCGTCTGAAAGTTGGCTTAGGTCTGGAATATGACGTTTACAGCCGCGGTAATCCGGGCCTTTTTAACAGCCTTATCTACCGGGCGGGTGCCTCCTACGACGACGGTCACCTAACGGTGAATAACACCAATATTGAAACCCTTCTGTTTACTGCCGGAATTGGTATTCCTTCACGTACCGGAACTTCTTCCATCGATATCAATCTTGAATACGGTATCCGGGGCACGCAGAGTAATGATTTAGTACGCGAAAGAATATTTGGAGTAAGACTTTCGTTAAACTTGTCAGAACTCATGTTTCTACAGCGCAGGGTCAATTAATAGTAACATATACTCTTTTCAGACAATAGCCATATGAAAAAGCTGATATTAACCGTCTTAATCGGACTTTTTGCTCTTGAGCTTTCACATGCACAGCAAGAAGAGCCGCCTACACCGTTAAATTTGCCTCCAATTGCCGTTCAGTCACTTTTTGCTGAGAGCGTGAGGAACGAGCAGTTCGACGATGCTCTAAGGTATGGCCGTTGGTTAGTAAATTACCGGCCAAAAGAGATGGAAGACAACCCCAACTACAGGGGCGATCGTAATTTTCGTCGTATGATTGATGTATACCAGGGGCTCGCAGGCCAACAGTCTGACCCATCGCTTCGTGAAGCATATGTGGATTCAGCACTTATAATGTACGATCGTGCGCTTGCAATCTTCGATGAAGATGAAATTGATCACTATCAGTGGGGCTTCAATCGTGCCCGCTTCATACAATCCAATCAGCGCGATATTGAAAACGGTCGCATAATGACGATGGAAGAGTATGAAAAGCTTTACGAGCTCGATCCACAGCGTTTTATCGATTCAGGCGATGGATACTTCATCATGTACCTTGTTTCCGAGAAAGTTACAAACAGCTTCAGAGACGACGCCATTCGTATAATGAATGATGCCCAGCCAATGTCGCCTCAGAACGTGGTTGATTTCTTTCAGGAAACCCGTGCAGACCTTTTCAGTGATCCGGATGAACGCATTGTATTCATATCCGAGCAGCTTGAAGATGCAAGCCCGGAACAACGACTCGAAATCAAAACCGAACTCTTCGATCTTTACGGACAGGTTGGTAATCGCGAGCAACAACAAGAAATGGCACGCGCGCTCTACGAAGCAGACAAATCGTACGAAAATATAATGCGTATGGCAGAATACGCTCAGAATCGTGGTAACAACCGCGATGCCATCCGTTATTATCGCGAAGCACTGGACGTGGCTGAAACCGACAGACAGCGCTCGAGACTAAACTACAGCATTTCGGATAATTATTATCAGCTGCGCGAACTGCAGCAGGCGAGAACATTCGCCCGTCGTGCTATACAACAGGATAACAGCTGGGGGATTCCATTAATCCACATGGCACAGATTTACGCTCAAGCCGTTACCGATTGTACTGATGGCGGTTTGGACCGTACCGATAAAGTAGTCTACTGGCTTGTTATCGACTATCTGGAGCGTGCTGCCCGTGTAGACAATTCTGTTGCCTCCAGAGCCCAGCGTGATATTGCCAGCTACCGTGGCTTTACACCATCAGCTGAAGAGAAGTTTTACATGAACTGGGAAAACGGCGACAGCATTAACGTTGGCGGTAACCTGAACAGCTGCTACGAATGGATTTCTGAAACCACAACCGTACGCTAATTAGCACTGTTTCCTTAAGTTTATCTTGCTAAATTCAAAAGCACTCACGATATTCCGTGAGTGCTTTTTTTATGCACACCGCCCATCTTTCATCAGCCCTCCTATACTTTTCAGACGCAGTTTGATTTTCAAAAACCGTCTGAACCCTTTATTGAAACCAATCCTGGCACCAGCAAATGTTTTTTTGTTAGTACCAGCTGAGGCCCAATCAGCCTCATAATGATCATCAGGCTTTCATAAGCCCGATTCGGATTCTGCTTCATCTGGAAATGCTCATCGTGAAATCCAGCTAATCAGTCACGAATCAACCACCTTTTTTATTTACAGTAATAACATTTTTATGGCACAACCAAGAAAAAGAAGCAACAAGCCAAAAGGCCGCAGAAAACAGCCCAAAGGCAAGAAAAACCCAAATCAGAATCAAAAGAAGAAACAGCAGCATAATAAGCTGGTCCCAGAATTTAATACCCAACAGCCTGTAGAAGATGCCGGAGTTTACAGTGGCATCATCGAAATCAATGAAAAGGGATATGGTTTCCTGCGTAAGCTGAACCACGAGTTTACTAAAAAAGACGAAGATCCCTTCATTCATGTGAATATGGTTCACATGCTGTATCTCAAGCCCGGCCTGGTAATTGAAGGAACAATCGAGAAAGATAACAAGGGAAACCAGCGTGTTAAGGAAATTCTGAAGATAAACGAGCGTCCTGTAATCGAATGGACTAAAGCCAAACGGTTTGAACTTCAGACGCCAATAATGCCCATTAGTCAGATTAAATTGGCATTTAAGCCTGAAGAAACCGAAATGCGCGTACTTGATCTGATCGCTCCTATTGGCAAAGGACAGCGGGCGCTTATTGTAGCTCCGCCGCGTACCGGTAAAACTGTGCTTCTCAAGCAAATTGCAACCGCAATAGACACCTACCACCCGAATCTCGAGCTTTGTGTTTTGCTAGTTGATGAGCGTCCTGAAGAGGTAACCGACTTCATCCGCACAACCAAAGGCCGCGTATTTGCCTCATCGAACGATAACAGCGTGGACAGCCACACCCGTATTGCCGAACTTGCGCTGGGTTATGCCAAGAGACGCGCGGAAATGGGTGATGACGTCGTTCTCCTTATCGACTCCCTGACTCGTATGGGCCGCGCCTACAACGGCGCTCAGACGGGCTCCGGGCGCACCATGTCTGGCGGTCTTGATATTCGCGCGCTTGAAATTCCAAAGCGCATCTTCGGCTCAGCCCGTAAAATCGAAAACGGCGGTTCGCTTACTATCATAGCAACCTGCCTTATCGAGACCAACTCCCGTATGGATGACCTCATTTTTGAGGAGTTCAAAGGAACCGGAAATATGGAGCTGGTGCTTGACCGTGAAATCGCCAACGACCGTATCTTCCCCGCTATCAACATTGCTGCATCTGGTACACGTAACGAAGAGAAGTTTATCGAAGACTCCGTCGAAGAACGCAACGTGCTTCGTCGCTACCTGCTGAAGAAAACGCCCAAGGATCAAATGCACAGCATGCTTCAGGTTCTGAAGCGTACTGAGAGTAACCGCGATCTATTGGAACAAATTGCTTCTTTGTAGTAACAGAACCTGCAATTAAAATTAAAAAGGTTCTCAGGCTGAAAAGCTTGAGAACCTTTTTTTGTCGAATCAGGCAAGATGTTTTCACTCTGTAAACGAGTATTACCACAGTGATACCGAGCTGTCGGAATTAATTGTTGCGATGAAGTTCTCATTTATTGAAAGTCCGGCCACACCGCCTATCTCAGGTATCCCTATAGAGTATTGATAGTCACCATTTTTTTTAGAGTAGAAATCGAAAACGTGATGACCATATTGAATCAACCCAGGGCGACTCCAGATTATCAGATTTTCACCTGCTAAAAAACCATCCAAATTTGCTATCTCTGAATCACTACTTAAAGAAGTGGATACAAATGATGCAGATGAATTCATTCCCGTTTGAATAATTCTTGGGTAAGATGTCTCGTCGATAGTTTGTCTTACTAACTCTATTTCGCCATCTGATGACATGTGGATGATATGATTTAGATGTTTGGGCACATATATAATACGATCATTTTCACTTAAGACCTTACCAATAAAAGCTCTGTCTAAGCCAACTAAAGGTGGCAGATGATCTGCGTCTGTTAGAAATTCCGAAAAAAGTCTGGTAGAGTTCTTTTCGATATTGTAAATATGAAATAACTCTATACCTGTGATATTAGACCCACTTACCATAACCAGCACATTCTGCTCATCAAGTGGCGCGACATTGGCGGGAATAACATGTTTGAGTACATAATCAATAACAGGATTACCATATCGGTCCCACACGATCAGCGACCTTTTTTCGATATCAGTAAGAATGAAGTTACCATTCTTGCTTATAGCGAATTCGAATGGAAATGAAACTTCACCCGGCCCCGGGCCTTTGCCCGGTCCTATAAACCTAAGTTCTTCTGACCCATGTTGAAAAGCTTTAACAAACCCATCCGCCGGATCCAGGACATAAACTGTACTATCAACAAGAGCAATTCTTATAGGTGAATAAATATCTTCAGAAATGGTTTCAAATTTGGTTGCAGAGACATTCTTCCATACTCTTTGTTGTCTCGATTGTCGCTCAATCAAAGAGCCATACGGCAGTTTATATTCAATACTGACACCATCGTATTCAATTGAGATAGAATGTTTATGATTATCGTCGCCCTCACTCTTGCAGGATGAAAGGGCAACGACAATCAAAAGTACCGGGATAGTTTTAAGCATAAAACTCATGTTTTCCGATTAGGCCATTTCTGGTGGAGCT
>PWID01000208.1 GCA_003555145.1 Balneolia bacterium | reverse complement strand
TTGAGAAGAACCTCGATTCTTTAAAATCGCTGTTTCTGGATAATTCAGTGATTGAAATAAATGAACAGGAAATTCACGTTCATTATTAAAGTTTATAAGACCGTTTCTTCAGCTACTTCCGAATCGGATTCAATCTCGATAAAAACGACGGCGCCTGCTCCGGGAACACGCCCTCATGCACCGTACGTACGTCTTCCACGGAAATAAAGGCTTTCGGGTTATATTGCTTCACCAAATGCTGCACCTTTTGAAGATCCTTGCGCTTAATGATGGTCAATATGAGACGGACCATCCCGCTTTTACCCGTTGCGGATACCGTTGTGGCGCCGTATTGGTTTTCCCTAAGCACCTCGGTAAGCTCGGTTGCGTCTTCATGAGTGATGATGCGCAGACAAAGCATGCCCATTGCAAGCTTGCCTTCGAGATAAATACCCACGTAGTTACCCAGCGAAAAGCCTCCCGCAAAAGCAATAAACGAAACCCAGTTCCCCAGGTTCTGAATAATCTGACTAATGGCTAATAACCAGATCAGCGATTCGAAAAAGCCCACCAGAGCCGCCAGTTTACGCATGCTGCGCGAAACAAAAATGATGCGTAATGTGCCTAATGACTGATCTACAATACGGGCAAGAAAAATGAGGAAGGGTAGTAAAATCCAGGCGTACCAGTCGAATCCTGACGATAATAAAAGGATATCCATGAAGCTAAAAAACAAAGTTGAAAAAGTGTGAATTACGACTAGGTAAGTTACGCTTAATTCAAATCAGAAAGGCGAAAAGAAGTTGCAGATTTAAGGGTTCACGCAGAGAAACCCAAAGCTTTAGATTTCACAATTTGCGTTAATCGGCGGAAAAATCAGCGTGAATCAGCGTCCTGTCTGACTATCAATTGTAATTCACAATTCACCATTCAAAATTCACAATTTATTGCCTGAACTCATCAATTGCATCCTTAATGTCACCCTTATCGGTATAGAACGGCTCCCATTTTTCGGCCGGATCGGGTCGGGTAGCGAGCGATACCGCCACAAGCGCAAAAATGGATGCGCCGGCTGCCGGAAGCACGATGTAGGCCTCGTTAAGCAGTGGTTCGGCTAGCACGTTATTCAGAACGGTGATGAGCAGCGTTACGCCCATTCCGGTAGCTATCGAGGCCACCCCGCCGGCGGTAGTCACGCGTTTCCACAGGAAAGCGGCAAGCAGGGCCGGAGTGAGTCCGGCGCCAATCATGGTGTAGGCTGTAAAAGCCATTGCCAGAATGGTGTCGAACTGAGTGAGCATCAGCCAGGCGCAGATTCCGAGCAGGAGAACCATCACCCTTTGGAAAACAACAATTCGCTTCTCAGAAGCCAGCGGATTCACAAACCGCTGATAAATATCCCGTGTGATGTTTGTTGATGGAGCCAGCAGGAAGCTGTTGCCCGTTGAAGTGATAATGGCTACCGCGGCGCATATCAGAAGGAGTCCGCCGGCAAGGGGAATGCCAACCTCGGTGCCGAAACGAGCGGTATGCAGAATAATCTGCTCGGCGTTTTCAACCCCCAGATAAAAAGCCGAACCGGGCGCAAGCGAGTTGAAATGGCTGAAGGCCAGAATCGCCAGAGACGCAATAGCGGTTTCGACCACAATGGTACCGGTAACCCACCAGACCACCGCGTGTTTTGCCGCCTTTTCATTTTTGGCCGAGAAAAACTTCTGATACATATTCGACTCACCCAGCAGCAGGAGCAGAGTTGGCAGAAACACGCCCATAGCCCACAGGAAATTATGTCCGCCAAATACGGAAAACATCTGCGGATCAATCTCGGCCGCCAGGTATTCGCTCCCGCCCAGGTTAAAATAGACCAGCGGCACGGCTACCACCACAGCCACGGTAATCACCGCCCCGTTGATGATATCGACCGAAACGATGGAAAGCATGCCTGCAAAAGCGGTAAATATGATGATGAATCCGGCCGTTAGCAGCACGCCCTGCCACTGCGGGAGTCCGGCCACGAGCTCAAGCACAAAGGCCCCGCCCCTGAACTGATAGCCGACGATGGTCACGTAGGCAATCACAATAACGATAGTGCCCAGAATTCGCGCCCATTTGTTGTAGCGGAGCTCCAGAATATCCGGCACGGTGTACTGAGAAATCCTGCGGACCCTACCCGCCAGAAAGTACACCAGTATGATGCCAATC
Organism: Balneolia bacterium; assembly: GCA_003555145.1. GTDB lineage: Bacteria > Bacteroidota > Rhodothermia > Balneolales > Cyclonatronaceae > Cyclonatronum. The sequence goes on along the minus strand of PWID01000208.1, from coordinate 734 downwards.
CATGCCCCGGCGGCCATCCAAAGTTCGGAAAGCCCGACCTGAGCCGCGAGTCCGGCCCCGGCTAGCAAGCCACCTGAGCCAATCCAGGTGCACAAAAGGGTGGCAACCAGTTTATAGGTGGGAACCGAACGCCCGGCCACCATGAAATCATCCTGACTCTTAACGGCAAAACTTTTGACCACTGAAATGCTCATCAGCAGAACGAGATAGCCGATTACGACCCAGAAGAAGATGTTCATGAAATCAGGTTTTTGAGAAATGAGTGAAATTCGGGGAGAAATATACCCGGAAGCATAAAGCACCTAATGTGGGAAAAACCTGACTTTGCTGCAAACGGGAAATGGCTTCCGGCTCGGAGCCATTTTACGGCTGTTTGGGTTGGGTCGCTGTCGCGGCCTGCACAGTTTTGCTACGCTGTCGCTCCGCGGTTGGAGTTAAGGGTTTAGGGCCTGCCTGGCTTCGCTGTGTCAGACAGGCCTGCCTGCCGGAGAGAAAGGTTTGGGTGTTTGAATCCAATCCTAAACATCCTTAAATCCAAGAAATCCTAATTCAGAAAATGAGGATGTCCGAATTCCACTCCATCTGGAAAATCCTGTCATCCTGGCCATCCTGATTCAGCCCTAAGGAAGACCGGGTCCTGCATTATTCTGCAAGTTTATCGAGCGACTTCCTGTGTTTACTGCTGATTTCGCGATAAGCGTCTTTGGTATCCGGCTGTTTCGCTCTCTTTATAA
>PWID01000135.1 GCA_003555145.1 Balneolia bacterium | reverse complement strand
GCAAAAAGCGTGAAACTTATGGTCACGCCATGATTATTCATCCGGACGGGCGCGTTCTCAAGGATGCCGGAACCGAAACAGGATTCATCATCCATGAAATCGATACAGACGAAACCCGGGAAGTTCGCCGAAAGCTACCGTCGCTGGAACACAGACGGCTGTGATTTTTTGATAGCTGATAGATGATATACGATCTGGAAAACCTATCTACCTGGGTTCGATTCAAAATGCCCTGTTTAACAAATGAAAAAAAATCAGGCAAGATTCTGTACCTACGGCACAGTAATGTGTGGGGTATTTATCTTTTCTACCCATATTTCGTCCCTAACGGGACTTAGGGCAATAACACTATAAAGAAAGCTTCACTAAAATTGATGATCCAATGGTCCCGTCAGGGACCGCATATGGGTAGAAATAAACAGACAAATATATAAAGCGTGCCGTAGGTACGCCATATGATTTTCGGTCCTAATGGTGCTTTTGGGGAAATTCAGGTTTGACAAATGATGGAGCAAATTTGCCAATCCGGATGTTTAGTTGTCAATGGATGAATAGTTATTAATCGAACTCAGGTTATCTCCCTTTGTGCCTTTATGACCTTTGTGGTTCAACAAAAAAAGCCGGATCAACTAAGTGACCCGGCTTTTTTGTGAAGCTGATTTTGAATTTTAACTCTATCGCTCTATTGAAGCTCCGCTGATCGTGCTTCCGAAAAAGAGGCTGTTTGCGAACAGCTTGTTGGTGCCGAACCAGAAGGCGCGGAAGTTCGGATTGTCAGCAAACATGATAACGCGGCCGGAGCCCTGTCCGGAAACCAGAACCGAAGCCGTTCCGGGCAGCATCTCCAGATTTTCAGAGGAAATGTAGCCGCTAATGAGCGGGTTGTCTGTATAACGAATCGGTGCCGCATACGGATTGGAAGGAGCTTCCATAAATATGGTGCTGTTACGGAAAACGCTCAGATGCTCGTTGCGGTAGCCGTACGTGAGCGGATGCGTTAAATCCAGCCTGGTCTGGAAAATACTACCTCCAATTACCTGAGCACCGCGTGTACTGGCAAGATCGGCATAAGCACGGGGCGAGTTGTCATCATCGCTATCGCGGCTGGCAAATGAAGCGCTCGCCATGTCGTGACGAACCAGCCAGCTTGCCGCACCTTTGTAGGCTATAACCACACCGCCGCCGGAAATCCAGCTGGAAAGCCTTTCGCGCGCGCCCTGACTAATGCCGTTGTAATTACCGTTTGGCATCACAATGGTGTTGTAGCGGCTCAGGTCAAGGCTGTTGAAGCGATCTGTTTCCACCATGGTTACGGGCACGTTGTACCGCTGATCCAGCTGGAACCAGGTTTCGCCGGCTTCGCTTACGTTCACTCCGTTTCCTGTAACCAGAAGGACTTCAGGCTTCTGAAGCGTGCTGATGCTTGGAGATCCAAGATCGATTCCTCCGCGTGCTAAACCGGTATCCACAGAATACACGCTGATTGCGTTGTCGCGAGCCGTTTCACGGATTTTGGCAAATAACTCTTCCGGGCTGCATGCATCCTGGATTCCCACCGGTACTATAATTGATCCCGGCGCGAACTCACGCTCGCCTTCTGTTGTCGGCAGGGTGAAACTGCGGTTCGACACTTTAGTACGTACATCGCTGTGCTGCAGATCGTACAGCGCGCGTGGAGCGTAGTAGCCGTCCCACTCAAACACGTAGGCGTAGCGCGACTGACCGCCAATAAGCTCGCCCTCGGGAAAGCTGAGATTTTCGTAATCAATGGCATCACCCAAAAGATTGGATGAGAACGCGCGGCTGCCCAGCTCGGCATGGTTCAGATTAAACGCGTGCGGAAGCGACCAGGTAGAGACATCATAAAACAAACTGTCGGTAAACTCGGTACGCGTTTCGAACAGGCTGCGAACCAAGCGGTACTGCGGCTGTTCTGCAGGGATGATGAAATCGCGGCCGGCTTCGAAATTACGGTCGTTTGCGCTCAGGTTGCGGCCTAACTCGTACACCTGAATCTGATGTCTTCCGAGTATATCCAGCAGGTGGTAAATTCTGGCCGGATCGTGCGGTGCGCTGAACACGTAGCCACGAACCGCATCGGCACGGGCGTCGGTAATTGCCTGAGTGTAATGCGTGCGCAGAAAGTCGAGAAACTCGGTGCGCAGAGCGTGCGTTCCGCTAACGGTCGAGAGCGAAGTTTGGAACTGATTACGGATAGTTTCCGGGAAGGGAACCAAGCCATGCTGACTCTCCTGAATGTGGCCGCGTGAACTGGCCTGTTCGAACAGAATACCTATTGTTCCGTTCAGGTCCGGATAGGTGGAGCCTTTTCCTACATAGAAATCATCGAAGGATTCCTTGGTGTAGTAGAGCTGCCCGAAACGGTCCAGATATTCGGCATGATACTCGGCAAGCTTAGCGGTGAGCTCGAAGTTGCGCTCAAGCGTAAGGGGGTTGTTTCGTGATGGAATACCGGGCTGGAAGAAATAGGTGGCGTTGGTCCCCATCTCGTGGTGATCGGTAAGCACGTTAGGCTTCCAGTGGTGAAACATCTCCAGTCTTCCGCGGCTTTCCGGGTGCTGAAGCGGCATCCAGTCGCGGTTGAGGTCGAACCAGTAGTGGTTGGTTCTGGAACGGGGCCAGGGCTCGTTGTACTCGCGATCGCGCGGGTCAGCCGTAAGGCGGTTTAAATTGCGGTGCGAATTCACCCAGCTAACAAAACGATCCTGTCCGTCGGGGTTGAAGCTCGGGTCCAGCAGGATTACGGTTTCGCGAAGAACGTCGTCGATTCCTTGCGCAGCGGCGTAGTAGTAGGCCGACAGCAGGGCCGCATTGGCGCCGCTGTGCTCATTTCCATGTACGCTGTAGCCCAGCCATACCACGGCCGGCATATCGCTGGTATCAAGATTTCCGGAAACCTG
>PWID01000051.1 GCA_003555145.1 Balneolia bacterium | reverse complement strand
TTGCTAAGGCTTCACAGGGCCTGTTCCCTCTGCCTTTCTTGATAAGAGTAAGATTCAAAGAACCTTTAAATCACGGCATGACAAGCGGACCCGGTGAAGCGCACATACACATTCGCATGCAGCAGCTACAACAGATGTTAATCCGGTTTGTATTGTCGTTATTTAAATTCATCTCTAAAACTATACACTAACAACCAATCAAATCAAGCATTATTATATTTTTTTTGAGGTGCACATCAAATCTGTAACTAAACTACTGAGTTGCAATCGGTTGATATTGCTTTTAAACATCGCCTAAAGCCGTTTCTGAGAAACAAACTTTATGAAATCCTGTCGGTCAGGAAAGCACCCAACGGAGTGAAGCAGCTTCTTCATCATCAAAATTCCAGGTTCCGATCCCTCCGGTTGGTCAGCATTTTTTGATGAATTCTTCGTTTTCTTTTCGGTCAACAGCCCGTATATTTAGGGCCTGCCAGTTTTCAGGATGCCGGCGTGGCGGAATTGGTAGACGCGCACGACTCAAACTCGTGTTCCGCAAGGAGTGTCGGTTCGACTCCGACCGCCGGTACCAGAAACAAAAAAGCCCGGTGCATCTTTACGATGCCCGGGCTTTTTTTATAGGGTGATGGCTTCGTGCCATCAAGTGCTTTTATAATCCTATTCAGAATTGATCAAGGCCGACTTCTTCGGCATAGTTCTGCCGGTATACTGAGTCGCGTATAACCTTTTTCACTTCGTTGTCCTTACCCATAATAACCGTATGCGGCTTATGCTCTTTAGCTTCTTCCGGAGTCATTGTTGCGTATGAAATTACGATAATGCGGTCGCCGGGTGCGTTTAAGCGGGCAGCAGGGCCATTCAGGCAGACAACTTTGCTTCCGCGCGGTCCGGGAATGGTATAGGTCTCTATGCGTGAGCCGTTGTTTACGTTCACAATCTGCACTTTCTCGTACGGAAGAAGATTACCCGCCTCAAGCAGATCCTCGTCTATGGTTACGCTGCCTTCATAATAAAGCTCTGCCTCCGTAACGGTAAGCATGTGCAGCTTGGACTTAAACATTTCGATAATCATAAAAATCTGATTGGTAAAGCTTATTGAAAAAACCGTTTCCACTTTCAGTTCGAAATGCAGAAACCGACTACATAACATCGTACGCTTCAGTTTAGTATATGCGACGAATTATGAAGTCTGTATGTCGTTAATCAAAACAACGACACAGCCTTCAAATATAAGAATAAATTGGGAATCATGTGCTTACTCCCGTTTCACTTCAATCCAAATTGCTTCTTTTGGTAAAACGAATTTCCTGCCCGCCCTGAAAAAGCGTAACACCGGTGATACTCCCCGAATCATCGCGTTCGAACTCAAGCGTTGCAGGTACGACTTCATAAAAAAAGCGATCTTCACCTTCAGGGTAAACAGACGCAAACGGCTGACCGCTCAACCGGGCTGAAATGTGGCCATCAGCTGCGCGAATCTCGTAACTCATGCCTATTTCCGAATCGAAATGCCCGGCATATTCCATGAGCTGCTCGCGACTCATTTCTACTTTTTGAGGTCCATCTGGCGCTTCGGTTGTGTGCTTAAACTCGAGCCCTATGCCACCCTGTCGTAAAGTAAAACCCGAAGAGCGTTCGTCATCTTCATCCATCACAAACTCAACTTCTGCTCCGACCATGGTATTTCGGAACGTCAGGTTTTCGACAAACTCCAGCGGAAGTGCCGGCTGCCCCTGAATCTGCCCGCGAAGTACGCCTTCAGTATAAGTGATGGTCATCACACCGATATTCGGATTCAGATACATACCCGTAAGCCGGTTCGCAAGATCATCGTCAATGGCCGAATAATCAGGCAAGGAGCGCATTTCGTACGTATCGTTAACCAGATGCATGGCGATATCACCGACCTCTGTATTCGAGTTCGTGAGTGCCACGGCCCCGCGGCCTGTCTTTGTGCTGAAAGCTGCAAAAGCTCTGTAGCCGCCGGTTCCGCCGCCATGACTTACAATTACATCTCCGTCCTCCAGCTCGTGAACAAACCAGCCGTTACTCATGTGGCGACCTTCCCGCATTTCATGAATAGGTTCATGCGCCTTTCTGACCGCTTCGTCGCCATCAAACTCCAGATAGCCATACTGCGCCTTAATGTAAATGGCCATGTCGTGTGCACTGCTTTTTAGCTCGCCAAGCCCGCGCATTTCATCAAAATTCCAGGATGATGCAGGTTCACCAAATGCGGAGCCTGCAGCCAGTCTTGATTGATCGGATTCAGGAACTTCCCGATACGTGCTGTTCATTCCAAGTGGACCGGTGATGCGCTCCGCAAGCAATTCATCAAAAGGCTTTCCGGAGAGCTCCGATACCAGATAACCCAGCAGCTTGTACGCGTGGTTTGAATACTCAAACTCTTCACCCGGCGCGTGATTGTAGGTAAGCGAGTTGGAGTACTCGATCATCGCCTCGATGGTGTAGTCCTTGTACGGATCATTACCATCGGCGGGAACCATGTTATCCGGAAGGCGCGGAATGCCGCTTTTATGGCTCATCATATGGGAAAGGGTGATGGCATCTCCGTGGGGTTCGGGCAGCTGAAGCCGGTGGTCAGATCCGAGGAGCTCGTTAAAGGTAACATCGGCATCCAGACCACGCTCCTCGAGCAGCATCATGAGCAAGGAAGCCGTAAACGTTTTGGTGATAGAGCCAATTTCATAAAGCGTATGTTCGTCCGGAGTCCGGGTTTTGTCAAGCGAAGTGTAGCCCAAACTCCGGTAACTGACTTCACCCTGCTCATCTACAAACGCCATGCTTATTCCGGGCATTTGATCCAGACTCATGCGTTTTTCGATATCAGTAATGAACGCATCAGAAAACTGAGCCTGAGCAGAAACAGCAATGCTCACCATAAGCAAAGCAACTGTGAGGGTTTTAATA
>PWID01000296.1 GCA_003555145.1 Balneolia bacterium | reverse complement strand
AGGCCTCCATTTTGAAGACGTAAGAATGCTCGTAAACGTAATTCAGATGCTGGTCGACAAAGGCAACACCGTACTGGTGATTGAGCACAATCTGGATCTCATTAAGGCGGCAGATTACATCATCGATATGGGTCCGGAAGGCGGCAAAGGCGGCGGAAATCTCATAGCCAAAGGCACCCCCGAACAGGTAGCTGAAATCGAAGAAAGTCATACAGGCCGCTACCTCAAAGAAGAACTAAAACGCCACCGCGAAAGCCTGGCAAAAGTTTAGATTAGCTTAGCTCAGGACGCAGAGGAACGGGGATTACAACGCTGATTCACGCAGATTTTTTAGGACTTGCTTCCTTTAGCGCCCTTTGCGCAATCCTTCGCGTTACTTTGCGTGCAAAAAAAGGTGGAGCTTACCTCAACCCAAAACATCCCTCATATCCGCCAAAACGCCCTGTGCGGTAACTTCACTTCCGGCGCCCGGGCCCTGAATAATTAGGGGTGAATTATTATAATACCGGCTTCTGATGCTCACCTGATTATCCGCGCCCCGCAGCGATCCCAATGGCGAATTCGCCGGTACAGCCTCAACGCCCACGCTGATTCCCGTGCGCTCCACCGTGCCCACATAACGAAGTACGCAGTCCTTTTCCTTTGCTTTGGCTACCTTCTGCTCCCAGAACGCATCATGCTCTTCAAGCCCCTTGAAAAAATCATCGAGACTGACTTCTTTCAAAGCCGACGGAGTCTGATCTTCAGCTTCGAAGGATTCCCGCTCCAGCCTCAAGCCGGCCGTTCTTGCAAGTATGAGGCACTTCCGGGCTACATCTTCACCGGAGAGATCATCGCGCGGATCGGGCTCGGTATATCCTGCTTCATAGGCCAGCTTCACCGCTTTGCTGAACGAAACGCCGTTTTCCAGCTGACCAAATAAATAGGTCATGGTGCCCGAAAGAACACCGCTGATACGGATGATATCGTCTCCGTTCTGAACCATGGTCCGAATGGTCTGCACTACCGGAAGCCCCGCACCCGCCGCTGCCTCGTACCGAAATACGGCACCGTTCTCACGCGGTTTAACCAGCTCGTCGAAATAGCGCTGAGGCATGGTATTGGCAAGCTTGCTTGGCGTCACCACATGAATACCTGCGTCAAGGAGTTTGGTGTAAAGCAGAGCTACCTCGCGCGAACCCGTTGCATCCACAAAAATGAGGTTCTGAACATTTCGCCTGCGGATGTTAATCAGCTGCTCAATCAGTTTGTCCCAGCGGGTTGCAAATACCGGACGCGGATTCAGGGCGCTGCTCACAAAAGCTGTCTGCTGCACTCCGCTCTCGTTTATGAGAGCGAGTTTACTGTTACAAAATCCGATAAGGCGAAACTCTTCAGACAAGTCCGAACCGGGCTCAACCTGCCGAAGCAGCTCACCGCCCACGGTTCCGATTCCGGCCACGAAGACATCAGCCTTCAGGTTCGCTTTAGCAAATGGCTTCTGGTTTAGTTCTACTCGTTTAACAGATTGGTCTGCACGTTTCATACTGCTATCCTTTTTGAAAATATTGATGATGATGGAAGTTCACTTGTCCAGCTTTTGAGAATGTCGTTCAGCTTTTCGAACTCGATTAAAAAACCGTCGTGTCCGTATGGAGTACGTAACTCCCGATAAGACCCCCTTGGCAAAGCGCCCGCCAGTTTCTGCTGCTCAACAGGCGGGTACAATAAATCCGAGTCAATGCCCACAACGAGCACGGGCGGACGTATTGATTTCAGCGCCTGATCAAAACCGCCCCGGCTGCGGCCAATATCGTGTGAATCCATGGCTTCGGTGAGCCTCACATAGGTGAGCGCATCGAATCGGGAGGCCAGCTTTTCGCCCTGATAGCGCAGATAAGAAGCCACCTGCGGCAGACCGTCTTCCCGCTGTTCTCTGCCAAAACGGTCAACGTACTGAGCATGGGCACGATAGGTGATCATAGCCATAGCCCGCGCTGCGGCAATGCCGTCAACCGGACCGTTTTGAGGCTCGTAATTTCCGTTCTGCCAGCGGGCATCAGCCCGGATTGCAAGACGCTGCGCCTCACTTATCCCAACCGCCCAGGCCTCGTGACGACCCGGTGCCGCAACCACCGCTGCTGCCTTCACCCTGCCGTCCATGTAAGCAAACTCGAGCGCCTGCATGCCGCCCATGGAGCCGCCAACCACCAGCTGAATTTCCTTAACGCCCATGTGATCAAGCACCAGCTGTTGCGCGCGAACCATATCACGAATGCTGAACACCGGAAAATCTGCTCCGTATCGCGTTCCGGTCTCAGGATTGACCGACTGAGGACCGGTGGAGCCGTAGCAGCTTCCGGGAACGTTCATGCAAATCACAAAATGCTCCTTCAGGTTGATGATGCCATCACCCTTAAACAAGCCTGAAAACCATTCTTCGGCATCGGCATGTCCTGTTAGCGCGTGGCAGATCACAATCACGTTATCGCGCCTGGGATTTAGCTTACCCCAGGATTTCCAGGCGATATCGAGCTGGGGCAGTCTCCTTCCCGACTCCGTGAGGAATCCGAGAAGGTGGTTGTAAACGGAATCAGCTATGGGCTGCATTTTTTTATAATGATTGATTCAGGAAATAAATAGCGGCCGCTCCGGTCAGAGAGCGGCCACTGTGGGTTTATTGATTGATTCAACTTAGGATTGATAAAGCTCAGGCCGGAACGGCAATGGCTTTGAACGCTTCTTCGAAATCAAAAGTGATGTCATCGATATGCTCAAGACCTACCGAAACGCGAATCAGGTCTTCCTTCACGCCTCCGCTAAGCTGCTCTTCGGCTGTAAGCTGCTGATGCGTGGTTGATGAAGGATGGATCACAAGGGTTTTTGCATCACCCACGTTGGCAACATGACTCACAAGTTTCAGGTTCTCGATGAAGCTTTTAGCCGCATCATAACCGCCCTTCACGCCAAACGT
>PWID01000081.1 GCA_003555145.1 Balneolia bacterium | reverse complement strand
TATTCCCTGCGTCCCGGCCTGCATCTGAAACTGCGTGTAGTGTATACCCGGCTCAAAATCCAGAAACTGCTTTGCCAGCCATGGAGCACCGACCCTCCACGGCTGCCACAAATGATGCGTCAGGAACGAGGCCAGCATCGAGCGCATGCGGAAGTTGAGGTAGCCCGTTTCGGTTACGCATCGCATACAGGCATCAACCAATGGAAAACCGGTCTGCCCCGTCTTCCAGAGCTCAACCAATTCATGATCGGTTTCGGTACGGATGTCATCGAAACCACGGTTGGTGTTTTCAAACTCTATGCGCGGCTCGGTTTCAAATTTCTGTATGAAATGGCAATGCCACCGCAGGCGCGACATCATGCTGTTGAGGCCCTTTTTGTTGCCAAACTCCTCCTTTCCCTCACGCGCCGCCTGATACACCTGACGTATGGACAAATTTCCCCACGTTAAGAACGGAGACAGCCGGCTGCACGACTCCCGGCTCTCCAGCGGTTTGGAAATATGTTTATTGTATGATGCTGCGCGAGTCTTAATAAAAGACCGAAGCGTCTTTTCGGCCTCCGTTACCCCGCCAAGCTGAAACTGAACCGGGTTTTCGTAAAATGCATCAGCAAGCACATCACCCTTTAATTTTCGGGTGAGCTCGTCTGGCAGCTTAATTGTTTTCAGCCTCCCAAGTTCGGGCTCATCCATCGCGGCCGACTGAAATGCGTACCATGCCTTGGTCCAGCCCTCGCGATCCTTGATGGCCCGCTGCACCCCGTTCGTCTGAAACTCGTGCCAGGCAATCCCCCGCTGCCTAAACCACTTCCCCATGCGAATATCACGCTGATAGGTAATATTCGTCCCGGTTTCCTCATAGCTCCATACGCCCCTGATATCGAACTCATTATAAAGCAAATCAAACGCTTCTTCTGCATTGCGATGAAATCCGTGAATCTGCGGGTGCAGGGTGATGCGCTCCGTGGCCTCACCGGAATATGGGAATTGCTTCAGCCTTAAATTCAGATCGGTAATGCTCTGACGCACAAACCGCCAGTGGCGTATATCAAAATCCGGAGAATGCTGCTCGATTTCCGGCTCATGCAGCCGTAATAGTAACAGCGGAAGTCCGGATACTATAGCTTCTTTTAAAGGCTTATGATCGCTTAGGCGAAGATCACGCTTGAACCAGACGATACCAATTGGGGATTTTTCTTTCATGACCACGACAACACAAAAAGAAATCCGCGGGTTCGTAATAAATCCATAATCAACGCGAATACCTTTGTCGAATTTACATGATGAAGTCCAAGGTCAAAGGTCAAAGGTCTAAGGTCTCTCAAATTCTGGCATTGGGACCTGGATCTATATCTTAAATCACTCACATCCTTTTCAATCATGGTCTAAAAGCTTTGGTACTTCGATATCGCAGGACAAGTGTGTTGCGGTAGAATAATTCAACAACACAAAAAAGGGAAACCCGATGCAATCACCGGATTTCCCTTTTAAAAGTATATCAGTTTAAGCGATGATTAAGCTGTCGCTGTAACATATAACTGAATAATGTTATTTAACGAGCATCATTTTATTGGTAGCCGTGAATGCGCCGGCCGTCAGGCGGTAGAGATAAATACCGCTGGAAAGATTGGCTGCATCGAAGGATACGCTGTGTGAGCCCGCAGCCATGATGCCGGTGGCAATCGTAGCCACACGCTGGCCCTGCATGTTGAACACTTCCAATGAAACATCAGATGCTTCCGGGAGGGTGAAACTGATGTTAGTCGTTGGATTGAAAGGGTTTGGATAGTTTTGCTCAAGAGCGAAGCCATTGACCGTTTCAATAGGTTCCGTGCTTACCGGTGGCTCCATAATATTGAACGTTACTTCCCATACCTCTTCAGCCTGAAGCGAGGAGCTGCCGGCAGAGGCAAATACGGTCCATTCTACGGTTAGTGAATTACCCGGTACAGCTCCGGCATCGACAAGGACATCATATAAATTTCCAGTAGTCAGAGAAAGCGTGTTAGCCGATCCGTCGCTGTCGGAATTAAGGCCGATTAGCGGCTCCTCGAAACCAGCTCCGGGAAGATTGGCAACCCAAAGGTAGGATTCTGCGTTTGCCGAAGCTTCCCACTCAATAACAACAGAGTCTTCGCCGTCTATCATTACATCAACTTCAGCACCGTTCGGAGGAGTAAGAAGTGAAAATTCGCCCAGGTCCGGAGCATCAGTTAAAATTACATCAATCCACTGGTACCAGCCTAAAACTCCTGAACCGGGAATGAGCTCACCGTCATCATATTGTCCCGTCCACGCGTCTGAAACGTTATTCCAGCTATTATTATCCCACTGCTCCCATTCTGTGGCAATACGCATTTCCTGCTCCACTCCTGAAGCCAGGCCAAAGGCACCGTCTTCCAGCTCTTCCGGATCCCAGCTGTACACAATACCAAACTGACCGCTAACTGTTACAGGTACATCAAACTGTATGTTCGTTGCTTCAATATTTTCAGGATCATCAGGTATGTTGGCATCAGAGAGGTCGAACTCAACTGATCCAAAGACCTGGGACAAATCAGGGCCCGACTCCTGGCTGCCTGCAACTACCCGTACTGTAATAGTACCCACACCAGTGCCTCCACCGAAGAAAAAGTTTACCGACTCTATTGCAATCAGGCTTTCGACTTCAAAAAAGGTAGCCTTCGCCTGGTCTCCGTAAATATTTGTGCCAAAAACAAACCCATCCCCTACATCAGGATCTACAATTTGCAGGGATATGGCACCTTCGGGATCGTAGTTTCTCAGTATGTTTGCCTGGTTTAAAACAGAAGCCGACTGAACGGCCGCATCAACTTGTACCGCTGATCTTTGCTGAGCTTCTGCAGTTTGAGCTACTGCAAAAAGCATAGCAAATATAAGAGTGATCGTAAAATAGTATGAGTGGGACATGACGTTTCCTAAGTTTTTGATTTTTA
>PWID01000132.1 GCA_003555145.1 Balneolia bacterium | reverse complement strand
GATAGTTAGTAGTTAGTAGTTAGTAGTTAGTAGTTAGTAGTTAGTAGTTAGTAGTTAGTAGTTAGTAGTTAGTAGTTAGTTAGTTAGCGTGTTTAAAAACACAAAAAAACCCCGCCGGGTGAATCCGTGCGGGGTTTATTTTTTGCTAAGTATTTTAGTTTTACGAGGGCAGATTATCAGGCAACACCCAGGCGTCGTCATAACCAACCTTATGAAGTACTAACCCATTTGGAGATGCAGTAGGTCCAGCCTGGCTACGATCGGGATTTTGTATCATATTCCTGAATTCCTCAACGCTGATTTTATTTCGCCCCACTTCTATTAAAGTACCCATGAGGGAGCGCACTACAGAGCGAAGGAATCGATTTGCAGTTATTTCGAAGCAATAGCGACCATCAGCATCCGGGCCGGCAACAGAGCCGTCGAAAAAATAGCACCTGTGATGTGGCAGCTCCGGATCGAACGGGGTAAATGAAGAACAGTCTATATCGCCACGTAACATGCCCACGCATTCGCGTATTAGATTTATTTCCAGCGGATACCACCAGACACCTGTAGTATGTTCATGGAGAGGCTGATGAACGGAAGAGAAATAATAATGATACGTACGATAAGTCGCATCGAAGCGTGCATTAAAGTCCGGCTGTACTTCCTGGATATCCAGTATCACGATATCAGGAGGAAGAATACCATTCAAACTTCTAGTAAGCTTGTGAGTATTTATTGCTGTTGTATCTGGAAAATCTGCGTGAACAACCTGACGTCTTGCATGTACTCCAGCATCTGTTCGTCCGGAACCGTTTGCCCGAATGTGGATTTTAAACAGGATGAATAACGCCTCCTCTACCTTTTGCTGTACCGTTATTGCATTAGGCTGTACCTGCCAGCCGGCGTAGTTTGTGCCCTTGTAAGAGAGCGTAATCATATACCGGGTGGTACTCACGATAAATAAAGTTAGAAGCGATACTGTAAAGAAGCCTGGAAACCCTGACCATTAGACACTTGCGGAAGGCTTAACCCGATACTTGTATCCTGCAGCAGCTCACTTTGGTTGCGGGCTACAATAAAGGCATGCACACCGCTGATTACCCTGTTGACTACCATCATACTTACAATAGCAGGGATTTGCTGTTCAGCACGGTCTCGGCGATCTCTCATTCGAAGGTATTCCCCTCTTCTGTCTTCAGTAGTCCAGTTCCAGCGATTCTCCGGGATGTCATCAATCAGACGGTCCCAGTTTCGGGATCGAAGTTGCGTATCATTAAATTCGTGGATATTATTACTGGAGCCCACGGCGATTTCTATGTTCAATGGAACATTACGCAGATTAATTCCCGCATAAGCAGAGGCATGGGAATACATATTACTCTGAAGCATATTTGCGTTTCCATGCAAATAAACCCACGTTCCGATTAAAGCTAAATCTGCTCCAAGGTGATACTGACCTCGTCTCCAATCTGATTTATCTGCATAATATTGCCCCCATCCGGGCAGAACAAAAGAACGAAGCAGAGCCCCTGCCGGGTTCGGTCCCTGCCGGGGATTATCTCTAACAAAAACAGACTCTGCAGCTTCGGATGTTGCAAATACTATCGCAGGACTCACGCTGGAGTCTTCCTGAGCATATGATACAGACACCATGAGTAAACACATCAAAACAAACGTGCTGACGGAAGTTAAGCAGTAGCTGTGCAGCCTGGTGTTATGAATCATATTCGAGTGTATACTGGACTTATTTTATCTATTCCTGTTAAAGAAAACAGGAACAGGAATTAAACATCGCCGTAGTGGCGCTCTTGTTTAGTTCTTACGCGCTGATCTCCCCAGCGACGATAGATAGCTATAGAGAAACCAAACATAAGCAGAAATGTTCCGAGCCAAACTACAGAAACCAAAGGTTTTTTCTCAATGGCTATTATTATCCATTCATCTTCGATGTAGTCTTCTATACCAATAAGGCGAAAATGGGCTTCGTCTGTAGTCGTATCGATTGTTTCGAACATAAGGTCGAAGTCGAAGTTTTCAAGCTCTACTACCGGACTTTGCACTGTATTACGGCCATCATTATATAATATGGCGTACATTGGTGCTACAGACTCGGTTTGCCTGGTCTGGGAGTTGGTGATTTTGATGCTTGCCTGAACACCTACGACGGCGTTCTCCGGCAGATCTTCCTCAGCCATATTAATAAAGCGGTCGAATTCAATTTTATACTGACCCAAGTTCCGGGATGCGCCGGGCTTAAGACGAACCAGATTATTGACTTCCGGAGTGAGCGACTGCTCATATCCGTTCATAAGCCGATCTGCCACGGCCTGGAAAGACGACTCGGTTTGCACACGGCTGCTTTCGCGCTCGACCATAGAGGAATTCGATACGTAAACATAAATATCCCTCAGGAGCCCCATTTGTACTTCGGGATCCACTGTCCAGCTCATGTTACCAGCCGTAGAGTTGGCAATCATGGGGTAAACGACGGGGTTTACATCAAACTTTTTGCCAGAACGCACATGCTCAAACTCGATACGATACCGCTGCTCGCCGGGGCGGTTTTCATGTGAAATAGTGGCGTCTGTAAAGGTTACGTAATATTCATCATTTACCCGTCTTGGCTGATTTATATCAAGCTTCATCACCTCGAGGGTTTGATGAACAGGGAAACCATCATCATCAATAACTTCTCCCCTTTCAACAGCGGCGTTATAATTGATGGTATTTCGGTCGAGCATTGGAGAATCGTAAGCGGCCCCAAGGAATCCGATTAAGAGCACAGCGAAACCTATGTGAGTAACTGAGCCACCAATCATTTTAGGATTCTTCTTAACAAGTTTGGACATCACTATGCCGTTTCCGATAATGGAGAAAACAGCTATAAAGATATACACCATATATAAAATGGTAGAAACCTGAGCAACTATAATGAGCGCAACACTAATGAATGAGGCACTTAAGGTTGGTGTGAGCAAACTACCAGCAAAAGATTCTGTGTCTTTGTACTTGTTCCACCAAAGGTACTGCGTCATAACAGTCAATACAGCAATTGCAAGGCCGAACGGGAGTGTCCAGTCGTTATAAAACTGAGGTTGTGGCGGCGTTGGGTTTGCGACAAATAGCTTACCTATAAGCGGAGCACTTGTACCAATGATAATTACCAGAGATACTATTAGGAGAGTCATAGCCCCGGAAAACATAAAAAACTCTCGCGAAAACACCGGCATTTCCTTCTTCTGAGAAGGAATCTCTTTCATCCGTACAGCGTAAAGGATAATTCCCGAGACAGAAACGGCAACAATAAAAAGGAGTAACTGGTTATAAAGTCCCAAATCCACAAAACTGTGAACAGAAGCATCACCAAGCACGCCCGATCTGGTAAGAAACGTTTGATAAACAATGGTTACATATGCCAGAATAGCAAAGATGATTGATGCCTTATGGGCAATCTTGCTTCTTTTCTGAATCAGCATTGTATGAATTCCTGCCATACCCAGAATCCATGGCACCAGCGACGCGTTTTCTACCGGATCCCATGCCCAGTAACCACCAAATGAAAGGGTTTCATACGCCCAGTAGCCGCCAAGGAAGATGGCAATAAGAAGACAAAGGTTAGCACCCAGGGTCCACGGAAGTGCCGGATAAATCCATTCATGGTACTTTCGCTTCCACAGGGAAGCCAGGGCAAATGCAAACGGAACTGCCATCATCGCAAAACCGAGGAAAATTACCGGCGGATGAATAATAATCCATGGACTGCGAAGCAAATCATTGAGACCGCTTCCCTCAGCTGGAATAAAATCGGGATTGGAGAGAAAAACCGGAAGGTGAGCGAATTCAGCAGATGTAAGTCTGAAGGGTGATGCCCCAATATGCACACCGAAGATGGTTACACCAATCACCATCGAAAGCAGAAACACCTGAGTTAGGGTAAGGAAAAACATCACCGGCGAACGGTAAGTATCGCCTGTCCATTTAATCAGCCCCATTCCTACAAGATAACCACATAAAATCCATAGCAGAAAACTGCCTTCCTGACCGCTGTAAAAAGCAGCCCAGAGATATACAAGGCTCAGGTCGGAACTGGTATAGTTATAAACATAAAAATACTGGAACTGATTAGTAATAAGCAGATAAACCAGCAGAGCAGAGGCAAAAAATACAAGAGCTCCTTTAAGACCAAATAGGACGTGACCTATTTTTTCGAGCTTCGGATTGTTCTTTTGCGTGGCAAAGAAATACAGTGCGAAAGCTCCAAGCGATGCAACAAACGCTAATACAAGCGCTGCCGAGCCGATAATTCCAATCATATTGCTAAATAATAGTTAGTTAGGCGGGTGTAAATAATAACGGTCTTCAGAAATCAGTTCATTGAGATTTCGAGATTGGACGCGTCATTGTATTTGGAGGGGCATTTAACAAGCATATCGTCACTGAAAAGCACTCCGTTACGCATCGTTCCTACGACAACAAGACTTTCGGCATCTTCGAAGTTGTTTGGTTTAGGCCTGTTGTAGCTTACGCGACGAACTTCACCAGTCTCATCCTGCATATAAAAGGTGAAAACCATTCGTTCATTATCGAACCCGTGAGGTTTATCCTGAACCCATTTGCCGATCACGTGAACCCTGTTGCCCGATAACTCGGCATCTTCAAACCCCACGTATGAGCCTATACTGTTTCCAAAATTCCACATCAATAAGGATGTAAAGATTACTATCGCAACGGTTCCAATAATTACTCTTGGTTTCATAATACTTTAAATTAAGACAGACGCTGGTTTTTTATTTTTCAGTAAATTGCTTTTCGAGGCTGCTGATTTTTTTATCAACACGTATCAGGTAAAAGGCTAACACGGACCAAATAATTAAGCTAACAGCCAATACTACAAATATAAGGTCATTCGACGACATATATTGCATGAGAATGTTCGATTCTTCTTCTCCGGGTGCTCCTGACCAACGGTCTTCGTAAGCTCCTGAGAGGCTGTCGGCTATACTGTATATTAATGCGATTATCATGTATTTGTTGTAAGGAAAATCAAAATTCTAATTGCTGAGACTCAAGTTTAGCATGTATCCTGCGGTATCGGTAACGTAGATTACCAATCCAATATGCCAATAGGAAAAAGGCAATGATGGCCGGATAAAAAACTACCCGGAGCTCAACGGCAGTCATATCGCTGAAAGCAGGATTACCATCAGCGCCGGGATGAAGGCTTGGAAGCTGCCTCGGGATAACGTAAAGCAGAAAAGGCACGGTTGAAGCTGCGAAGATATTATAGACAGCCGACAGGCGTGCACGCAGCTGCTCGTCGTCGAAAGCTGAACGCAATATGAAATAGGCAACATATATTAAAAGCGCTATAGCAGAAAGGTTCATTTTGGGCTCGGCGAAGGTCCACCATGCTCCCCAGGTAAAACGAGCCCATACCATCCCGGTAAGCAAACCACAGATGCCGAATATTACACCAATCATCGATGCCGTTTCTGCCTTCAGATCATCGTTAGGATTTTCTGTAGACAGATATTTGATGCTGTAAACCATACCGGCAGCAAAACATGCAAACATCGTAAACCACATAGGAACATGGAAAACAAGGTTACGTGCCGTTTCTTCGAGAATCGCAATACGGGGTATATTTACGAGAAATGCCGCCGAAATAATAATCGTTACAAAAGCAATAAGGAGGTATTTCCAGACTGACAAACGAGTGTGAGTTAGGTTAAAGACAGAAGTAGTTACAAACGCTTAAAATCTACGCCTAATATATGAATTTCGGTTGAATTTTGGCATTTTGAGTCTTTTAAACCGATCGTACTAACAACGGAATTCTGTAAAATGTTGTTGGCTTGTTAAACACCTTGGAAACCAATCATATTCAGCTGTTATGTCTTCCGAAAAACATATTAAATATCAGACTTCGAAAAATAATTTTAAGAAAGAGTACACAAATGCATGGCTCCTAACTCCATTATTTGGCTATGGTTTTCTAAAACTGAAGGAATTAAACCAAAGAGTTGCCAAAGGTGTATACAAGGTTTTCAACGACCGGATTGAGCATGCTGATACTACTATTTTAATCCGGAACCTGGTATCGGTAAACCGATGGCAGAGTAAAGAACAAAAAGTTTTCGGTCTTTCGAATTTGACTATTTCAACGGATAATGATTCTCTTACGATGGTTGGAATAGAAAATGGCGAGTTCCTCGAAGATGTTTTAATTGCTGCTATACAGCAGGAAAAGGAAAGGCAAAAACTTCGCAGCAAAGCCAAAGGAGACTACGAGCAATTTAAACCCGGTGGCCTTGAAGAAATGAATAACCTTGTGGGGATGTGGCAGCAAGGGCTCATTTCGGATGAAGACTACGATCGCGAAAAAGCCAAACTCGAAAGAGGATGATAATCTGACTTCAGGCTTTTAATTTGCACCGGTGCTTCCAAACCCTCCGGCGCCTCTCGATGTATCCGACAGTTCGTCAACCTCTGTGATAGTAGCCTGAACTACTGGCGCTATCACCATTTGAGCAACGCGATCGCCTCTTGATATTACAACCTTTTCTTGCCCATGATTAATCACAATAAGCTTTACCTCTCCCCTGTAATCAGCATCGATTGTGCCCGGGCTGTTTAGCATGGTGATGCCTTCACGAATTGCAAGGCCGCTCCTGGGGCGGATTTGAGCCTCAAAACCAGCAGGAAGCGCTATAGCCAAACCGGTGGGTATCATTACCCTTTCACCCGGATTAATAGTAACCGATTCATCTACTGCGGCGCGAATATCCAAACCTGCGGCAAATTCAGATTCGTAGGTCGGTACGGGTAACCCCTCTGCGTTAGGCAGCTTTTTAACCTTCAATTCCATAAATCTATTCTTCCTCAAACATATATTCCACCAGCCTGACGCGAACATTTCCAATCCAAACGGAAACGCGGGCTTCAACCGGAATGCGTAGTTCACTGGTATCGTAGCGCGATTCAAAACGTCCTGAGAACCCGAAAGGTCCGTTAATATCGGCAAACCCGTTGCTTATGTAGACATCCACATTGCGGTTATCGAATGCATCATTGCGAATATTATCGGTCTGCAGACTATTTTTAATATTAATGTAAGCTTTCTCATCATCTATATATATGGGGTAATCGATCTCACGATCTGTTCCGGCATGCATTCGCCCCACGTAAAACAGAGCTGGTCCGCCATCGGCCGGGCCCAGTAATTCCAGCGTATCCCGTATTTCTCCATCCCGAATGGAATACACGTGGCCTTTTTCATAATCGAAATCGTAGGCAGTATCCATAGGGCGGTCGCGGTGTATATTATCTATCCAGAAAAAGTGCGAGAAGGCGGTCGTATCGTTGTGCTCCATAATAGAATGATACTCATATCGACGGCTGCCCATAATTGGAATACCCGAGTTTGACTGAATGACAGCCGTGCCGTGAAGAAACTTTTGGCCATTCATCACGGTATCCCGGGCCGTAACATAGACGTCGCCCAGACGCATGAAGCCATAGCGAACCTCAAAATGAAATGATTCTTTCGCATCGAACATAGTTGAGAGCTCGGGAGGCGGTGTATTGTTTATTTTGTGAACAGCCCCTGCTCCGGCTATGCCGAGTAAAACGGTAACCGCCACAAACCAGAGCAGCACCTTGCTATAAGTATGTGCGGGTTTACCCTTCATTATATTCTATAAAAGATTCAAGGGCTTCTTCGTCGAAACCAACCATTGCAGCTTCGCCTGAAAGCACTACTGGCCTTTTTATCATAGTTTGATGCTCAAATACCAGCTCCAGAAGCTCTTCATCACTAACTTCCCGCTTATTCAGCTCAAGAGTTCTCCACTTCATGCCGCGCTTATTAACCAGGGTCTCGAGCCCCACTTTTTTTACCAAATCTGCGATTTCAGATTCATCAAGCGGCTCCTTCTTTACATCACGAAATGTGTATTCCTGCTCGTTTTCATCGAGCCAGGTAAGTGTTTTTTTTATGGTACTGCAATTTTTAATTCCTACAATAGTTAGCATAATAATCAATGAATATATTATTTTTTGACTAGCCTTTAATTTCGGCTGAATTTGACTCAACAGCAACCTCAAACAAAGGTTTGTACAACTTCGTTTTAAGTTTCTACTCCTAACGGTTGAAACATAAAGCCATATTGTACAGACCTGCATTCAGGCTCGATTTTTATACAATGACCTCCAATTTCGTACAATTAACCGTTAAGATTGTTCTACTGCTCGCTGTTCCGGCCATTCTGTTGTCGTGCAGCAGTACCGACGATGCTCAGCGGGATTTTGAAAACGAAGCCTTCCGTTTACCAAATAATTTTACCGAGACAGACGCATCCGGAAATGTAATCCGGGAAGACCCCGACGACTGGAGAATAAGTCCGATGTATTCAGGAGTTGTAGAGATTAATCAGCCCGCCTACCCTAACCCTACTACAGGGCAAAATGTGCGCATAGAACTGCTCATACTTTCCCTTACTCCGGTAAACGGACTTTATGTGAGAACCTATATCGAGAACCGTTTTGCAAGAACCCTCACCTTCGATGAGCGTGTGCCCGTTCCGCAAGGTTTCATTTCATTGGAATTTAACCCTGCTCTATTCGATCCAGGTGGCAGCGGCACTATTTCAGGAGCGCGTGGTCTTCACAGGGTCTATATCTTCGACAACCGGGAAAACCTGATTACCTACGGGGATGTTAAAGTCGAATAAAAGGGCTATTTTCAGCCACAGAATAACTCCAGATCATACTATCCGCCTAAAACAACATGAAAGCAACACCTTCCCAGAAGCAGGTTATAAATCAGCTGATTTTTATCGAATCTTATTATACTTTGCTAGAGGAAACGGGACATCACCGGGGAGCACTACGGGATGACCTCATACAGTTAATTAACGCCGGAATGGTCGAAGTTTTTGACGAAGATAAAGCCAAAAGACTTTCCGGATATGATCAGGACCACTTAGAATACTTCAGCTTCAGGGCCACAAGCAGAGGCCTGGCGGCCAGATAATATGTGAACAGCGCTCATAAATTTCCTACTTAATATGAACTTTGAAACGACCATAAAAGACACAAAGCGACTCGTTACGCTTTCCGGTGATGGTAATAAAGCCGTAATTGGAAATTCTAAAATCCAATACACATTTACCAAGCTCGACGATTCCCGTTATGTTCTAAGAGTCGGGAATGAATCCCATATACTTAGCAATATTACAATCAATGAAACCCAGCTGGAATTTACTATAGACGGTAAATGGTATCAGTCTGGGATTAAAGACGATCAAATGCTGCTTCTGGATCGCTTGGGCTTTAAAACAGGAAGTAAAAGCGGGGAAGGCGTGTTAAAAGCACCTATGCCGGGCAAAATTGTAAGTGTGTTAGCCGCTGAAGGCGATGAGGTAAAGCAAGGCGATCCGGTTATTATACTGGAGGCCATGAAAATGGAGAACGAGCTTAAATCGCCCTCAAGCGGTGTAATTAAAAAAATTGACGTTTCGGCCGGACAGTCGGTCGAAAAGAACATAACCCTGATGGAGATCGAGGCGATTGGATAAATTTATTATTGAAGGCGGTTACCCCTTAAAGGGAGAAATCGCAATAAGCGGCTCAAAAAATGCCGCACTTCCGCTTATGGCGGCTGCTTTACTGGCAGATGGTGAAACAAGCATAGAAAATATTCCTGGTCTGAACGACATTCTTACGTTTAACAACGTTATGCGCGTTACCGGTGCCCGAATAGATTATGACCAAAAAGCACAAACACTAAACATTAACCCGGATAACCTCTACTATCCGGAAGCCCCTTATGAGCTCGTGCGTAAGATGCGGGCTTCTTTTTACATGCTTGGAGCCCTGCTTGGAAAAGTAGGGAAGGCCAAAGTATCTCTCCCCGGCGGCTGCGCATGGGGCCCGCGGCCTGTAGACCTGCACATTGAAGGTCTTAAAGCATTTGGAGCAGATATAAAACTCGACAAAGGCTATGTAGTAGCAAGCGTGCCGGAAGGAGGATTGCCCGGTGGAACATACACTCTGAATCCATCCAGCGTTGGGGCTACGGTTAACCTGTTGCTTGCTTCAGTTCGGGGCAAAGGGACCTGCATTATTAAAAACGCAGCAAAAGAGCCCGACGTTGTACAGTTGTGCGATTTCCTGCAGCAAATGGGTGCAGATATAGAAGGAAAGGGCACATCTAAACTGGTAGTTAAAGGCGTTTCAAAACTTAACGGTGTTACCTTCAGAAATGCATCCGACCGCATTGAAACCGGCACATATATGCTTTTGGCAGCCATGCATCCGGAATCTGACATCACCTTAAAAAACACCAACCCTGAAGATCTTGGAGAGTTTGCCGTCTGGTTTAAGAAAACAGGCGCTACCTACGAAATCGATGGGCGGGATATGAAAATTATCTCACCGGAAAAAATAAAACCAGTATCGGTCATAACAGAAATATATCCGGGGTTTCCAACCGATTTACAAGCACAATGGGCGATTCTGATGGCTATGGCCGAAGGTGAAGCTCATATTACAGATACCATTTATCCCGATCGGTTCAGCTATATACCTGAGCTTGCGCGACTCGGTGCAGATGTTTCTGTAAAAAACAATTCCGCAGTAATTACAGGCGGGCAGCAGCTTACCGGAACGTCCATCATGAGCACAGATTTGCGCGCAAGCGTGAGCCTTGTGATGGCGGCCATGTATGCCGAGGGAACATCCGAAGTTCTTAGGGTGTATCATCTCGACAGAGGCTACGAAGGCCTCGAACATAAACTCAACAAAGTAGGCGCACGGATTAAACGGGTTGAAGAGTAATACTCAAGTTTATTAAAATCTTTTTAACCCAGAAGAGCGAATTAGTTAACATGATTCTTTAATTCGAGCATTAGTAGCCTTATATTATAAGATGGCCTTTTTTTATAAAACCATTTACTGCCCTGCATTCTCTGCATATATGAGTATTATGATCTTCTTGCAGAAGATTTGCCTGCTGGTTGTGGTTTTAAAGCGGGATGAACAAGCGCGGCACACTGCATTGAGTTTAAACGAGACAACAGATGAAACAGCAGCCCGCACTCCCGAACAATACCTTATTCCCTCTATAAACAGAAATTTATACGAAGCGGAAACCGGGATCTATAAGCACCCTGGAAGACTTTTAAACAACTTTATTTTACCTTTTACATCAGGTTCTTTGAAACTTCAGGTTTTACAGTTTAAGCGTAAAGCAGACTCCGGTTTTCGCAATTTGTATGCGAAAACATATCTAAATGGACAATCAAATTGTTATTCATTCTTCTGGCAAACAGAAGCGTATCGCGTTAATTGAAAACGGTGAGTTAGCGCAGTTTTTTATCGAATCACCGGAAAACAGACGATCAGTTGGTGATATATATTTAGCGCAGGTACATAAAGTGATGAGCGGTATCCGCGCTTCCTTTATTGACCTCAGCACGCCTAAAGACGGCTTTTTGCACTATTCTGATCTTGGTGAACACCTCGAAGAATACCTGGTAATGCTCAATGGGCGGGATAAAATTCCGCAGAAAGTGAGCAATGAACTTCTCGAGTTTCGCAAAAAAGTAGCCGACAATTCGATCAAGAATATGTCGCCTAAAGAGCAGACCGTCTATGAGCAGAACATCATAGGAAACCTGCTGAAGCCCGGACAGAAAGTGATGGTTCAGGTTGTGAAAGAGCCTATCGGCTCTAAAGGGCCTCGCGTATCTACCGACATCACCCTTGCCGGTCGTTTCCTCGTTCTCATTCCATTCGGCGATTACGTGGCCGTTTCCAAGCGAATACGCTCTTACAAAGAACGCCGCAGACTAAGAAGCGTCATCTCTGAAATGCTACCTAACGGATTCGGCGTAATTGTACGAACCGTTGCTGAAGGTCAAAGTGATGAAGTCCTCCGTGAAGACCTTAAAGATCTGCACGATAAATGGGTAGAAATTCAAGATAAGCTTAAATCCAGCAAACCCACTACCCTGCTCCACCGCGACCTGGATATGACAGAAAGCCTTGTTCGCGACCTGTTTTCCAAAAATTACAGTCGTATTCTTATCGACGATCCCGAGTCGTATAAAACCATTAAAGGTTATATTTCCAGGGTCGCTCCTTCCATGCTTAAAAACGTGGAGCAGTACAAAGGTAAAGAGCATGTGTTCGATCACCTGAACATATCGCGTGATGTGAACTCTATCTTCAGCCCGAGGGTAAAAATGCCGAGCGGTGGCTACCTCATTTTCGAGCAGACCGAAGCCATGTACGTGGTCGACGTTAACTCCGGCCGCTATGCAGCTAAAAAAGCTCAGGAAGACAACTCTCTGAAAACCAACCTCGAATCTGCCCGTGAGATTGCAAAGCAGCTCAGGCTGCGCGACATCGGCGGAATTATCGTGGTTGATTTTATCGATCTCCAGCAGGAGTCGAACAGAAAGAAAGTGTATGATGAAATCCGGAAGGAATTCAAGAAGGACCGCGCGAAAACCAATATTCTGCCAATGTCTGATTTCGGTGTTATGCAGATTACGCGCCAGCGTATTCGCCCGAGCGTGGTTAAATCGGTTTCCAAGGTTTGCCCAATGTGCGGCGGCTCCGGTAGCATTGTTTCCGAAAGTACGCTCCTTTCCGATATTGAGGCATGGGTAAGCAAGTTCAAGCACAACTACTCGTATAGTTCCGTAGAGCTGTACGTAAACCCGTTTTTCTACTCTGTTCTCTGCCAGGGTTTAATCAGTACCAGAGTGAAATGGATGTTTAAATACAGATTGAATATTTCAATTCATGAAGAAGAAACGATTTCTCTGAACGAGTATAAGGCTACGCTTAAAAACTCTGAATTCGATATTGCCGATACGGTTCATCAGGGTGAGTCGATTGAGGAAGCCATCAAACAGAATGAGCAAAATCTGGCCAATCTCGAAAGCGGAGGCCGGAAAAATACCGAGCTGCTCGATATCTACAAGAAAAACGGAAGAAACGGCAAGAATACGGATCACAGAACCCGTGGCAGAACTCCCGACTCTGATGACGACGATCGTAGAAGCCGCAAGTCTTCCGGTGATGATGATTCTCAATCAAGCCGTAAACGCTCAGCTCCGGTCCGGATTTCTTCACCCAAGTCCAGAAACAGTGGCAACGTTAAGTCCAAATACTACAAAAAGGACGCTGCTGAAGATGATCAAAAGGATCAGAAAGAAACGCAAAAGCATGAAGCTACCAAATCTC
>PWID01000273.1 GCA_003555145.1 Balneolia bacterium | reverse complement strand
CTGAACATGCGCGGCTCCCACACCCGGGTTGAAAACGATGGTGATTCAACTTTTAACGGTACTAAAACAGACCGTCGCGTAAACGGATCCTACGGAAACGGCGCGGTAAACATCAGCCTCACCACCAGCGCGGGAACTTCGACGCTGCGTTTTAAATAAAAAGCATCGAGTTTTTCAAAAATATCAACTAACTCATCAAGGTTTTAAAAACCTTGATGAGTTTTGGTTGTAGTTGATGAGTTAAGATACAGTTGATAAATTCTTCAATCAGTTTATTTACTATTTTGAAGGAATACGGCATTTACCGTATTCCTTTTTTTATTTTTATTCACCGGAACCAGACTTTCAAAAAAAATGAATCGATTCGAACTATGTGCCGCGGCTTTGAGGCCGGTCCTCGCCGCTGTTTTGCTTCTTACTTTCACCAGCTGCGCTTCTGCCGGTCAATCGGCCATGTCGGTTAGCGAAACGGCCGATCATCATACCGAAATGGGGCTTTCTGCAGAGAAAATGCTCGAGCTTCAGCGCATTGGAAACCCAGTTACTTCTCCCGACGGAACCATGGTGCTTTTCACCATCACCAAGGTTGATGCTCAGGAAAACAGCTCCGTCACTCACGTTTTCCGAAAGGACATTGACTCCGATGAGCTGATGCAGCTTACGCACGAAACCTCCGCCTCCTCGCCCGTATGGCGGCCCGACGGGGAGCGGATTGGCTTCGTGCGCGGAGGCCAGTTTTGGGAAATGCGTCCCGATGGCAGCGATGCGCGTCAGGTTACCGATATCGACGGCGGCCTTTCCTTTGTGATGTACAGCCCCGACGGAGCTCACCTTTCATTCACCCGGAATATAAAAGTACAGCCTGTTTCCGGCGTGGATTTTCACCCTGAATTTCCCGAAGCCGAAGCGCGTATTTATGATGAACTGCTCTACAAGCAGTGGGATACATGGTTCGACGGCACCTATCGTCACCTTCATATTGCGCCTTATAACGATGGCCAAATTGGTGAGATGATGAACATTATGGATGGCGAACCGCACGATACGCCGCTGAAGCCATTCGGGGGGGCATCACAAATTGCATGGCATCCGTCAGGCACAAAAATCGCCTACACCTCACGAAAGATGAGTCGTACCGAGGCCGCTTTTTCCACCAACTCGGATATTTATCTGTATGATCTGGAAACCGGTGAAACCAGAAACCTCACCGCTCCGAATCCGGGGTACGATTTTTATCCGAATTTTAGTCCGGACGGCGCGCGTATGATCTGGAACCGGATGGTTACTCCCGGATACGAATCAGACCGCTACCGACTGATGGAAATGACGCTCGAAACGGGCGATATGCGCGAGTTGAGCCGCGGATTCGACGGCAATATGAACAGCGCATCATACAGCAAAGACGGAACCCGGATTTATTTCACCAGCGGCATTGAGGCCACTGTACAGCTTTTTGAACTGAATATGCTCGCCCGTTCGGCGGTTCCGCCCGTTCGTCAGCTCACCGAAGGCATACACGATGTAACCGGTTTTGCAGAGGCTATGCAGGGTGATGAATCCCTGCTCGTAGCCGGCGTAATGTCGATGTCATCGCCGGTTGAGCTGTACACGGTACCCGCTTCCGGGGGCGACATGAGACGCTTCACCCGAGTAAACGATCAGCTTCTTGGCGAGCTTACGCTGGGTGAAGTCACGCAGCGCTGGGTCGAAACCACCGACGGCAAGCGCATGCTTGTTTGGGTAATTCTGCCTCCCGGTTTTGATGAAAATGAGTCCTATCCGGCTCTGCTGTATGCACAAGGCGGTCCGCAGGGAACCGTGAGCCAGTTCTTCTCCTATCGCTGGAACTTTCAGGTGATGGCAAACGCCGGCTACGTAGTGGTAGCGCCAAACCGTCGCGGCCTGCCGAGTTTCGGCGAAGAATGGAATCGTCAGATTAGCGGTGACTGGGGCGGACAAGCCATGCAGGATTTATTCAGCGCTATCGATAACGTAAAGGAAGAATCATGGGTGGATGAAGACCGTCTTGGTGCAGTCGGCGCCAGCTTCGGCGGCTACTCCGTATTCTGGATGGCCGGTAATCACGAAGAGCGTTTCAAGGCGTTCATTTCACATGCGGGCGTATTCCATCTTGAAGCCATGTTCGGCACAACCGAGGAGATGTTTTTCGTCAATTTCGATCTCGACGGCGCCTACTGGGATGAACCCCGGCCGGTGAGCTACGACAAACACTCCCCTCACCTCTACGTCCGTAACTGGGACACGCCCATTCTGATAATCCACGGTGAGCAGGATTTCCGCGTGCCCGTATCTGAAAGCATGCAGGCCTTTACCGTCGCGCAGGCTATGGGCATCGACAGCAGGCTATTGTTGTTCCCCAACGAAAACCACTGGATTCTCAGTCCGCAAAACAGCCTGCTCTGGCACCGCGAGTTCTACGGCTGGCTGGATAAATACCTGAAGAATTAAAGCAGATTGGATGTAATTCGAAACTTATCCGAGGTTTTAACAACAACTCATCAAGGTTTTAGAAACCTTGATGAGTTCTGCTGTTGCTGTAAATCTAAAATTTTCGGTTCGAGTCGAAAATTTTACCTGATCAACGCGGCAAGCGGGATATATTGGGTTCTGTGAGAAGGAATGGCAAGACAAAGTTTTTTTTATTCATTATTGGAATTTTAACAAACCCAGAAGTAGAGACGCGATGCATCGCGTCTCTACTTTCTATGTTTTTACTACAGAACCCCTACCCTTTCGAAAGCTCCCTGCTGTCTGAAACCACGACTTTATAGGTCGGGTCTTCCATCACGTTTACTTTGATGATGGCCTCGGCGTTTTTGAGGAGCTGTCGGCAGTCCTTGCTGAGGTGAGTCAGCGATACCCGTTTGCCGACTTTGTGATAGCGCTCGGTGAGTTTATTCAACGCCTCGATGGCCGACATATCCACCACCCTGCTTTCTTCGAAACT
>PWID01000290.1 GCA_003555145.1 Balneolia bacterium | reverse complement strand
CCTTGGACCTTGGACTTTCGACCCTGAAGGACGCGAAGGAGCGCGCATTATATCGCCGATTAACGCAGAGATGAATGTTTAACCCGAGTCCTTACATACATTGTTAGTGGTTTTTCGTGTTTTTTCTTTTTTGTGCCTGCCTGTCTTCGCCGCGGCAGACAGGCCTGCCTAACAGAATTGGTAGGTTTACCCTCACCGCCCGATTCCACCCCGGAAAACCAATTCAAAATTCAAAATTCCCCATTGCGCAGCACCAATCAAGGACCATCCACATAATCCTTTTCAGTCATGGTCAAAAACTATGCTGTACTTTAAAAGATCTGCCCGGCGACATCTGCCAAATTGTTTTGGACAGCCAATAGCAGTAATAATTGATTACTGTTACTTTTTTTTATTATGATGATGGCGCTTAGGTAATTGATATCGTTTGATATAAAAAGGGGCCGTTAAGGCCAGGTCCGAAAAAGTTAAAAATCAGCTTTCATTCAGCTTCGAAAGACCTTATATTTGGTGCTCTCTGATGAAGGGGACTGTAGCTCAGTCGGTAGAGCAACGGACTGAAAATCCGTGTGTCGGCGGTTCGATTCCGCCCGGTCCCACACATCACTTAAAGCCCTGAATGGTTTCGACTGTTCAGGGCTTTTTTGTTTTCAGGACTATTTTACATCTTGTGCCATCCGAACTGTATTTGTACATTATATGATGATTTTCACATTTTAATGATTTTGTTACAGCCTGTGATAGAAGATTTTTGTGAATCGTATAAAGAAAAAAGGACTAAAGATTGAAGAGGGGGAAAGCGTGGTTTCCCGATGTTTATTAACCCGGGGTGGGTTAATAAGTGGAAATGGTCAGCACCGGCCAAACTAACCTTAATGCACTGAAAGAATGAAAAAGCTAAACGATACAAACCGTAGTATTGTAAACTCTATGATGGCCGGTCTGGTCCTCTTAATACTTGTGTTGGGATGTGATAATGTATTATCGCCTCAGCTAACGGATTCGGAGAACCTGCCTGTGAGTGAATCCGAGGCGGGTGTACTTGATTCAGAGACAGATGACCCGATATCGACTGTAAATGGGTTTTATTTTCTGCCTCCAATGGTAAAAAATTCCGAATTCAGCGGCACCTTCGACCCCGGCCTTTCTCCGGTTGTAGAGATATGTGAAACCCCTGCCTGCGAGAGCCTTCACGCAAGCTTCGATGTGGAAGGTCAGGGCCCGGAAAGGGTGCGGATGGTGGAAGAAGATGAGCACTATATCGTAAACTGGAATACAAGGAGAAGCGGCGCATCTGCCGGGCAAACGTACCGGATTCGGGTGTTAGTGGGTGATTTTACCCTTGGCCATGCGGATGTACACGTAGTCCAAAACGGAAGTCAGGCTAATGGACATCGGGAAGCAGGGGAAATAGCCATTGTGGCCAACCAAACCCTGCCGGTCAAGTTCAGGGTTGAGACCGGTATTGTTCGCTCGATTATAGTTTCACCTTCCGAGGCTTCAGTTAATGCAGGGGGTACTCAGCAGTATGAGGCAGAGCTGCTGGATCTTCACGGGGAGCCGGTTGCGGATCCTGAAATCACCTGGTCAAGCGACGACACGGACGTAGCGACCGTAGATGCGGATGGTCTGGCGACAGCTGTTGCTTCAGGGCTTGCCTCGATTATCGCAACTTCTGGAAGCATTAGCGGCAGCGGAAGTCTCGAGGTAACAGCAGGTTCGACAGGCATACTTACCGGCCGTGTTGTCGACGCAGACAATGGAGAAGTGATTGAAGGAGCATTCGTCGATTTGGGCGGGGACAACAATAGCAGTACGAATGCAGAGGGAGTTTTCTCGTTCGAACTACCGGAAGGAGACTACAATGTATCTGTATCGATGAGTGGGTACACACCAGCCGAAATAGCCGGTGTGCAGGTGTTGAGTGGTGAAACCAACGATCTTGGCGATATCGCCCTTTCGCCGGTAGAAACCGGCGATCCCGGTATGCTTACCGGCCGGGTTGTGGACGCACTCGATGGAGAAGTGATTGAGAATGCACTCGTCGATTTGGGCGGGGATAATAGTACCAGTACGAATTCACAGGGGCTTTTCTCGTTTGAACTACCTGAAGGAGACTACAATGTGTCGGTATCGATGCCTGGCTACCTTTCGGCCGAAATAGCTGGTGTACAGGTGATAAGCGGGGAGACCAATGATCTGGGCAATATTGCCCTTTCACCGGTACTCGGTTCGGGGGAAGTTCGCATCGTCCTCACATGGGGAGAAACACCACGTGACCTCGATGCAATTCTCACCGGTCCGATTCCGGGTTCGGATGACCGTTTCCGGGTATGGTGGCAAAACAGGGGTAGTCTCACTTCAACGCCGTTTGCCTTTCTCGATCGGGACGTAACTAACAGCTTCGGGCCAGAGACAACAACCATTTCCCAGCAATTCGACGGGGTTTATCGTTATTCAGTTCATGATTTTACCAATCGTTTTTCTGAAACCAGTGCGCAGCTCGGGGCCTCAAATGCAAGGGTTCGTGTGTATGACGACACCGGGCAGGTTGCTGAGTTTCAGGTTCCTTCCGAACCGGGTACACTTTGGACCGTCTTCGAACTTGATGGTCTTTCAGGCAATATTACGCCGGTTAATGAAATGACTTTTATTTCTAACGGATCAGACGTAATGTCTCTTCCACAGCAGAAAGAACGTGAAGGAATACGCGAAGCCATCATAGCTAACCCGAAGCCATAGCATATTAGAGAGATCTAAGCTGTTCAGTAAAAAGTGTTACGCCAAAAAAAAGGAGCCGATCTAATAAATCGGCTCCTTTTGTTTTACGTTTTTTTATTAAATGTTTAAAAGCTTTGAACATACCTATCGTGGAAATACGCATTCAAATTTAGAGAGTCGTTGGAAAACGCGGCTTTCTATAAAAACTAACCCTGGGTGGGATTAAACACGAGAATTGATCAGCCCCGGCCATTTGCACCT
>PWID01000156.1 GCA_003555145.1 Balneolia bacterium | reverse complement strand
TTTGGCCCACGCAACGAAAAGGCATCGCTCAGGCGCTGTATTTGCTGGAGCGTCAGGGTAGCGTGCTAATAGCAGATCCGACTGGTTCGGGCAAAACGCGCATGGGCGCCAAGCTGCTCGAAGCCCTGCTCAACAAGCTATGGATACAGCTGAAACCACATCGAAGCCGGTATATGATTGTGTGTCCGCCACTGGTTCGGGAGGGATGGCGGCAGGAGCTACGGCATCTGGACTGGAATACCTCCGATCCGGTTTCTCACGGGCTGCTGAGTAATCCTGAACACAGGGCATCAGCCGAAGCGCTCGAAAACGTGAAGCGGGCCCATATTCTGCTCATCGATGAGGCGCATAATTACCTTAATAAAAACTCAATTCGCAGCAGATCGGTCGTTGTGAACCGGGCGGATCACATCATCCTTTTTACCGCAACTCCCATCAACCGGAGAAGCGATGACTTACTACGCCTCGTGGAAATTCTCGGCCTGGATAATCTGGATGATGAGGCCTACAAGACCTATAAAGAGCTTTTGAGTTCAAAAGATAGTCGCAGCCCGGAAAAGATGGATCAGCTTCGCCGCTATGTGAACCGTTTTATGGTGAGGCGCACCAAAAAGGAATTGAATGAAGCCGTGGATCAGGAGCCGGATGAATTCACCGACGTGATGGGGAACAAATGCCGGTATCCGGTGAGCAGGGCAAGATTGTACAAAACCGGTGAAACCACAGCCGACAAAGAAATCGCGGCCCAAATCGAAGAGCTGATTCAGCATCTGAAGGGCATCATCTATATTTCCAACCTCACGGCCGATTCGTATGACAGGCAGACGCCTGAACGTGAGCAGGCGTTTCTGAAAAAACGGCTTTCGATGGGTGCGGCACTCACCCGCTATAACATTCGCAATATGCTCCGGTCGAGCCGGGCGGCACTGGTTGAGCACCTGGCCGGTACGACCGAGGCCATGCGCGAATTCGGAATTGACAGCTTCAAACAGAGCGATACGGGGAACATCATCGAGCGGGTGGAAACTCTGATGCGGGATTTGCCGGCCACCAATCTGAAGATCGAGCTTCCGGATTTCCTCACCCAAAAAGAAGTCTGGGAGGAGACGTGCAGGGCAGAAATTGAAGCCCTGAGACAAATTCAGCACCTTGCCACAAAAATGAGTCAGGCACGCGAAGAGGGGAAAGCCAGTCAGATCATAAAAATGATCGATAAGCACGGCATGCTTTTGGTGTACGATACGGCCCTCATCACCCTAACCCTTATGCAGCAGCTGCTCGCCGAAAAGGGGTATGATGATAAGGCCATGGTCGTGACCGGCAGTACGGGTAAGACGAAAAAAATGCTTACGTCAGGCTTTGCGCTTGAGGCAGAAAAAGCTGAAATGGCCGCTTTGTGCAGTGATGCGCTTTCGGAGGGCGTCAATCTTCAGCGGGCCTCGGCCGTGCTGTTTCTGGATATGCCGTCGGTCATTCGCATTGCGGAGCAGCGCATCGGCCGGGTGGAGCGCATGGATAGCCCTCATAAGGAGGTGTTTGTGTACTGGCCGGATGACTCGGAGGAGTTCAGACTCAAAACGGATCGAAATTTTTATCAGAGGCATCAGATGGTGGAAAGCCTGATCGGGAGTAACATCACCCTTCCCGAGGAGCTGATGGAGCGCTCGGATGAGTTTGAGGAGGAGTCGCTCACCACCGAGCAGGTAATCGCGGCCTTTGAGGATCATCAGGAAAAAGACCGATCCTGGGAAGGTTTTGAGGATGCGTTCAGCTCGCTTCGGGGGCTTGTTTCGGGTAAAAAAGCAATGGTTGATGAGCCTTTGTATGATGAGGTCAAACAGATGAACCAAACAACCGGGACGTGGATCAGCGTGGTGAAGTCGCCGGTGCCATTTACTTTTCTGGCGCTTGAAGGCTCGGACTCATCTGCGCCGTCCTGGCTGCTGCGAATAGGTGATGAAAAGCCAATAGCGGAAATAAATCAGATTGCGGCCTGGTTTCAGAAAAATCTGAGGAATGCAGAGCAGGATGATTTTAATGACGCTGCCGAAAAACAGCTGCGGGAAGCCGTGCACTGGCTGAATCGTCATGAGCAGGAGATGCTGCCCAACAAAAAACAAAACGCGCTAAACCAGATACAAAAGGTACTGCCTCAGTGGCTTAAAAATGCCGAATCGCTTAAAATTGACGATGAAACGCTTGGTTACATGAAAAAGCTGAGTGACCTCATAAAGACCAAACCAGGAGCCTCGGAACCCGTGCCTGACTGGTATGAGCTGGCCAACCGCTGGCTGGACATCACTCAGCCGGTGTTGATATACTGGCTGGAAAACGAACGCAGGAACCGAAAATATCAGAACATCCGGCTTCAGGACATAAACGGGTATCTGAAAAAACACCCTCATGGGCTGCGTGAGCTCAAGCACCTTCTCGATGAACTTCCGATAATCGAGCCGGCCGAAAAGCGAATCATAGCCGTAATCATCGGAAATGGCGCAATCTGAAATCATGAATCAGAAAATTTCACCAATCCTTAATTTCCTGTTGACATGGGTGTGGGTTCGGCCTTATATTTAGGTCTTCCAATAAATCGGGCGCATAGCTCAGTTGGTTTAGAGCACCTGCCTTACAAGCAGGGGGTCGGGGGTTCGAATCCCTCTGCGCCCACCCGGAAAATTTAAGGGACTGTCTTTTTGTTAAGGCAGTCCTTTTTTTGTTTTTGGTAAAGATATCATCGCGCAATTCTTCACTTCAATAAAATGCTGAACCACCAAGGCTCGAAGGCACAAAGGTTATAGGGAATTCTAAAACCCCACTTTTTACCTTAAATAAATCTGCGCCAATCTGCGACATAATCCGTGACAATCAGCGTCCTGCCTATTCCCGCATCTTGTTCCAGCCCATCGGAATGCCAACCCCGCCTTTCCCGTTGTTTAGTGCATAGACGAAATGTTAACAAGCAGGAGGATATTATCTATGCTTATAGA
>PWID01000090.1 GCA_003555145.1 Balneolia bacterium | reverse complement strand
TATCTCCTCTTATTCCTTTCTTTAATCCTTGCCTTTGTCATTCTCTCCCGTATGCCGCCTTACTGTAGGAAAGCTGTTTCCAGCTGCTTTATCTGCCGCTTTAAGAAGGTAGGTGCAGATTTTTATTAAGGTGATCATGGAATTGGCACAAAGCTCCGGTTGTTTGTGCTCGTTTGCATTTTGGATTGTTATTTGTGTAGCATTATTTAAATTCAATTCGTAGCGACCTTTGAAGGGTAACCACGAAGACCCGAAGACACAAAGGTTCACGAAAAAGAAATTATATTCTAAGCCTACACGAATTCATACTTTGCGTTAATCTGCGCCTGCCTGGCTTCGCTGTGGCAGACAGGCCATAATCTGCGTTCCTTTGCGTCCTATCATATTCTGCGTCCTCCCCCGCATCAGCTATACCCAATCGCTATTCCCGCCACGATAAACACCAGCGCTATTGCGTAGAGCACGAGCAGCTTCATGAAGAGCCATTTGGCCCAGACTTCCCAAGGTATTTTGGCGATGCCTAACACCCCCATTAGCACGCCGGAGGTCGGAATGATCATATTGGTAATGCCGTCGCCGAGCTGGAAAATGAGGACCACGTTCTGACGGGAAATGCCGATCAGGTCACCGAGGGGAGCCATGAGCGGGATGGTGAGCGCAGCCTGACCGCTGCCGCTGGGCACAACCACGTTCAGCAGGGTTTGCACGCCCAGCATGAGCGAGGCCGATCCGTAGGCGTTGAAATTGTCGAGCGAGGCCGCCAGATGAAACAGAATAGTATCCACAATCTCGGCATCCGTAATTATAATCAGGATAGCGCGCGACAGGGCGATTATCACCGCAGCACCCATCACATCGCGCATACCGGTGAGGAAAGCGACGGCGGAATCATCGCCTCCAAGCCGACCGAAAATGGCCGAAAGCACCGCAAGGGCTATGAAAAGGCCGGAAAGCTCTTCAATATACCAGCCGAGCTGAACTACCCCGTAAATGAGCAGGACAAGGGTGAGGAAAAACAGGCCGATTACAATTATATGGCGCAATAAAATGGGCGGAATCTCGCCGTCTTCATCCTTTACTTCCCGCTTTTTATCAATCATGTACACCGGCGATTTCATCGGGTTTTTGTGCACGGCCGTGGCGTACATATACACCATGGCGATACCCGCTAAGGTGATGGCCAGCCATAGCAGCATGCGGAAGCCGGCTCCCGAAAAGACCGGAATCTCGGCCAGACCCTGCGCGATGCCAACTGTAAACGGATTATACACCGCCCCTGCGAAGCCGATGTGAGCACCCACATACGGAATGGCCACCCCGGTTATGGAATCATAGCCCAGGGCGAGCGAAAGGGTCACAAAAAGAGGCACAAAAACGATGGTCTCCTCGCTCATGCCGAAGGTGGCGCCCATCACCGAGAATAAAATCATAAAAAACGGAATGTACACAGGCCGCCACTGCGGATTTTCGGAAAAGAATTTGGCCGCACGGCGGATGAACACATCAAACGCGCCTGTTTTTTGTATGATGGAAAACGCACCGGCCACGATAAAAATGAAGACGATAATCGCCATCCCGTAGCTGTCGTTGAATCCGCGCACCGGCGCCAGAATGAGGTCAGTGATCGAAGTCGGATTGGAGTCGATATAATTGAAGGAGGCCGGATCAACAACCTCACGGCCGTCCATATCAACCCGGTCGAACTGACCGCCGGGAATCACCCAGGTGAGGCCGGCAAAGAAAACCATCACCAGCAGGACCAGAATTAATGTATTTGGCGCCTTAATCCGAAAAGCCATAAGCACGAGCTAATTGTGAGTTAGAGTATGATAAGATGCTGCAACCCGATTAATATAAGAAAACAGAATCGCAAGACAGGATATGTTTCATGATTCATGATTCATTTTTCAGTGACAGAAGGCAGCAGAGTTTTAAATGTCTTGAACTCAAATCATCATAAAACATCTCAATAGCTCATCAGAACTACAAACTGATCGTTTTCTGTCACTTTTATTTCCTGGTTTTTAGGTGGGTTAAGGATCAGCTTTTTGGCGCCGGTTGAACCTGAATAGTTTTTATATATGCCCATCGCGGTTTCCCCGTAACCGGAGATAGTTTCTTCAATTTTGGAGAATTTGAACGTGCCTTCAGTTAAACCATACTGATGCAGGCCTCTGAACTCTATTTCGGCTCCTCCTACCGTAAACAGCTCCGTGTAAATAGACTGGAGCTCTCTTCTCAATGCAACCTGAGCCAGCAAATGACTGATAATCACCGGACTTATAATAACCTCGGAACCCGGGCTTTTAATCAGATCATTATTATCAGAGTTTGCGAGTTCCAGCAAAACCTGAGGCGTGCCCGTGGCTTGTTTTTCAAGTATATCGTCGAGCATAATTTTGCCTACAATTGTACGGGCATCGGCCTCTTCGCCATCCGTAAGCGTATCGGAACTCATAAACAAAATATGATCAAACGTATAGGGTTTAACAGCCCGGAGCTCGGCTTCAACCATGAAATCTGCCTCAATATAGCTACAGCTTACCCTGGAAACATAGCCGCCATAGCCTGCTATTTTCTTTTTCCTGGCAGTCTCCGGGATAACCGATAGCAGGCTTACCTCAAACTTCACATCTTCATACGTACCGAGCTCATGTATTAAAGCGGGCACCTTCTTATTCCACCCGAGCAGAAGGATTGTTTGGGTTTGAGATGATGCTTCTTCAGACGTCTTTATCTTTCTTCCATCAGGCGGAGAAAACATGGCTTTGTACTGACCGGCGCTTTCTTTGAGGGGGTTGGTATCATCATGAGAATTCGCCAGAAATATGATTCGGTCGTGCTCCTGTATTTCAACATCATGCCTCACGTTAAGCATAGGCACAAACTCATCATCCTGTATTCGAACGAGTCCTAGAATGATGCAGTTCGGGAAACGTGGCTCGATTTCATAGATTTTTTTCCCGATGAATTCTTTGTGCTCCCGGG
>PWID01000317.1 GCA_003555145.1 Balneolia bacterium | reverse complement strand
GTAATCAAGAATCAACTCTCAAAAATTTTACTCTAAACTGCATTAACTTAGTATTCTACATCAAATTATCTATCTGATGCAACCGTTCTGTATTATCTTTATATTAAGATTTACAGAAAAAATTAAAGTGCCGAAAAAAAATATAAGAAGTGTAGAACGGACTCATGGCAGATAAGCTACAGAAACAGAGATTTGAGTACAAATACCACGTAAGCGAGCACACCGCGCTGGCCATTCGGGATTTTGTGTCTGCTTATCTCGATCTGGATGAGTTTGGCGCTACACGTCCCGATTTATCCTATCCCGTGCACAGTCTCTACCTCGATTCCCCGGGCTACAAAACCTATATGGATACCATCAACGGAGAGCGAAACCGGTTTAAGCTTCGGATTCGCTATTACGAAACCGGTGATGATACCCCTGTGTTTTTCGAAATGAAAAGACGTATTAATCAGATTATCGCTAAAAAAAGAGCCAAGGTGTATCGCGCTTCAGCAGAGTCCATTCTGAACGGTCATTTTGCAGTAGAGGACGATCTGGTTGATTACAATCCCGACAGCATGGATGCAATTATCTCGATCTCGGAAAAAATCAATCAGCTTTCGGCGCGCCCGGCCGTGCATGTTTCGTATATGAGGGAAGCATGGATGGCTGATGGTAACAACAAAATAAGGGTGACAATGGACCGGCATGTTCAGTCGGAGCCGGTGAGCCAACTCCAGTTTAAGAATGACATGATTGATCCCATCAGTGTATTCGGCAGTACCGTAATTCTGGAGCTTAAATTTACTGACCGGTTCCCGGACTGGTTTAAAACACTGGTGCAGATATTCGGACTTCGTCAGGCTTCTGCGGCCAAGTATGTCGATGGACTGTCACACCTTGGTCGTCAGCACCGGGTGCCGATTTTATTCTAATTTCAATTTAAAAAGAACGTATTAACATGAACGAATGGCTGTTTTTCGGGGATACAGCCCCGCTGCCTACAGATGTGCCCACACTGGTGATGGCGCTGCTTCTCGCTTTTATGTGTGGTCAGGTGATGGCATGGGTGTATATGTACACTCATACAGGACTGTCGTATTCCAAAAACTTTGTTAACTCCCTCATCATACTGCCGGTAACCGTTGCCACGGTAATGACCGTGCTCGATAACAACCTGGTTACTGCATTCAGCCTTCTGGCCGTATTTGCAATTGTACGCTTCAGGAATATAGTGCGTGATACGCTCGACGCCATTTATATCCTCAGCATGATTGTGGTTGGGATGTCGTGCGGAACCCAAAAGTTTACCACGGCCGCTATTGCCACGCTTACTATGAGCCTTATCCTCATTTACCTGTGGTATACTTCATTCGGCAGCCGTCAGCGCTACGACATCATCCTGAATATGAACTGGGGTCGCCCGCTTTCGGAAATAACGACTCTGCACAAACTACTCGACCGCCACGCTCTCAAAAAAGTACTGGTAAGTGAACGCACCACCGGAGCCGATAAAGGCGTTGATGTATCATTCAGGCTTCTGATGCGCAATCCCGGCCGCACCGATCTCCTCATTGATGAACTGCGACAGATGGAAGGCATTGAACGCCTAACCACCATGAAGGCAGAAGACGAGTCGGAGGTATAATCATATGAATTCATCACGCAATCAGCATCAGGATTATACTCCTGTACCGATTCCCGCAAGCCTACGCTGGCGTGAGTTCCGGATTCGTTTTATTCCGGTAATTATGTTTTTTATCGCAATGATAGTAATCCTCACCCTGTGGGAAGAGCGGGTTAAATCGCCCGACTTTATTGGCAGGGTGATGGCACCTCAGGCCGTAATTACAGCCCCGGCAGACGGGTTTCTTTCCGATCTTAACGTAGCTGATTTCAGCTACGTGGAACAAGGCGTGGCCTTTGGTCGCATTCATCGCGCTATACCGGAAGAGCTTAGCGCCCGCCGCAGTCAGATTCTGGCCGAGATAGACTACATCCGTACCTCAATGTATCCTGTGCAGACGCAGCAGCGCAGCTTTGTGGATTATCAGGGATTACGTCTAGACTGGATGGAAAAGCGTTTGGAGCAGTCAGCTCTGCGCGCAGATTCCGTTTTTGTTGAGAACGAGTTCCGACGCACGCAGCGACTGTACGAATCCGGCTTTGTGGAAGAGCAGGTTTTTGATGAAGTGAGCGCCCGTCGAGAGGTGAATAACGTGAGTCTGCGCGAAGTAACGGCTCTGATGAACGACCTGGAAGAGCAGTTCGAAAACATTGGTGATTCCATCAACTTTTCCGGTGATTATGCAGCCCGTACCATCGAGGCCGCAATTCAGGTGCAGCTGGCCGAGCTTGATGTAATCGAAAACGAATTTGGAAGCGTGACGCTGACATCTCCGGTTTCAGGTATTCTGCAGGATTTAACCAAAAGCGCCGGCGGCTGGGTTTCCCGCGGTGATACAGTTGCCGTGGTTGAAGCCCGTGAATCGGAATACATTGTAGGCTACCTCAGACAGCCGTTTTCCATCAATCCTGAGGTCGGGATGAAGGTTGAGGTTCGCAGCCGTAAAATGGACAGAAGCCGTTATGAGGCC
This sequence comes from Balneolia bacterium, assembly GCA_003555145.1. Taxonomy (GTDB): domain Bacteria; phylum Bacteroidota; class Rhodothermia; order Balneolales; family Cyclonatronaceae; genus Cyclonatronum. The sequence continues at coordinate 416 of PWID01000317.1, read as the reverse complement.
GAAATCAGCGAACTAGGCGCTCAAATCCGCCCTATAAATCCCAATATGCAGCGCCCGGGAATGTCGCTAGAAACCGGTCTTCCCGTAAAGATCTTGATCAGCCAGGAGTTCGCTGACGTTTTCTATCCCGGCGAGCTGGTGGATCTGATTCTGCAGCCATCACTCTAAAAGACTGCGGCTCCGGCCTCTCCCAAAGCAAAAATTAAAAAAGCCCGCTTAATCTCTTAAGCGGGCCCTGGCGCCACAGAGCAGCGTTCTCTCCTGAACTAAATAGCTAGTGTTCTCAGGTTTATCAAGTGTTTAAAAACAATATATGAGGGGAGGGTGACAGCATAGTGTCACGGCTTGGTATATTATTTTATTCCACTCTTGAAGGACACAGATTCGCACGGATTATACCGCGGATTAACGCAAAG
>PWID01000221.1 GCA_003555145.1 Balneolia bacterium | reverse complement strand
GTGAATTGTGAATGGTGAATTAGAGCTGCTTGGAATTTGACTGGCTCCGAGGTTGGTTAATTTTAAATTTTGAGCCTGCCTGTCTTCGCCGCGGCAGACAGGCCTGCCTGCCAAACCTGAAGGCTTGCCGCAGCAGGCAGGTTTTAAGTTTTAAATGGTGTTTTCGAGCCAAATTCGTGAATATGAGAGACCTTCGACCTTGGACCTTAGACTGATACCTGATACCTGTTACCTGTCATCTGTTACCAATCCCATTGTTTATTGTTAATTCCTTATGGTTAATTCTTTGGACCTTCGACCAAGTTCAAGTATGTCAGGGCTACAGTATGTCATTAGCTAGTTTTAAATCTAACAGGCGTAATTAGAGAGACCTTTGACCTTTGACCTTGGACTGTAACCTGATACCTGATACCTGTTACCTGTTACCTGTTACCTGAAAACCATTCCTTATTGTTCATTCATCCCGGCTGTAAAATGAATAATGAATCATGTCTAACTGATTCTTCCGCAACATTTTGTTATATTAATCGTATATGAAGGTTAGATATTCAATAATTTATCGCCATCATTATGAAAACAAAGATTCTTGAAAAATGCATCGGGGCCGTAATCATCATCGCGCTCTTGCTCATTAGCGGGGCGATGGCCAAAGAAAGCAGTCTGCAGCTTGAGGTTAAGAATGAGGCTGAGGTTGAGGTTAAGGTTAAGGCTGAGACCGAGCGATCCGCGCGTGATATCATCGAGGAAATGGATGCCAATATGCGCGGCGAATCAAGCTATGCGGAAATGACGATGATTATCGAGCGTCCGCGCTATACCCGTGAGGTGAGCATCAGAAGCTGGGCGCTTGGGCAGGAGTATTCGATGATTTTGATCACCGCGCCCTCACGCGACGCCGGAACGACTTTTCTCAAACGCGGGAACGAGATCTGGAACTTTGTGCCATCGGTTGACCGAACCATCAAAATGCCGCCTTCGATGATGTCGCAATCGTGGATGGGCTCCGACTTCACCAACGACGACCTGGTAAACGAAAGCTCCATAGTTAATGACTACGAGCACTCCATCATAGAAGAAGAAACCTACGAGGGAAGAGAAGCCTGGGTAATTGAAATGATCCCTCACGAAGACGCAGCCGTAGTGTGGGGCAAGGTGCTGGTATGGGTATGCAAAGATGATATGATTCAGCTCAGGGTGGAAAACTACGATCAGTCAGATCAGCTGGCCCAAACGATGGAGCTCGAAGAAATTCAGGAAATGGGAGGCCGCACAATCCCAACGTTAATGACCATGCACCCGGTCGACAAAGACCAAAAAACCATCCTCAGATACGAAGAGCTCCGGTTCAACATAGACGAGGATGAGGGGTTTTTCACGCAGAGGAATATGCAGAGAATTAGGTAACAGGTTTACAGGTTTAAAGGTGACAGGTGACAGGTGACAGGTGACAGGTATCAGGTATTTTGTTTTCGATTTTTTGTACGGTTAATTATAGTATAAAGTATTTTGGCAAGTTCGTCTGCATCACTGTGTAAATTTTGGCTGGTCTCTTTATGAAGATAGCCGGTTGCATCAAGCAGTTTAACCCAATATTTGGTTTCAAGACATTCTTTATATGCGATAGAAAGTTTAAATGCAAAATCTGCATCTGAAATGCCACCGTATGCCTCAGAAATATTTGCACCAATGCTGGTTCCGGATTTAAGTAATTGTTTTGATAATACGTACTCCTTATTACGATGTACTAAAACTTTATGACATTCGACAATGCTTACAGCAAAAGAGAAGGCTTTATCATATATGTTATTCATAAAATCGACTTAAGGTGATAGAAAAATGTAATGTCAAGATTCCCAAAACTCAAAAACCTTACATAAAAAAATAAATCAGCAAGAAATAAGTATAGAAACAGATTTCCACGTAACCTGATACCTGATACCTGATACCTGATACCTGATACCTGATACCTGATACCTGATACCTGATACCTGAATCATGTACATACTTCTAGCCTGGAGAAATTTATGGAGGAATCGTAGGCGGACGCTGATTACCGTTTCGGCGATTGCGTTTGCTGTGGTGATGGCGGTGTTGATGCAGTCGCTGAACCGTGGTTCGCACGAGATGATGATCGACAATATGGTGCGGTTTCATACCGGGTATGCTCAGCTGCAGGATTACCGGTATGATGATGAATCCTCGCTCGATAATGCTTTCCCGTTTGATGATGAAACAAACAGCCGCGCTCAAAATGCCCATGATCGCATTCAAATCGTAATTCCGCGGATCGAAACCTTCATGCTGGCTGGTAACGATCATACCACCCGGGGCGCGCTTGTTCTCGGTATTGATGCAGATCGCGAGCACGAGTTCAATGAGCTAAAGGATCATCTAAGAAGCGGTCGTTTTTTCGAGCCGGATGAAGACATGGCCGTCATTACCGAAGGCCTTGCCCGGCGCCTGGATCTGGCCGTGGGTGATACGCTTTTGCTTCTTGGTCAGGGGCGCTTCGGCATGTCGGCCAACGGATTGTTCGAAATCTCCGGTATCATGAATCATCCGCTGCGTGACCTGAATGAGCAAACCGTTTATCTGCCGCTTCAGTCTGCTCAGTTCCTGCTTTCGGCCGAGGAGCACATCACCCATCTACTCATTGTCCTCGAACGGGAGCGGGATACAAACGCGGTGACCAATGCCCTGCAGCAGGAGTTTGAGGATGATGACCTCATCGCCTATACCTGGCCCGAACTGATGCCCGAACTGCTGCAGCTGCTCGAGTTCGATCTCATTGGAGCCTATTTCCTCGGGGGTGTGCTCTACATCGTAATTGGCTTCGGCTTCTTTGGCACCGTTCTCACAATGACTCTCGAACGCATGCGGGAATTCGGCGTGCTGCTTTCGGTCGGGATGAAGCGTGGAAAGCTGGCAATGGTAGTCCTCATGGAAACCGTGTTCATAAGCATAATCGGAGTTCTGAGCGGGTTGGGACTGTCGTG
>PWID01000057.1 GCA_003555145.1 Balneolia bacterium | reverse complement strand
GGCACGATAAACGACTGATTACGGCACAGATGCGGAGCGTTCTGAATCATCAGCCCGCGCTCGCGCAGCGCCTCAAGCACCAGACTCACGTTGCCCTGCTGCAGATAGCGCACACCGCCGTGAACCAGCTTGGTTGAACGGCTTGATGTACCTTTGGAAAAATCGTATTTCTCGAGTAATAATGTTTTGTATCCGCGCGAAGAAGCCTCTAAGGCTGCTCCCAGACCCGTAGCCCCACCACCAATAATGATGATGTCCCAGAATCCTGAATAATCGCGGATTTCGTTTAGCATGTCTTGTCTTTTCATAATAGCCTCACTTGCAGAGTTTTAAATAACAGGCCTCTGCCCGAAGGCAGAGACCATTTTGTTTCGTTTTATTTATTCGATGACCAGGCGCGGGCGGCTTTAATAGCGCGCTTCCAGCCCTTGGTAAGGGTTTCGACATCGTTCTTGTCCATGGCCGGCTCAAATTTCTTGTCGACCTGCCACTGCTTGCTTATGCTCTCCATATCCGGCCAGTATCCTACGGCCAGACCCGCCAGATAGGCGGCGCCAAGAGCGGTGGTTTCCGTCACTTTCGGACGTACTACAGGCACCTGCAGAATATCGCTCTGGAACTGCATCATCAGATTGTTTACGGTCGCGCCGCCATCAACCCGCAGCTCGCGGATGTCGATACCGGAGTCGGCGTTCATAGCACTAAGCACGTCCAGGGTCTGATAGCAGATGGAGTCGAGCGCTGCCCGGGCGATGTGGGCTTTGCCTGTACCGCGGGTCATTCCTACAATAGTTCCTCTTGCATACTGATCCCAGTACGGAGCGCCGAGTCCGGCAAAGGCAGGTACCAGATAAACCCCGTCGGCGTGCTCAACCGAATCGGCAAGAGCTTCCACGTCGCTGGATTTATTAATAATGCCCATTTCATCGCGCAGCCACTGTACAACGGCGCCGGCAATAAAGATAGAGCCTTCAAGGGCGTAAGAGGTTTCACCGTTAACTTTCCAGGCAACCGTGGAAAGCAGGTTATTCTTGGACGGAACCGGCTTGTTACCTACGTTCATAAGCATAAAGCAGCCTGTGCCGTAGGTATTTTTCACCATACCTTCTTTATTACACATCTGCCCGAAGAGTGCGGCCTGCTGATCACCCGCTATACCGGCAATAGGTACTTTAGATGCAAAAATAGTCGTTTTGGTGCGGCCGTAGAGCTCAGAAGACTGCTTCACTTCAGGAAGCATGCTCTTGGGTACGTCCATGATTTCAAGCATTTCATCGTCCCATTCCATCGTATTGATGTTGAAAAGGAGCGTACGGGATGCGTTGGTTACGTCGGTGATGTGCAGCTCGCCCCGGGTGAGGTTCCAGATGAGCCAGGAGTCAATCGTACCGAAGGCCAGCTTTCCGGCTTCGGCTCTTTCGCGAACGCCTTCCACGTTATCTAAAATCCACTTCACCTTGGTTCCTGAGAAGTAGGCATCGAGTACCAGACCTGTTTTTTCCTGAATTTTTGCCGCAAGTCCCTGCTCTTTTAATTCATCACAAAACTCTGCAGTACGTCTGTCCTGCCATACGATGGCGTTGTAGACGGGGTCACCGGTTTCGCGATCCCAAACTACCGTAGTCTCGCGCTGATTAGTGATACCGATGGCGGCGAGGTTGTTTCCATTAAAGCCTTTTTTGGAAATGGCTTCGGCTGCCACCCCGGCCTGTGTTGACCAAATTTCCTGAGCGTCGTGCTCCACCCATCCGGGTTTAGGGTAAATCTGTCGAAACTCTTTCTGTGCGGTTGAGACGATAGAGCCTGATTGATCAAATAGTATGGCTCGTGAACTGGTTGTTCCCTGATCGAGGGCGAGAATATATTTATCCATGGTGTATCCAGTTGGGTTTAGGTGGAAATTAATAAGTCAGCTCTTTGATCAGGTCAGCGAGAGCTGAAAGCGCTTTTCATAAATCACATACATTGTTGTGAAAAGAATCCGTTACTAAGAAATGAATTTTCAATTTAAAATGAAAATACTTTCAAAAAAAAATGAAAATTTATTTTTTCTGTGACAATCAATTTGGGCCGTGTCTGCTAAGTCTCTGCATATTAAGTCTATCCAATCTGTTCATGTTCAGCAGCAGAGATGCAAAATATTGCATGACATCTCTTAATTTAGAAGAAATTTGGGTTTAGTCAAGACTTCCCTAACAACCTTAATCAGTTGATTAATTATTCTGTAAAAAATTTAAAAAAGCGCTTTCAGAATTCATTATTTTCACTTTTTTCTGAAAGAAGTGAAACTACTTTCGATATTGATTAATAAAATTTAATATTTAAATCTTCGCCTCCTCAGGAAAACAATCTAACTGGCAGACAGGCAGATAGTCGATCATGACCGGGAGATGGGGAGGGATGATTTGTGATATTTGATATGCGATATGCGATTTTTGAATTGAGGGAGTGAGGGATAGGGGGATGGAGTGATGGGGAGATGGGGAGATGGGGAGAAACCTGGTTGAAATCAGCGGCAATCAGTGGTTCAGATATCAGACCCTGAGGGGAAACACTAAAAAGAAAAACCACTAAAAACCACCAAATTTGATAATTGTCATGCCCGTATTAAAGTCACGCCCGAAATAATCACAGTAAATCAATTGTCTGAACTGTGATTAAGCTGATTTATGTGATGTAGTGTGATAATGTTCGGGGTTGGAAAAATGCCTGGACGTAAGTTCACGCTTGGTAGCTAATCATAGTAAATCAATTCAATCAGCAATATCAGCGACAATCACTGGTTCAGACACTTTGCCGGAATTTGAGAGACCTTCGACCAAATCCAGTATGTCAGGGCTACAGAGATTCATTATTCATTTTACAGTTACAGGATATGAGTATGTCAGGGGGCACATACCAGAATCCACGCGACTGTAGCAACTTCAGACCTTCGACCTTCGACCTTTGACCTTTGACCTTTGACCTTTGACCTTCGACCTTCGACCAAGTACAGGAGC
>PWID01000016.1 GCA_003555145.1 Balneolia bacterium | reverse complement strand
GCCGCAGGGCTGAAACCATTGGCGATATCGATATTCTGATTGCGGCCGAAAAAGAGGCTGCGCCAAAAATATTCGATACGTTCACGAATCTGGACTCGGTGATGGAAGTCCTTGGCAAGGGTGATACCAAGTCGTCGGTACGAACCTCGGAAGGGCGTCAGGTGGACCTGCGCATTGTGGAGCCAGATCAGTTTGCCGCCGCGCTGATGTACTTTACCGGAAGCAAGGAGCACAACGTTGGGTTGCGTCAGCGGGCTCGTGACAAAAAGCTGACACTAAACGAATACGGGCTCTTCCACATGGATGATTCCGGCAATACCGATTTTGAAAAGCCGGTAAAAACGAAGTCTGAAGAGGACATTTACAAGGAGCTGGGCCTCAGTTTTGTGCCGCCGGAGCTGCGTGAAGACAGGGGAGAGTTCGCGTTTTTCGAAAAGCATTCGCTGGATGATGCCAAACTTCTGGAAGAAAAAGACATCAAAGGGATTTTGCACGCGCACAGCACCTGGAGCGACGGGAAGAAGTCAATTCTGGAAATGGCCGAGGCGTGCATGGAGCGGGGATACGAATATCTTGGCATCACCGATCATTCCAAAACGGCCGCGTACGCCGGCGGGCTTTCCATCGAGCGCGTGAAGCTGCAGTGGGAGGAAATCGACAGGCTGAACAAGCAGTTTAAGGATGAAGGAAAGAACTTCCGGATTTTTAAAGGCATCGAATCCGATATGCTGCAGGACGGAAGCCTCGACTACCCTGAGGAAATTCTGGAAGGCTTCGATTTTGTGATTGCATCGCTGCACGCCTCACTCGATATGCCGCCGGAGCAGATGCTGGAGCGCTACACCAAAGCTATTGAAAATCCGCACACGAGAATTGTGGGTCATCCAACGGCAAGGCTGCTGCTAAAGCGTGATGGCTCCAAGGTGGACATCAACAAAATGATTGAACTGGCGGCCGAACACAACACCGCTATCGAAATAAACGCAAGCCCGTGGCGCCTGGACATCGACTGGAGATACGGCCAAAAAGCAAAAAGAGAAGGCATGATGACAGCTATTTGTCCCGATGCCCACGACATTCCCGGCCTCGACGATGTGAAGTACGGCGTAGCCATCGCAAGAAAAGGTTGGTTCAGCAAAGATCGTGTTATTAATACGATGTCGGCCGCCGAGCTGGAGAAATGGTTTAATAAAAAATTGTGAATTGTGAATGGTGAATTGTGAATTCAGGACGCAGAATTGCGCGGATTATGTCGCAGATTTTCGCAAATCTAAAAGGCTGGTTTTCTGCCCGGATTTGTGAATCTGACACGGAAACCTAATTCACAATTCAAAATTCACCATTCAAAATTGCGAGCGATAGCGAGCTTATGCATATAGAATCTTTCAGAGAATATTGTCTTTCGTTTCCCGGGTCCGATGAGTCGCTTCCGTTTGATGAGAATACGCTTTGTTTTAAGGTGAATGGCAAGATTTTTGCCATTTGCGACATCATGGATTTTGAGAGCATCAACCTGAAGTGCAATCCGGAAAAGGCGATTCAGCTTCGGGAAGAGTTTGAGGGCGTAGTTCCCGGCTATCATATGAACAAAAAGCACTGGAACACGGTGATGATGGATCACAGCATACCGGATAATCTGGTTCGTGACTGGATTCGGGAATCCTACGAGCTTGTGGTCAAGGGCCTGCCGAAGAAGGTGAGAGAAGAGCTTAAGTCAAATTGAATGCTGAATAGGCCGCTCATCCGGAAAAACCTCAGATAAATTGATAAAAGCCGTATTTAAAACTTAAAACCTGCCTGCTGCAGGCAGGCTCAACACTTAAAATTGCTCGCGATAGCGAGCGTTCGGTTGTCAAGGAGCTGTTTTCAACTGGCGGAGGGGAGTCCTGGCTACGCATATCGCTGCTCATGCGGTAGAGGCCGACGGCAAAGACAAGAGATAAAAGCAGCGTAATAACTAAAAGCACAATCATCGCAGAATGCATGAAATTGGTCGGAACCCCGTAGCGGTTTTGCCGAAGTATGATGATAATGGCCACCGCTGCCGAAACGGCCACAAATGCAAAAAAGCCGATAATCAGCCAGACGCTTTCCAGCTCCAGGGCCGCGATGGCAGCAAATGCAAGGGACATAAATGGTGTTAATATCATGGTAATCTGTTTGTATTAATTTGCGATATAAGGTACGCATTTATGCCCTCTGCTCGTAAAAAAGGATCTTTAGGAATGTATCCTTAAAAACAATTGTTGTAAATGCAATATGCATTATTTATAATGCGGTGATACGCTTAAATGCCGAAATAATTTTACCAGATGTGCCAAATAGATGAAGTATAAAAGGTTGGTAAAGTTTTAATCGCAGTTTAAAGTCTCATACTGCTCGTTTGAATCTAAAAGTTGCTTTATTATTTCTGGTTTCAAACGAACAGCTGCTAAACGGTGCGATTATACGATATGAGATGCAGTACGGCAAAGCGATATCGCGCAAAATTACAAAAAGGCTCCTTAGCCTTTTGAATCGTTAATGTAAATGTTCATCACTACTATATGACACCATTTGAAAATCCGGTACTTGATGCCATTATCAAGGAAATGCCGGAAAACGTAAAAAAAATTGAAGGAATGAGGGAAATCCTGCTGGCTAATCTGGCTATGCTGGGAGAAATTCCCGCACCAACATTTAAAGAAGAGCTTCGCATTAAATTATTGCTTGACCGCTTTACCGAGCTCGGACTCAGCAAGACATCTGTAGATGAAGCAGGAAACGGCGTTGCCGTTATTGAGGGCAGCGGAGGTGAAAAAAACCTGATGCTGGTTGCCCATGCCGATACAATCGTGCCCGATACCGTAAATCATACCTACACAATCACTCCGGAAGAGGTGATTGGCCCCGGCGTTGGCGATAATAGTCTGGGTCTTGCAGTACTTGCTTCACTGCCTTATTTACTCGAAAAAATAGATTATAAGCCGGTAAACAACATCATCCTGATGGCAGGAACAAAAAGTCTGGG
>PWID01000049.1 GCA_003555145.1 Balneolia bacterium | reverse complement strand
GACCGCATGAACGAGCTTGTCTTTATTGGTCAGGATATGGATAAAGATCAATTGCAGCAGGAGCTGGAAGCATGCCTCTGCACGGACGAAGAGATTGAGCTGTATCTGCAGGGGTTTGCTTTTAATGACCCCTGGCCGGAATGGAATAGTCAGGCACAGGAAGCTTAGGCTGCTCAAGCTCATTTAATAATTATGATGATATACTCCGATGCAAGCTAAAGACTCTTCGCTGGAATGGGCCATTATAGGCGGCGGCATACACGGCACTTATCTTGCCAATATGCTGCTTACCCACGGGTACGCCTCACACAGCGACATCCGCATTATTGATCCCGGAACAAGACTGCTTCAAAACTGGAGAAAAGTCACATCCTCAGTTGATATGCAGTTTTTGAGGTCACCCGGCGTCCATCATATCGGCGCGGATCCGCTATCTCTGAAGGACTTTGCTCAAAAGATCGCCGCACAGGAAAAGCTTTTCATGTCTCCAAACGACCGCCCTTCCCTAAAGCTCTTTAATGCGCATTCCGATGATGTGATACTGAAAAACCGCCTGGCCGAATTACACTGGCAAGGTTTTGCCCTCAACATAGAAACGGGCTCCGGTCTGTCCCGAATCCACACCGGATCCGAAACTCTGAAAGCCCGAAACGTAATCCTTGCAACCGGGCAGACGGACTCCCCCTTCTGGCCGGAATGGGCGCAAAAAGCACGGATCGAGGGTGCAAACATTCAGCACGTTCTGGATCCCTTATTTAGCAAAACGACAATACCGGACAGCGGTGAAATCGTTGTGGTCGGTGGCGGTATTTCGGCCGTGCAAACGGCGCTTTCCCTCAGCGGTGGCGGGCGCAACATCAAATTGCTTTCTCCTCACCCCATGCGGTATAATAATTATGATGCTGATCCCGGCTGGATGGGCCCAAAATACCTGAGCGGCTACAGCCGAATACGCTCATCGCGCAAACGAAGATCGGTAATCAGAGCTGCGCGCAACACCGGAACCATTACCCACGAGCTTCGCCACGAGTTAGCTCAAAGCCAAAAGCGAAAAGAGTGCACCCTTTTTGTTGATCAAACGGAGAGCTGTTCGGTAATGGCAGACAACCTGATGCTGCTCCGTCTTCTAAGCGGCGAAAAAACGGGAGCAAACTGCATTGTTCTTGCAACCGGCTACAAAAAAGAACGCCCCGGCGGCTTCCTCATCGATCAGCTGATTGACAGATATAGTCTTCAAATCTCAGCCTGCGGGTACCCGGAAACGGGAAGTGACCTGCAGTGGCAGGACGGGCTGTTCGTAACCGGCGCTCTGGCTGAGCTCGAGGTTGGGCCGGCATCCAGAAATATCATAGGCGCACGAATGGCTGCCAATCGTATTCTGAAAAGCCTCCCGAAGCAGGCCGCAGCCTGATTGAAACAAATTAACCTGCCATTACAAACTGTGACCTAAACATCCAGCACCATGCTTGAAGCCAAAAACCTTAGCAAAACCTACGATGGACATACTGCTGTCAAAGGCCTTAATCTCAGCATTTCCGGCGGGGAAATCTACTGCCTGCTTGGGGCAAACGGGGCCGGAAAAACAACAACCATCAACCTGTTTCTGAACCTTGCCCGACCAAGTAAAGGTGAGGCTTTCATTGGCGGATTATCGGTAGAGAAATCTCCTCTGGAGACCAAAAAGTTGCTCACCTATATTCCCGAGAACCTTTCGCTCTATCCCAATCTGACTGGAATCGAAAATATTCAGTTTTTCAGCGGACTGTCCGGCATAAATTTGAGCGACGAACAGGCCACCGACTTTCTTCATGAAGCAGGACTTCAGCCAGAAGCAGTTACAAAACGCGTTGGCGGATACTCGAAGGGTATGCGACAAAAAGTTGGCATTGCACTTGCTATTGCACGCTCATCTAAAGTTCTGCTTCTTGATGAACCCACCAGCGGACTAGACCCTTCAGCCAGTAATGAGTTCGCTACCCTGCTCGGCCACATGAAATCCAGCGGTGCCGCCATACCGATGACCACTCACGATCTGTTTCGGGCCAAGGAAACCGGAAGCCGAATCGGCATCATGAATAAAGGCCGGCTGGTGGAAGAGCTAAACGCAGAAGATATTTCCCATTCCGACCTGGAGCGTGTGTACCTAAACCATATGAAGGATTAGTCATGATTATTTCTTCGATTGCAAAGAATGAAGTCAGCCGCCTGATTCGTGACAAAGTAGTCCTTGTTCTGGGCATGCTTATACTTGTGCTGCTTACCGTTTCAGTTGTTTCGGGTGCACAGTATTATCAGCAGGCTGCACAACAGCATGAAGAAGCCCGTGAACTGGCCCGGGCGCAGTGGGAGAACCAGGGTGAGAAAAATCCTCATTCGGCTGCTCATTACGGTACATTCGCCTTTAAACCGGTTACCACTCTTTCCGTTTTTGAACCCGGTATCGACCGGTATACAGGCGTGTCGCTTTTTCTTGAAGCGCACCGGCAGAACTTCGCAACCCACAGCCTTGCAGAAGACAGAGACGCTTCCATGCGGTTTGCCGAGCTTACGCCATCATTCATCTTTACCTTTTTATTCCCGCTCTTCATCATTCTGATTGGCTTCCGCCTGGTAAGCGCAGAAAAAGAATCCGGCATGTATCGCTTTCTGATGAGCCAGGGCGTTAGCCGAAGTCAGCTTATTATCGGGAAAGCGCTCGGCCTCTGGAGCATCACCCTGCTGCTATTTCTGCCATTCCTGCTAATCGGGTTCGGATTTCTGATGTTCACATCGCCCGTAACGACAGATTTTCTTCGTTTTTTGGTGATGAGCCTCCTTTGGCTAATGTACTTCGGTGTGATTGTTCACCTTTCGGTTGGCATTTCTGCGATTGCAAAAAGCTCCGGTTCCTCTATGGTAGTTCTGCTCTCTATCTGGATAATGAGCACCCTGCTCGTTCCCAGGCTGGTTACGAACGGAGCCTCAGGCGTTCACCCGGTGCCGGATACCACAGAATTCAGACAGTCTATTCAGGCTGACT
>PWID01000112.1 GCA_003555145.1 Balneolia bacterium | reverse complement strand
GACCTTCGACTTTTGACCCTGGACCTGCGGCTGTTCTTTTTTTGATGTGATTTGGTGAGGGAGTGAATGAGGGAATCCCTAGACGGTCTTCGATTACATCGAAACTGTTTCTGGCATCGTATGACCTCACCCCCGGCCCCTCTCCTGAAGGAGAAGGGAGCTCCTTTGCATGTATCGGGTTTGTTTTCGATCCTGGTGATTTTGTAAAGCTACAAGCCCTCTCCTTGAGGAGAGGGTTGGGTGAGGTGAACAGGATAAACCAACGACCAAAGAGCCTTCGAATGCATCTGAGCTATTTTAGACCTCCCGACCTTCCACGTTCGATTATTGAGAGGGACGCGGAATAACGCAAGAAAACCCTACTGTTAATTATTCATTCTATATGAGACTAAAAATGAATAATGACATACTGTTGGCACTGTCATACTGCAGCCCTGACATACTGAAAACCCATTGCTTCCTTATTGTTAATTCAATCCCGCCTGCCTACTCTTCAAACACAAGCGCATCCGGACTGGCGCCAAGATCTTTGAGGTGACCGATAATGGCTTCGTTAAACGGCTCCGGACCACAAACATAGAATGACTGGCTGAAGTCGTCTATGTGCTTTTTGAGGAAATCTCTGTTGATATGTCCGTCCGTAAATTCATGTTTTTCAGCTTGCGAACGATCCTGTTTCTCACTGGTGATTACGCTTGTGAAGCCATCACCCAGCATTTTCCGGAATTCTTCGCCGAGAATAACATCCTTCGTGGTTTTGTTTGAGAAAATGAGCTTGTTTCCTTCGAGCTTCCCTTTCTTATGTAAATCCCGCAGTATGGCAATAAATGGCGTTACGCCAGCGCCACCGGCCAGAAAGACGCCTTCACCCTTATAGGTGATTGCGCCCCAGGGATCTTTGATAATCAGCTCATCACCTTCTTTTAATTTTCCTATTTGTTCGGTTAGTCCGCTGTGGTCCGGATATATTTTGATGACAAACTCCAGATGGTCTTCACCGGTAAGCGATGTGAACGTGAACGGCCGGAATTCTTCTTTCCACCCGTCCTTGTTGATGGCAACCTCAGTCGCCTGTCCGGGCTCATAGCTGTAGCCTTCAGGTTTTTCAAGGCGAATCTTGCGTACATCGTGGGTAACGTTCTCTGTGCTGATAATCTTTAATGTATGTGACATATCGGTATGTTATTTATGATTCAATTGTCTTTGTAAAACTAACTTTGTGTTATGGGTCATCGTTCGGAATGTGTTTTGCCCAGGCGGGAATATGCATACAGACCAACGATTTTTGACTTATAACCCGCGTAATAGTAAACGCATTCAGCTTGTTGTTTACAGTGAATTTAAAATGATAATATTCCGCACCCGGATTGATTTTTACTATTAGTTAATGCCTTGTCAGAAACGTGTTAAAAAGTAGTACGAAGTAAGAATCACGTAAGGCCGGGCACGGCAAATGATATATTTTTGGCTTCTCACAGGCAATTTAAGGGGTATTGGCGCGACCGCTTCCTGATTATTATGTATGTAAATCACCCGGGCTTAACAGGTATCATCTGCGATTTGCTGCAACCATGATAATCTGTCTTAATCTGATGTTTTGTCCTTACCCTTTTCCTGCAGCTTCATAAAGTATACGTAAATGAGCTGTGAAATAACTCCGGTAAGCACCGCAGAGGCCGCAATCCAGCCGCTGTATACGGGATCTGCTGATAGTGAAATACGTAAAATAACCGTGGAAGAGACAAAGCCAGCATTGCGCAGCAAGCTGGCATAGCGCTGACCAAACATAAAAGAGAGGATGAAAATAAATACATCCGCAAAGATCATGACCGTATAGAATTCTGTAAAAAAGATAATGTTCAAATCCAGGGTAAACACATCTTCATTAACTACCAAACCATACACTTCACTGGTAAAACTGTAAATTGAATACAATGTCAGAAACGAAAAAACACCCAGAAGCAGCAGAGAGATATATTCCTTAAGCCGTACAAATGTCTTAATCTGATCTTTGGTCAGGCGTTTGTAGCTGCGACGGTAAAGGCTGACGTGATAGAATAGCCCAACGAGTAAGAACAAAAGAAGGCCGCTTCCCAGGTCGGTAGCTATCTGAAGCACAACATCCGGCTGATCAGCGAAGTCATCGAAATTATCGAATGCAGATATATCCTTAAACACGCGCCTGATGACAATCAGCGATATGATTTCATACTGCTTACGAATTGAGTTGGTAAACGACAGCGGCAGTGCCAGAATAAGCATGAACACCTCATACACCAGAATGATGCTGAAAGGCGTATACAGTGCCGAAAGATAATTCGCGTTGAGCGGACGAAGCAGCTCTATGCCAGGATAGGTGTTACGCAGGAAAATGAGCAGCAAGTGCAGTGCAAATAAGCCTGCTGCCATCACTACGGTCCACTTTTCAGCGGCTTCCTTAACCTCTTTCCTGCTGATTAGGGCGAATGCTTTAGAATGAATTTCCATGCATAATAAACCGTAATGCAGCCGTATTCATTTCTTTCGGTTTGAAGTAGATGCCGGCCGGTTCATCATACCAGATCTAAACCGTGGCTAAAGCACCTGCGCCGAACTCTACTTTTCAAAGTTTTGGGCATTTGACACGTTATGATAAAGTCCGAAACTTGACTCTTGACCATGCGCAGTGGTTTTGCCACGAGGACACGAGGGCACTAAGTTTCACAAAGGTTTTCTTCTCCGTGTACCTTAGGGACTTCGTGGTTATTTTCATTGGGGTAGAGGCCTGCCCTTTCGACTCCGCTTGGCCGAGCGCAGATTTACTCCTGCAAACGTCGGAAGTCGAAACCAGCAAAATCCCGAATTTCCATTGTTTATTGTTAATTACTTATTGTTAATTCACACTCTGTCACTGCAAAGTGAATAATGCCATACTATTGCCACTATTGTCCTTAAAAACTTCATAAAGCAATTAGTCTCTGAAACAAAAAAGTCCCGCCAATTCATAATCTTGAATTAACGGGACCTTAGACCTTTGACCT
>PWID01000165.1 GCA_003555145.1 Balneolia bacterium | reverse complement strand
TTTGTTCATTTTAATGGCCGAGGACTTATCTGCACAGGAAATAAAAGCGCGGGTGGATGTTAATTCCAGCCAGATAAGCAGCTCCGATTACGATTACCTGCACGAACTGCGGCCGCTGATTGAAGAATACGTAAACAATAACCGCTGGACGGAAGACACCTTTCTTGAAGATGAGCGTATTGAAGTCGACATACGCATCACCCTTATCAGCGTAGACGGCGGGGCCAATTTCGAGGCCAATCTTATTATACAGTCGTACCGGCCGATTTACAACACCCTCACAAAGACGCCTCTGCTTATAATAAACGACAGCAACTGGCGCTTCAACTACAACCGGAATCGCAGCATCACACGAGACGATTTTCAGTTTGACGATATGGCTTCGGTCATCGATTTTTACATGTATATCGTGCTGGCATACGACTATGACTCTTTTTCCGAACTTGGCGGCACACCTTACCTTCGCAATGCTGAGAACGTTGTAAACGTGGCTCAGTCTTCGCCAGGTGCAGCGGGCTGGACTTCGGTTGGCACGAGGCGAAACCGCAACGGACTCATCACACAGCTTACCAATCCGAATTATCAGGGGTTCAGACGCGCTATGTATAAATACCATCGTTTAGGTCTGGATCAGTTTACTATTAATACTGATCGGGCGCGCCAGAATATCATTGCTTCTTTTGAGCTTCTGGAAGAAACCCGCCGGCAGACAACGGAACGCTATCTGTTCGATTTGTTATTCTCTGCCAAGAACCGTGAGTTCACCGCAGCCTTTATGGATGCCGACCTGAACGAACGCCTCGAAGCATACAACCTGCTCGTGGAGCTGGATAACAGCCACATTAGCGAATACGAAAAGCTGCAGTAGAAATACTTTAAGCCGAAAAATTAATCAAGAGTTCATCACAGCCTTGAAAAGCATCATCCAAAAAATTAAGGATCCCGTAAGCTGCCTCACCCACATGGCTGGCGCTGTTTTTGCCGTTATAGGCCTGGTCCTCATGCTACTCTCAGCCAGCGCTCCGATTGAAGCGGTGGCTTTTGCCATTTTTGGCGGCACCATGTTCCTGATGTACACCGCCAGCACGCTCTACCACATGATTTCGATCTCAGATGCCATAACCCTTGCGCTCCGCAAGTTTGATCACATCATGATATATTTATTCATCGCCGGCACCTTCACCCCGTTCACGCTCCTCATTATCGATGATCCCGTTATTCAATGGACATTTTTCGGGCTCATCTGGGGCATTGCCATCACCGGCACGTTTTTCAAACTGTTCTGGCTTCACGCGCCCAACTGGCTTTCGCTCACCATGTATCTGGGCATGGGATGGCTTGGTCTTTTAGTTTTGCCCTACACCTTCAGCTCGTTATCGGCAGCGGCTGGCGGCTGGATTATTGCCGGTGGCCTGTTTTACACCATTGGTGCAGTTGTATACGGAAGCAAGCGGCCGAACCCCTGGCCGGGCACCTTTGGGTTTCATGAAATATGGCATTTATTTGTGATGGCGGGCAGTTTCTCACATTTTTGGGTGATTTATAGATACCTGCCAATTTCGTAACTTACGGCTCCTCATATTCTTCCAAATCACGCCTAACCGCAGACCCTCTTCTTGTTTTCCGCAGGTTTCTTACTCACTACTTTTGTATCCATTCTTTCGATCGTAAACCCGTTTACGGCCATGCCGGTTTTCCTGGCTCTTACACAGGATTTGCCTGACAAAGAGCGAAATCAGCAGGCGCTTTGGGGTGCAATCTACATGGTTTTTATACTGAGCGCTTTCCTTTTGGGTGGCACCTACATAATCAGCTTTTTTGGAATCAGCATTGAGGGCATCCGGATTGCCGGCGGTCTTATGATTATGCGGTTTGCTTATTCGCTGCTCAACCCGACCGAAGGTGGCCGTAAAATGACTAACGAGGATGAGGCCGAAGCCCTCCAAAAAGCCGACATATCGTTCAGTCCTTTGGCGATGCCATTGCTATCCGGGCCCGGCAGTATCGCCATTGTGCTTGGTTTTGCTTCACAAGCGGGGCATGTGCTCGATTATGTGGTTCTTCTTACCGCTATTCTGATGGTGGCCGTGGCCTGTTTTGGCGTACTGCGCGTGGCGCCTAAAATGGTCAAAATCCTGGGCAAAACCGGAATGACGGCCCTCACCCGAATGATGGGCTTCATCGCATTATGTATTGGCGTTCAGTTTATCATAAACGGAATATCGATGCTGCTCGCATAAGCAGTAGAGTTTAGCTTTTGGTCTAACTATTTGCTTATTTTCCCGTAGGGTTACAAAGAATCATATTCACTAATATTTAAAAAAGCTGCACTATGGGACTTTGGACATTCATCGCTGTTGTGGTAGTCGTTTCTATTCTGGCCGATACCTATACCAAGCATCAGAAAAATAAACTACGCTTTCAGGGTAACGACAAACGATTGAGCGAGCTTTCTGAAGTAATAAAGAAATTGGAAAAACGTATTGAGAACCTGGAAATCATAGCCGTTTCCGATCCTGATAACTTTCAGGACAGAGCACGCGGCTTTTCCGGCCATGCAGCTGCTGAGCCGGAGCCCGATCCGGCCGAGGAAAACCAGCGGCTCGTAAACGATCTTGCACGCAGAAAAAACATGTAACCGCCTTCCTTTAAAGGAGAACACGTATGATACCCGCCGATACACTCATTCCGATTATCGCCATTATTGCTGTTTTTGGTCCGCTTTTCTACGTGATTTACCTCACCGGAAAGCTGATAAAATACCGAATTGACAAAAAGTACAACTCCATCAATTCGGCCCAGTCTCTTGAGCTTAAAGAGTTCATGGATCGCACAGAGCACCGGCTGCGGGCTATTGAGGAAATTGTTAGCGAAGACGACATCACCCTAAAAACACCGAAAAAAGAACCCGTTCGAAAAGATGAAGACACCATCGATATGAGCGGAAAGGATGATGAAGAAACCGATCTTTGGGACGGCCCGAAAAGCAAATTAAAGAATCAGTTAAAGTCGTGATAAAATCAGCTGTATT
>PWID01000349.1 GCA_003555145.1 Balneolia bacterium | reverse complement strand
TTCCGAACGGCCTGTCTGGCTTCCCTTTCGCCATTCAGAACGCCTCTGTCCGGCCCCGGATCTTCGACCATATCACGTCTCCAGCCGTTGGTCGGGTCTGCGTGTCCGCCCGTGGTAGCCAGCGACTTGCCCACTGACAAGATTCTCGGCCCAACCGCAATTCCCTCATTGATAGCGTTGCGCAGGGATGTATTCACATGATTTCCGCCCAGATCGCGCACCGTTGTGAAACCCGCTTCCAGCGTGATTTCAGCGAAGTGAGCCGCCCGAAACGCATAGTCCGCCTCGTTCATGGTGAAACGATCCATATAGGCCGTCGGGCTGGTAGTTGACTCAAAATGCACGTGAAGATCGATTAAGCCGGGCATCACGGTATGAGCCGAAAGATCGATCAGGCGCTCATCATCGGCGGCGGCGCGGAATCCGTTTTCGATGGCGGTAATCCGGTCGGCCTCTATGATGATGGTTACATCTGAGCGCACATTATCGGAATGGCCGTCGATCAGGGTCCCGGCATGGATAAGAGTTCGGGCGGGCGTTTCGTTGTCAGGAGTTTGGCCTTGAGTGTTGCTATAAAGAGAAGCAACTAAAAAGGCCAGCCCTGCAAAGAAAATCAGTAGCTTGGTAGCGTTCATGACAATACGGTAGTTAGTTAAGTGTTTTGGCAATAGTCTCAATGTAGAAGAATTCGGCAATGGTGGCAAAAATAAAAAAGCTTCTCTGCGATCTTTGCGATTCATCTCTGCGCCTTTGCGAGCACCCTATTTCACGCAGAGGCGCAAAGGTTAATCGCAAAGGCCGCTAAAGGTTGTTTACGAACTATTTAGGATTTGGCGGATACTGTCTCTTTCTGTAAAAAACATCCTCTTTCCATGAAGCTGGGTTATCAATTATGTATTGTTCTATTTTTCTACGAGACTTTTCATTCCTGATGATATGGTCATGAAACCTTTCCTGCCATTCGAAATCAGGATTAATCTCTCTGGACTGTTTAGTTACGGTGGATTTGAATCCACGCATTATTGATGCCAAATTTTTAGATTGTGGCCCAAATGAATTTGCCGTTTTATTCTGAATCGAATCCTGGATTCCGCAATTTGATAACGGCGGTGTAGAGACGCGATGCATCGCGTCTCTACGGTGGGTGTTATCTTCCTCCAGAGGTAATTCTAAGCGGGTGTTATGCTTGTTATCCCCAATTCCAATAATCATGTGTAGATGATTCGGCATAACCACAAATTCACCCATCGTTAAATTCATATCTGGTCGTATTTCAAATGTCCTCTTCCATTCATACTCTGCGATTGTGCCGATTTCTGACAAGATGACTTTCCCATTGATTCCATTTCCGAACCAGCAGACTTTATGTTTTGTGCAAACCGTGACATAATACAATGCCGACCAACCATAATCCCACCTCTTTAGCCTTGCTGAGTCTATTCTGTACCTGTTTTGAAACTTAGTTGTATCTCTGATCATGATATTATTATGCTATGTAATGAACCAATATTAACCTTTACTCCTTGCCCCTAAATGCCCCCTTCGACTCCGCTCAGGGGGCGGTATTGGCATGACTCTGAGTTTAGATACCATCCACCGCTGGTTCAGCGGAGTCGAAACCAGCACTCTTGATTAGTGCTATATGATATCTCGTTTTCCGTCATATCAGGTGAATTTTTATCAATTCTATTAATCCATAAATAACACATAATCAATAATCTACATATTTATCCTTAAAAACAAACCACACCCTCTTTTGCGCCTTTGCGAACTCCTCTGCGCCTCTGCGTGAACCCCGAACGAAATCACCCAGAATTGCATTTATTTGTTTAAACAACTAAATATTCTCACTTCCTTTATACCCGCAATTATTATGGAAAAATACCGCATCAATCCCGACAATGGGCTGGAGTTTGGGCTGTACACTCTGGGCGATCACCTGCCGGATCCTACGACCGGAAAACGCATTTCGGCTCAGCAGCGACTGAATGAAATTATTGAGCTGGCCAGGCTTGCCGAACAGGCGGGTCTTGAGTTTTTCTCTGTGGGTGAAAGTCACCAGGATTACTTCACCACGCAGGCGCATTCGGTGGTGCTGGGTGCCGTGGCGGCCGCTACAAAGACCATCAAGGTTTCAAGCTCATCGACGATTGTGAGTACGCTTGATCCCGTTCGTGTGTTCGAAGATTTCGCTACGTTGGATTTGTTGTCAGACGGACGCGCAGAAATCATCGCCGGTCGCGCGTCACGGGTTGGCAATTTCGGCCTGCTTGGCTTCGACCTGATTGATTACGAAGCCCTATTCGAGGAAAAATTCGAGCTGCTTTTAAAAATCAACGAGAATGAAGTCGTCAACTGGGAGGGCACGTACCGGGCGCCCCTGGAAAACGCCCGCATCCTGCCGAGACCTAAAAACGGAAGCCTGCCCATCTGGAGAGCCGTCGGAGGAACCCCGGCCAGCGCTATGAAGGCCGGACGCGCAGGCGTGCCCATGATGCTCGCCATGCTCGGCGGACCCGTAAGCAACTTCAAACAGACCATCGACCTGTATCGTCAGGCGGCGACTGAAGCCGGCAACGATCCGGCGGAGCTACCGGTCGGCACAACCGGATTTCTTCACGTGGCCGAAACCTCGCAAAAGGCCGTGGCCGAAATGCATCCCCATATTGATGAAGGCATGAAGCTCACCAACGGACGCGGTTTTCCCGCGGCGGCTTTTGCACAGGGCGCGCATCCCCACAACGTGATGAACATCGGCAGTCCGCAGCAGGTAATCGACAAAATCCTGTATCAGCATGAGCAGTTTGGCCATCAGCGCTACATCGGCCAGATGGACTTCGGCGGCGTACCATTCGACCGCCTGATTCGCAACATCGACATCATAGGCGAAACCATTCTGCCGGAAGTCAAAAAACACACAAAAGCAGCGGTGAAGGCCTGAAGCTAAGTCCAACTTAAGATCCAGACTTCATACATAAATTTCGCAAAGGCGCTCATCATCTCCTGCGTCTTTGCGAAACCTTCCTCGCCT
>PWID01000100.1 GCA_003555145.1 Balneolia bacterium | reverse complement strand
TGAATTGACCGAATTCGCCCTCACCGGTAATCACGAAAGCTGGTGGATTGGCGCCTATCAGTGGAATCGCTTTGAATACCTCACCGAGCACACGGCCCTCGCTGAAGTTGATACGGTCCACACGCCGCTCACCATGCGCACAGCTGATGATGTCTACCTCAGTTTTCATGAGGCCGCGCTGGTCGATTATTCCACAATGACGCTCGAACGCACGCACGATTTCACCCTAAAAGCAAACCTGATGCCCTGGGCCGACGGCATTCTGGTTCGCACCGAGGCTCCCGCGGTAACGCCCTGGAGAACGCTTCAGATAGCGGATCGTCCGGGTGATCTTATTACATCATATCTAATCCTCAATCTGAATGAGCCCAACAAAATTGAGGACACCTCATGGCTTGAGCCATCAAAATACGTGGGCATCTGGTGGGAAATGCATCTGGATAAATCAACCTGGGGGCCGGGCGAAAACCACGGAGCGACCACGGAGAATGCCAAACGATATATTGATTTTGCCGCCGAGCACGGATTTGATCATGTGCTGGTTGAGGGCTGGAATCCGGGCTGGGAAGGCGACTGGTTTGCCGACGGCGTGGTGTTCGACTTCACCCGGCCTTACGATGATTTCGATCTGGAAGGCGTGGCTCAGTACGCGCTCGATAATGGTGTCAGGCTGATGGGCCATCACGAGACGTCGGCCAGCGTGGAGCATTATGAGGCTCAGATGGAGGAAGCCTATGCGCTGTACGAAAGTCTGGGCGTGCGGGCCGTCAAAACCGGATATGTGGGTCACGGACAGGAGGTGTTCTGGACCGATGAGGACGGAAACCGGAACTACGAGTGGCATCACGGGCAGCATATGGTGCTTCATCATCAGCGGGTTGTTGAGCTGGCAGCAAAGCATAAAATTTCGCTGAATGTGCATGAAGGCGTGAAGGATACGGGCCTTCGCCGCACCTGGCCGAATTTGATGACCCGTGAGGTCGCGAGGGGTCAGGAGTACAACGCATGGGGCGAGAATCAGGGCAATCCGCCGGATCATACGCTGCTGCTTCCCTTCACCAGAAACCTGAGCGGACCGTTTGATTACACGCCCGGAATCGTGGATCTTCACTTCGACCAATACCGCCCGGATAACCGGGTGAACCATACTTTGGCCAAGGAGCTGGCTCTGTATGTGGTGATCTACAGCCCGCTGCACATGGCGGCCGATTTGCCTGAGAATTATGAGGCCAATCCGGTTCCGCTTCAGTTCATCAAAGACGTTCCGGTTGACTGGTACGACACCAAAGTGCTGGATTCCAGCATCGGAAACTACATCACCGTTGTGCGGAAGGATGTGAACAGCGACGACTGGTATCTGGGCAGCATCACCAACGAGCAGGGCCGGGTGCTGGAAACGCCGCTGTATTTTCTTGATGTAGGCCGCACCTACACGGCTCAAATCTACAGAGACGGCGATGATGCCCACTGGGATACCAATCCGTATGAAATGGAGGTTGAAGAAATTGAGGTAACCAGCCAAACCGTGATGAAGCTGCGTCTCGTGGCCGGCGGAGGTCAGGCCGTGCGGTTTACGCCGGTTGATTAATTCCAGAATAACTTCAGTACAAAAACTATTAAACAAAAACGGGCGCCCCTTCATCAGAAAGGGCGCCCGTTTTTCTATGCGGCTACGTGAAAAAGATTCAGCTATTGCTTATTTAACAAGCATCATCTTGCCGGTTAGTGCCTGACTTCCGGTTTGCAGGCGGTACAGGTAAACCCCGCTTGACAGCCTTGAAGCATCAAAGCCGGCGGTATGGGTACCTGCGCGCTGCACTTCATTCACCAGGGTGGCTACTCTCTGACCCAGCATGTTGTAGACCTCGAGCGTTACCAATCCTTCCGATGGAATCTGATATTCAATTACGGTAGTAGGATTAAACGGGTTCGGGTAATTTTGCTCGAGACTAAACTCGCGTGCAATCTCATTACCTTCACCAATATTGGTAACTATACCGCGCTGAAGGGTCACTGCAGAGCCGGGGCCAACGTTTGTTGCAGCTCCGTCGGTGGCGGAAGCGCGATGCCAGATGGTAGCTTCAGCGCCTTCTTCTACACCTAATTCAGCGAGCAAATCGTCTACAGCGCCAATTGTGAGGCCTGCGAGAGGATCTTCACCGACAGCCAGTGAGAACACAACTTCATCGAAGTCAGCATCGAGTGCTATCTGCCATACGTACACCACCAGGTCGCCATCTGCATCTTCAGAAGGAGTCCAGGTTGGTTCAAACGGTGCATCGGATTCTCCTTCAACAACTACTGTGGCTCCGTCTTCAGGAAAGGTTATTTCCGGAGCACCCTCAGGGGCTACATTCGGAGCGAGCAGAATTTGTCCGCGGATTTCGCCCGGCTGATTTTCCTCAGAGTGTACATTCACATACAGCTCTCCGGTAACCAGTCTGATGACATCCTCTTCAGGCAGCTCAAACGTGTTTTCAGGGGCAAAGAAAATACCGGCACGTGCATCAGTCATGCTGTCGAGTTCGGGTTCAAAAGCATAGAGTACATCACCATTTTCACCTGCGAAACCAACGTGAATGTGGGAGCCCGGAGATTCGATGTAATTGCTTCCCAGTCCGGCAAAGCTTCCGCTGGCCGTGAGGATTCCGTTTCTGAATTCAAACGCTACACCGCCTGTTGCTTCAGTGATGACCGGATCAACTTCGGTTATTCCTGTGAGGGGAGCATAGAAGTAGTGCTGAGCCAGAGGCAGAACCTGCCCGCGTACTTCACCCGCAGGATTATCTACAGAGTGGATGTTTGCATAGTAGTTCCGGTCTACAAGACGCTCAACCTGCTCAGCTTCAAGGGTGAAGGTGTTCGATGACGGAAGAAATGTACCGGAGCGTAAGTCGCCGCTGAGTTCGGGATCCAGCACAATGTCGACATCACCATTTTCCCCGGCATAGCCGATGTGAAAGTGAGATCCGATTTCAGTCTCGTAGTCAGACTCAAGCCCGTTAAACGTTCCTGTAGCTACAATTTCGGAATCCGAAGCGT
>PWID01000020.1 GCA_003555145.1 Balneolia bacterium | reverse complement strand
CGCGATCAGCTTGTCGAATTTATGATTCTTACCGGTCCGGCAGCTTTATCTTTGAATGTGCTCACCATGGGAATTGGCTACGGTCTGGCTATGCTGTTTGCGTTACCGGTTCGGCAACGGCTTTCCATAACGGTGGAGTCCGGTATCCAAAACGGCACCATGGGAATTATGATTGCGGCAACTTTGCTACAAAACTCAGTAGCCACTATTCCTATCGCCATATACAGCCTGCTTATGTTTGTGACCGTAACTATCGTAATTGTGATCGGTAATAAGCTGGTGAAATAAACGATGCTGAATCGCCTATACCGCCGCGTATATTCTCTTTTTAGGGATGATGTCTAAGATGTGTTCGACCACATCCGGCACGATATCCGGATAATCTATGGGCTCGGGTGAAGGCTCATTCAGCAACGCACCAAGCATTTCCGGAACATTACGTGAAGGTAACCATACTTTTAAAAACGGCAACACATGGTCTTGGGATAATATCCCCTGAATAGCCCGAAAGTCCCTAACAATTTGGGCTAACATACGTATCTTGGACATCAGCCCGAAAGGGGCTCAAATTTTAGAAGTGCCTGAAAAGGATGTTCTGAAACAGCCAGCACTCAGATTTGTTTTAAATCCTGATGCTAATCATTTAAAAGCACATAAAAATAAGTATATGGCAAACCAAAACTTTGAGATGCCCCAAATGCCACCTGAGGTTCAACTCATCCGGCAGCATCTCCTGAAAATAATCGTGGGGGTTTTTGCAATCTTTGCGTTGTGGACGTCGATCCACACAATAGCTCCCGAAGAAGAGGGTGTTGTACTGAGGCTGGGTGAGTTTAACCGCGTCGTACAGCCCGGTCTGAATTTCATTATCCCGTTTGGTGTCGAAGAACTTTCTAAAATTCCTGTTCAGCGCCAGCTTAAAATGGAGTTTGGATTTCGCACCGTAGAATCAGGCCAGAGAACAACGTACAGCAAGTCGCCTTACATCGATGAATCGTTGATGCTAACCGGCGACCTTAACATCGCCGACGTAGAGTGGGTTGTGCAGTACCGGATTGAGAATTCGTACAACTTTCTGTTCCGCGTTCGGAATGCCGATGAAACGCTTCGTGTAATGTCGGAATCTGTTGTTCGTAAAATTGTAGGTGACCGTACCGTGAGCGAAGTCCTTACCGTCAGGCGCCAGGACGTGGCCACGCGCGCTGAAGAGCTGCTCCAGCAAATGTGCGATGATTACGAGAACGGAATCCGAATCGATCAGATCGTGCTGCAGGATGTGAATCCGCCGGATGCTGTTAAGGCTTCCTTCAACGCGGTAAACCAGGCCGAACAGCAGCGCGAGACGCTCATTAACCAGGCCGAGTCGGAGTACAACCGTGAGGTGCCCCGCGCCCGTGGTGAAGCCCGCCAGATGGTCCAGGTTGCCGAAGGGTATGCTTTTAACAGGGTGAACGATGCCCTTGGTGAAGCAAACCGCTTCAACTCTATTTTCTCCGAGTATGTTGCCGCACCTGAAGTTACCAAGCAGCGTATTTACCTGGAAACCATGGAAACCGTGCTGCCTAAGCTCGGTAACAAAGTAATCGTAGACGAAAAAGGCAACAACGTGCTGCCTCTTCTGAACATCGATCAGGCACGGAGGGCAAACTGATGAAAAATACCATATTCATTATTGTAGCCGTCGTAATGTTCATTCTCGCATGGAATTCAACTTTCATCGTGGATGAGCGCAACCAGGCCATCGTAACTCAGTTTGGCCGCCCGATTGGCGACCCTGTTTCTGATCCTGGCCTCAAGTTTAAGCTCCCATTCGTTCAGAAAGTGCAGTATTTCGACCGCCGCTTTCTTGAGTGGGATGGCGATGCCAACCAGATTATCAACCTGGATCAGACTCTGATTTTCGTTGACACATTTGCGCGCTGGCAGATCACCGATCCGCTTCAGTTCTTCCTGAGACTGCGCGATGAAAGTAACGCCCAGTCCCGACTCGACGATATTCTGGACGGTGAAACACGTAATGCGGTTGCCAGCAACGAACTCCTCGAACTGGTTCGCTCAACAAACCGTGAGCCCGAAGTAACCGACGATTATCTTGGTGAAATTGAGGTTCTGGAGGAAATAACCGTAGGCCGTGACGCCATTGAAGCTCTTGTGCTGGAACGTGCCAACGAACGCGTAAGCGATCTTGGAATCCGCATACTCGATTTCCGCTTCAAGCGGGTTAATTACTCCGATGAGGTTCAGCAGACCGTATTCGAAAGAATGATTTCCGAGCGTAATCGTATTGCCGATCAGTTTCGCTCCGAGGGTGAGGGTGAAGCCCGCGCCATCGTAGGTGAAAAAGACCGTGATCTGGCTCAGATTCGTTCCGAAGCCCGCCGTGAGGCACAGGAAATCCGCGGTCGCGCCGATGCGGAAGCCACCCGTATTTATGCGGAAGCTTACAACAGAAACAACCAGACGCGCGAGCTCTACGAGTTCATCCGCACTATGGAAGCTTTCGAGAAGACCATGGACGATAAAACGACCATCATCCTGTCTACCGACAGCGACTTCTTCAAATTCCTGATGGGCGCGAATCCGTAACGGAGCGCATCATCCTGTTAGAAAAATAAAACAGCTCCGGACCTTAGGTTCGGAGCTGTTTGTGTTTTTAGGGGGGGGTGAGTTTTTTACGCCCACCGTAGAGACGCAATGCATTGCGTCTCTACAGGGATGGTTGAAAAACGCACAACTCTGAATTGAGGCTGCTCGGTTAACATGGTTTCGGATTGGAACGAATCGGTTAAATGAAACACAAAAAAAGAAAGCACCAAAAATCACAAAAGATAAAATATGCTCTCAATAAATCGGGCCTTAGGAAAAAAATGGCGTTAAGAACCGAAGCGGAGTGGAGCGTTAAAAAAGAAACCACACCGCTGAGTAGCATCTAAGATTATTCTGAGAGTTGGGGAGCTTTGGTTTCTTTTAGCGGAACGCAGTACGGTTTAGCCAATTTTTATTCCAGCCCAGCGGTTTTTGGTTACCTTTTGTCCGCACAAAAGGTAAAAGATGGT
>PWID01000069.1 GCA_003555145.1 Balneolia bacterium | reverse complement strand
GTTTGGGGTTTGGGGTTTCACACTTTGCGGGAATCTGCGCCTGCCTGGCTTCGCTTCAGCAGACAGGTTATAATTTGTGCACCTTTGCGTCCTCTCCTGCTCAAAAATTTATTCGACCAATAAACTCTTCGAATTGCTCTGTCCTGTAATTCACAATTCAAAATTCACCATTCACAATTTTTAGTGGATTACCAGCTGGAAGGCAATCATAGCAAGGGCGGTGATAGTGACAAGGGAGTAGACTTTCCCGTTACTGAGCTCAGCTTTGGCTTCCGGAAGGAGCTCTTTGGCTACCATCCAAAGCATAGCACCGGCGGCGAGACCGAGGCCAAAGGGCAGGAACGGCTTAAATGCCAGCACGAACCAGAATGCCGGCACGGCCATCAGCGGCTGTGGCAAACTGCTGAAGATGCTCCACCCGGCCGCCGCCCTCACGCTGCTTCCACGCGGTATGAGAATCAGGCTGATAGCCAGACCTTCCGGGATGTTATGAATGGCAATGGCTATAGTTATGAAAACGCCGAAGGTGCTGCTTTCTCCGTAGGAAACCCCAACGCCTATTCCCTCAGCAAAAGAGTGAGCGGTCATAATACCTACGATCATAAGCATTTTAACGGCATTGGCACCGTGAATCTGACCAATTGAAAAGTTTTCCTTGCGCTTCTCAAGCGCTCCATGAATGTAGTAAACCAGCACACCGCCGATCAACGCTCCGATGGCGGTTCGAAGCGCGGGCATGCTTACGCCATCAATTTCTGTGCCTTCCCACAACAAACCAATACTGGCGCCAAGCATCAGGCCGGCAGCTAATGCGTTCCCATACCCCAGCCAGCTTTTGCTAATGTCCTTTGTAAACAAAAAAGGGAGCGCTCCAAATCCTGTTGTAAGGGCCGTTATGGTGGCTGCAACAAAGACCAACCAGGTTGTGATAGCACCTGTTGCCGTCATTTTTCCAACCCAGACTGCAGAGATCAATACCAGAATAATAAGCCCGGCCGCAGAAATCAGGTCCAGACGCCGCCTGTTTGCTGCTCGTTGGGGATTATGCTGCTCATCATTTTTGCTATCACCTTTCGGCATACCGCTAATTCCTCGCGCGGGTTTGGTTAATTATCCGGCGATATCAATCCGGAAGCTCTCATATAATGAATATGTAAATTACGCAGAACCCGCTTTAGAACGGATTTATTTTAGGTGAAAAGGTTCTCAATAATGCCGGCTGAGGCCTAAGTTCGGAACAATGTTTTGTAGTAATGGTGGGTAG
Organism: Balneolia bacterium; assembly: GCA_003555145.1. Taxonomy (GTDB): domain Bacteria; phylum Bacteroidota; class Rhodothermia; order Balneolales; family Cyclonatronaceae; genus Cyclonatronum. The sequence continues at coordinate 1,799 of PWID01000069.1, read as the reverse complement.
TACCAAATGTGATTTTTTGATGATTCCAGTTTTGGTTCTCATATACCATATATATGCTGTACCTACGGCACAGAAAAACGGGGGTGTATTTCCATTTCTACCCATATTTCGTCCCTAACGGGACGCTGTCACATTATTAAGTGAAATTTTAAACTAGGAGCAAAATTGTACTGACGGTACCGGGCCTCAATATTTTCATAAACCTCAATCCACGAACCAAAAATGTCCCGTAGGGACTACATATGGGTAGAAACCAGCGACCCCACCAAATAACGCGTGCCGTAGGTACGCAATGTGATGGTTGTTTCAGAGGTGGATGTAGCCATCTGAATCAGGTGTTGTATCAGCCGGTGGGTAGACACGCGATATGATTATTCGATAGGTTTGAAGATATAACGCTCGTCATAATCCACTTCCCATTTTTCTAAAAACTCGAGGTATTCTTCCAGAAAGGTTTTCTTTTTGTGATGCTTTTTTTGATTTCGGATGTAAGAAATTACTGTTTTAACCTGTGATTTTGAATGCGAAAAAGCACCATAGCCATCCTGCCATGAAAACTCTCCAGGAATTAACCTTTTGTTATTGATCCATTTTGAAGAATCTTGCTTTATTTGTTGCGTTAGTGCAGACACAGATTGAACAGGTCTCATACCAATCAAAAGGTGTATATGATCAGACATACCGTTTATTTGCAATACTTTATGCCCTTGGTTGCGTACAATTCCTGAAACGTATTTGTACAATTCGGTTTCCCATGATGGCTGAATAAGGCTTTGCCGATTTTGAACGGCAAATATTGAATGGATATGAATTTGGGTGTATGTATTAGCCATTTTATATCTCCATTTAAACTAAAATCAGCACCAGCTATGTAGTGCTAAATATGATTTTTGGTGATTTCCATATTGATTCTCGCATCCATACATATGCTGTACCTACGGCACAGGAAAATGGGGAGGATTCCAATTTTCTACCCATATTTTGTCCCTAACGGGACAGTAACTTAACGTTAATTAAAATAATAATTAACGAGCATGTTTTTCCCAAAAGATTCGAGGTTCGATATTCTCAGAATATCTCCATCATTAATCGAAATTTTGTTCCCGCAGATACGGAGTTTCAATATCATGAAAAACCTCAATCAACGAACAGGATTTGTCCCGTAGGGACTGCATATGGGTAGAAACGAGCGGCCCCAACTCATAACGCGTGCCGTAGGTACGCAATGTTATAGTTGTTTCAGGATTCGAGGAAGCCATCTAAATCATATGCTGTACCTACGGCACAGGAAAATGGGGAGGATTCCAATTTTCTACCCATATTTTGTCCCTGACGGGGACAGTGACTCAATATTAAATGACATTTTCATAAATGAGCCAAAATCCTCTTGACGGTACCTGGCATCAATATTTTCTAAAAGATCAATCCAAGAACCTAAAATGTCCCGTAGGGACTACATATGGGTAGAAACCAGCGACCCCACCAAATAACGCGTGCCGTAGGTACGCAATGTGATGGTTGTTTCAGGATTCGAGGAAGCCATCTAAATCATATGCTGTACCTACGGCACAGGGAAATGGGTAGGGTTCTAATATTCTACCCATATTTCGTCCCTAACGGGACGGTGACTCAATATTAAATGACATTTTAATCAATCAGCAAAATTGTACTGACGGTACCGGGCCTCAATATTTTCATAAACCTCAACCCACGAACCAAAAATGTCCCGTAGGGACTACATATGGGTAGAAACCAGCGACCCCACCAAATAACGCGTGCCGTAGGTACGCAATGTGATG
>PWID01000131.1 GCA_003555145.1 Balneolia bacterium | reverse complement strand
GCAAAATCCAGAAAGTTCCTACCTGATACCTGATACCTGATACCTGATACCTGAACCAGCAATTGTTTATTGTTAATTCCCTATTGCTAATTCACACAGTGCTAATTCATCTGTCACTGTAAAATGAATAATGAATAATGAATGCCAAACTGTTGGCACTGTACCCCTGAGATTGTGCCGCCCCTTCAGGGCGGAGATATCGGGCCGCACTAACCCCGAGCTAACGCACGGGGCTACGCACATACGGCTCTTCCAGAGCCGGAGCGATCAAGATCTTTGATAGCTAAAAGACACAAATTCCCAACCTAAAGAAGCCAGAACTGATTTCTGTTTCATAACCTTTGAACTAACATAGAAGACTCAAATTAACTCAGATTATGGCACCGTTTAACGCAAAATCCAGAAAGTTCCTACCTGATACCTGATACCTGATACCTGATACCTGAACCAGCAATTGTTTATTGCTAATTCCTTATTGTTAATTCACCTGTCACTGTAAAATGAATAATGAATAATGAAATACTCAGGTATTGATCTACCCGCAGGCTTAGAGGTCAAATCACCACGCTTTCGCTCCGTTGGAGCTTTGATTGGATGGGGCTCTATCATGGGGCGTTGCCCCATGCTGATGCTCGCGCCCCTTTGGGGCTGGACAACCATTGTTTATTGATTATTGCTAATTATTCATTCCAGCCTGTTGCTGTCGCTGTAAAATGAATAATGAAAAACTGTTTACTGATTACTGCTAACTGTTCACTCCTGACAAACTGTTAGCACTGTCCCCCTGTAGCCCTGACATACTGTTTTAGTGTATCGACTTCAGAATTCGCTCGAATCTCGGGGCGGCGCCGTCTACGGAGAAGTATATAACCCAGGCCTTGCCTACAATGTGATCGTCGGGTACGAAGCCCCAGGCGCGGCTGTCTTCGCTGTTGTCGCGGTTGTCTCCCATCATAAAATAATAGTCGCGCTGTATGGTATAGCGGTCGCGCTCCACCCCGTTTATCAAAATACGGTTGTTACGAACTTCGAGATGATTGTCCTCATAGCGGGTAATCAAATCATAATACAAATTGATGTTCGAGGCCGATAATTCCACCTCCTGACCCTTATAAGGAACAACAATCTCCGGCATCTGATCGCTGTTTGAGCCGCCCAAACCCTGCGCAAAACGGAAGTTTGAGTTTGTCGAAAGGTTTGTATTGACGTGCAGGTTCACCTCAGAAACGCCGCCCCATGATTCCACCTCGGCGGCAACTTCTTCCGACATATGAGCATAAATACGGCTACCCTGCTGTCCCCGCGTTCCAAGCACCGTAGCCCCGGCCGAGCGCAGTCTTTCCGTGCTTACCCTTATACCCTCAAGAGGCTGAATTTCATACAGGTACTGGTAGGTATCAAATGTTTCGGCTTCTTCACCATTAACAAACAAGACCTTGTCTGTTACGTAAAGCGCATCACCGGGAATGCCTACTGCGCGCTTTATATAGTTGGTCTTTTGGGATGGGATGCCATCATCGATCGGATAGTTGAACACTACTATATCGTTTCGCTCCAAATTGGAAAAGCCCGGCAAATTGGTCGATGGCAGCCTAAGGTTAGGAAAATGAATTCCTGTAAACGGTATGCCAACCGACTGTGGTGTACGCGCACCGTAGTGCATCTTGGATACCAGGAGAAAATCGCCGGTCATAAGGCTTTTTTCCATCGATGGCGTTGGAATGCGGTAAGCCCCGAAAAAGAAGGCACGAATTATTACAGCGGCGACCAGGGCCCAAAGCAGCGCATCGCCCCACTCACGAGCCCAGTTTTTGGCTTTCTGATTGGTGTCCTGATTTTTTCTTTTGGCCCGCTCCTCGCGGCCTGATACCTTCTTTTTATCTGCCAATGTAGTGTCTGTTTAAACGAAATAGGAAAGGTTCAGAGTTTGGAAATGCATCATCAGTTCAGATTCACGCGACGGAATCGCTCCGGTCTGGGAACCTCCGTATAGCCAAATTCGCCGTCCTGGTAACTGATCCGGAACCATGCCTGACGCTCCGGTGAGTAAAATATATCGCTGTATTCATCCAGCTGGGTGGGTTCCATCAGCTTGGCTGATAGTGCACGCTTAATTTGCGGCATCAAATCAATGAAGCTAACCGAAACGGCATAAACCAGACCGCGTGCGAACGGGCCGTCGATATCCAGAATCATCAGCGGATAGGTATCATTTATGATGAACCAGTACTCGTACTGTATGGCTTCGGCCATGCGAAAGTTCGATTGAAACACCAGATCATCCAAGACACGGGTTGGATCGCCGAATACGGTCTGAAACCGGGCGCGGAGCTCCATAGAAGGAATACGGTCTATATCGGTGATGCCCTGCATACCCTGACCTGTCCAGCGGGTGTTGCGGAAACGGCGCTGAAACTCAGCCGCGCTCACGCTCTCAATTTTTACAATATCCGATTCCGAAAACGCATTGGTCTGTGCATTGGCAGGTTCGGCGCATAGTAGCCAGAGACCCGCAAAAAATGCGATAATGACCGGTATTCTAATCAAGTACATTCAGTTCGTCGATTTATAATTTGAAGGATGTAGTGGTAAGAAATGTGCTTCAGTTCAGGCCTTAGTCGTCGTTCATCGAAAGAACTGCAAGGAAAGCTTCCTGCGGAATTTCCACAGAACCTACCTGCTTCATACGCTTCTTACCTTCTTTTTGTTTCTCAAGCAGTTTGCGCTTACGGGAAATATCACCACCGTAACACTTAGCAGTAACGTCTTTACGCAGGGCCCGTATTGTGTCGCGCGAAATAACTTTATTTCCAATAGCCGCCTGAATGGCAACCTCATACATCTGCCGCGGAATAAGCTCCTTGAGTTTAGCGCAAAGTTTCTTGCCCCACTCGTAGGCTTTATCGCGGTGTACGATGCTCGAAAGCGCATCCACCGGCTCTGCGTTGAGCAGAATATCCAGTTTAACCATATGCCCCTGACGCTGACCAATAAATTCGTAATCAAGCGAGGCATATCCTCTTGTTGCACTCTTCAGCTTGTCATAAAAGTCAAATACGACTTCCGCCATCGGAAGTTCATACGT
>PWID01000137.1 GCA_003555145.1 Balneolia bacterium | reverse complement strand
TAGGGGCAGGGAACGCATCACCCTGTATGCAAACCGCGGCTGTCGTTTTTCGATCAGTGCGTTTAGCGTTACCGTTGAATCTGATCCACAGCTACAGGAAGATCTTGAATCGCTTACGGAAGAGTTCCGGCTTGAGCAGGGCAGAAATTTGAGAACCGGAGTCATTTATAATCAGCAGGAGGCGGAACGGGGAATTCGTGAATTTATACGGTTCTGGGAGCGTGAAGGATATTTATTTGCCAGTGCGAAACCCAGCCTGAATCCGGACTTTGAATCCTGCACCACCGAGCTGAATATCAGCATCAATCCCGGAGAGAGAGTGATTGTATCTGAACAGCTTTTCCCGGGTCTTGAGCGAAACGATCCGGAGTTTCTCAGGCGCATAAGCGGGGTACGGGCAGGAGATGTCATAACTCTGCAAAAGCTGAGAAACGCACGGCTAAATATTGAGAATACCGGACTTTTCCAGTCTGTAAACGACATATCCATCATTAAAGCAGGTGATGAGTTCAGCCTTCTCTACGACCTTGAGGAAAGGAGAACAAACTCATTTGACCTGCTTTTTGGCTACGTACCTGAACCTGACGGCAGCAGTAACTTTATTGGTTCTGGCGATCTGATTCTTAGAAATGTGTTTTTCCAGGGAAGCAGGCTGGATGTTTCGTTCGAAAGGCTGAGTCAGTTTGTTACGAAGCTGGATGCCGGTTACGAATCCATTTATATCGGATCCACACCCTTCGGAGCCGGAATGCGGTTCAGCTTTGAGCAGCAGGATACCTTGTACCAGATTCGGAATATCCGTTTGAATGGTCGCTACCGGCTAAGCAGCAGCACAAATCTGATCGGAACCCTGCGGCAGGAGGTTTCGGCTTCAGGAACTGTACCTGCTGAGTTTCAGCGTGTTTTTGATGCCAACAGCTTCTTTACAGGGCTGGGAATCGAGTTCAGAGAAACTGACCGTCTGCTGAATCCCTCAAGGGGATTTATGTTCAGAATGCTGGCCGAAACCGGATTCAAACGAATAGGAGACCCTCGTATAGCTAATTATACAGACCGTAACCGATGGAGTCAGCAGGAGATTGAGCTCACGGCACGGGCGTTTATAAGCCCTTTTAGCAGACAGGTAGTTTCGCCATCAGTTAATGGCTATATCATGATCTCTCCGGAGTATACCGAAAGTGATTTCAACCGGTTTGGAGGTGCGAGAAGCTTCAGGGGATACCGGGAAGATCAGTTTCAATCGGCACGAATGGTTTGGGGCGATACAGAGTACAGGTATCTGCTCGATCGCCTCTCCTACGCCTTCGTATTCGGGGCAGTGGGCTATTACGAACGACCGGAGCTTATCTTTGAGCGAGGATTAAACATTGGAACCCAGTCGGAGCTGCTTTATTCTTATGGTCTGGGTTTGTCTTATGCCACGCCGCTAGGTATTATGCAATTCACGTACGCGCTTTCCCGGGATGATGACTTTTCAAATGGGAAAATCCATGTGGGTATAACCGCGAATTTGTAAGACTCAGTCTGCAGAAACATGAAGCAGCCGGTCTGTAACCCATACCACTAAAGCCAGCAGAACAAGAAAAGAGATACTCACCAGCGGATTCCAGATTACCAGTCCGCCAACCGTACCGATTACAGCACCCAGATATTTGATGTAGTTTAAATGCGTATCAGTTGAACCTTTAATGATTCGCTCCAGCTTTTCTTCATCGTAACGGTTGATGTTCTCTTCAATAATTTTGCGAATGTCTATCTGGTCAATTATCCGGCTTAGCACGGTAACAAACAACTGCTCCAGCCGGGAGCGGTCTTTCCGCATTCGTGCCGGTATGCTGTCGATCAATGTGTTTATTGGCTCCGCTGCATTTGAAAGCCGGCCGGGGAGAGTCGCAAGGGATTCATCCAGCATGTTTGTTAATGTCTTACCTTTCATCATCAGATAAAGCTTGAGAGCCGAACGCTCTACAGGGCTTTTTTCCAGGCTCTGCATAATAACCTCTTCCGCTTTGCGAACCAGATTCCCCTTAACCTGTGGATCGGTAAGTGCTTGTCGTATATACTGTTCAAACAAAACATTAATGTCGTTTCGAAAAGCTTCATCAGAAGTAAGAGCCTTAATATCCCATATCAGGATATCGGTGTACTTTTGCAAAAGTCCATTGTCGATGAATTCTTTTTTTATGAGTTCCGGATTAATCAGCTCACGCTCTACTGCAGCAGCTAATCGGAGCGCAATTCTGTTTTTTTGAGCCGGAATTAAACCCTGACCTAAAAGTGGGCGCTTTTTTCGCGGATAAAAAAGCATTGATATCGCAATCCAGTTCGTAAAGAATCCAATCAAGCCGCTTACGGACAGGATTCTCAGCAGGCCTTCCAGAGGCAACACCACACCAAACATATGAATCGTATGCGTGTCGAAATCCCACCAGAATGAAAATGAAAACAGAACTGCCAGCAGCCATGGTATTATTTTAAGCAAACGAAGCCCAAATCCTGCTACCTGTTTTTCCGGATCTGGTTTGGGCGTTTTATCAACCTGTTCATCATCCCCGAAACGTCGCTCAATATGATTCCGGAACAGGCTGTGAAAGCTCACTTCCTGTTCCGGCGGCTTATTTTGGTTTTCTTCGCTCATAGTTTTTGTGATGTCATAAATTCCTGCTGTACGGCTTTGAAGTCAGCTTCAAATGATGCGTGATCTTTTTTCAAAGCGTTCCGAAGCTTTTCTGATGCGCTTTTCAGCTTTAACGCAAATCTTGTGATATTGTTAGCATTCAGCTGTGTATTAATGGTGATGTGACTCACAGGTTTATTCATCACCCTGAACAACTCTGAACGGCAAAGCTGATCCATCGTATTTCCAAAACGTGAAGCCTTTACCCATCCTGTGTCGAGCATCATTTGCATAAACTCCGACACCGTAGTGACCGGAATCAGCACGGCACTCTTTGGTGGTACAGAACCATCATACGGATAAAACATATTTCCATCTCTGCACTTCAGGATTTGTTTTACTGGAATTCCAGCGGGATGTTTCAGGGATGAAACCGTATGGCGATACAGTTCACGGTACAAATCGAGCAAGTCCCGTTT
>PWID01000077.1 GCA_003555145.1 Balneolia bacterium | reverse complement strand
CGTAGCCGTAACTTTCGCTCCGTTGTAGCTTAAATTGGATTGACACTCTCTTTCATGGGACGCTGCCCCATGCCCATGCTCGCGTCCCCTTGGGGCTGGACAACCATTGTATTGTTTATTGCTAATTCATTCTGTCGAAGGTCGAAAGTCGAAAGTCCAAGGTCTAATGTCTAAGGTTTCTCAAATTCGATTTCCGAAGTTGAATCCAAAAATCATTGCTTATTATTAATTCCTCTGTCACTGTAAAATGAATAATGAACAATGAATTCTGACATACTGTAGCCCTGACATACTGTTATACTGTTATCCTGGCAAATTCCTTTCCGTCAAAAATACCTTTCTTATAATCAGCAAAAACGGTATAAAAATTGAGTACACCACAAAAAACGGCAGCAGTATGTCAATATTCCCCGTTGCCAGCAGCAGGGCAAAAACGAGCAGCTGAAAACCCAGACCATAGAGCGAGCAGAGCGTCATAAACCAGCGGGGGAAATGTATTACCGTTGATGCTTTGCGATCAAGCGAGTAGACGATTTTGTCGAACAGGCTGTAGAAAATAGTGTAGAGAAGGAACAACACGTTCACCGAGCGCTGACTCTCATTCGGATAGGCCGTAGGAGTATCTAGTTCAAAAATACTGCTTGTGCGGTCACCGCCGGCCGAAAAGTGACGCTTAATCACATAATAATAATTGTAGAACGTACCCTGCAGCTGAATGCTGAAAAATGCAGCTAATGCCATCCAAATACTTTGCCCGGTTACCGACCAGACGGCCATCACAAACATAAAGTTCAGGATGATATCGAACACCGAATCCAGATAACGCCCCGTAAAGGATGGCGTCTTTCGAACCCGCGCAAGCTCTCCGTCCATGGCATCAATAATGGATTTCAGTATCAGGAAAATCCCTGCGGTTATATAGAACCCGTTAAGAATTAAATACACGGCAAAAAGGCCACATAGTCCGAAAATGAGGGTTATTTGTACAGGAGTTATTCCTGTATCGGACAGGCGCTTTACAACCGATACGGCAACCGGGCGGCCGTAATCAGACAAATCAAAAAATTTTTCGCTGGATGAGAGCTTAGACATCAGAATATTATGGTGGCTGTAATACGTTCGTTTACAGAGGGTTAATCGAAATTTGTAGCTTTCCTAACATTCAAAGCTGAAAATGGTTCCCGACATATAATTTATATAAACAAAAAAAGCGCCGTATTGATAAATACGACGCCTTTTCTGTACGGAGAAAATCTCTTCTACTTCTACTTCTCTTCTCTGATTTTGGAAATCGTGTAGGCCATGATGCCTATAACGGTTGCCGTTCCGGCTAGAAACAGCGCAATATTGATGTCTCTTTGCATGCGTTCTACTTTAGCCAGTTGATCGGCACCGAGTCCGCGTTCTGAAATAAGGTCTTCGAGTTCTCTTCTAATTTCTTCAAGTCTCATTCTGAGCCCTCCTTTATATTATTAATAATTTATCTGCCTGTATGTTTCAGGCATTTATATCTGTAGCTTTGTTATAGTATAATCAACATAATTAAAAGCGCCACAGTTCATTAGCTGAATAGCCTGCATGAAATGCTGACATCATAAATTCATTCTAAACTGTGAGATGGTCTTTTCAGTTGCTTGACGATTAACCACAGCTGACTATATTAGCTTTTTAACACCTTGCAATAAGTTACTACATCCATCGCTATGAGTAGTCCGGCTCCAATAGAATCTTACGCAGAACTTTTGAAACAGGGAAACCTTGTGGTTTTCCCTACCGAAACCGTTTACGGACTAGGCGCTTCGGCCTGGAACCCTAAAGCCGTACAGCAAATTTTCAAAACCAAGGGGCGTCCCGGCGATAACCCGCTAATCGTACACATAAGCTCGATTGATATGGTGAAGCAGTTCACTGATCAGGTTTCCGGCCGTGCCCGCACGCTTATGCAAAAATTCTGGCCCGGTCCCCTCACCCTTGTTTTTCCCAAAAAGCCGGGCGTTCTGGATGCCGTTACCGCCGGACTCGATACCGTGGCGCTTCGCATGCCCGATCATCCGATAGCGCTTCAGCTTATTGAGCTGGCCGGTCCGCTGGTGGCCCCGAGCGCGAACAAATCCGGCAGACCGAGCCCTACCCGCGCGGAACACATACGAAGCGATTACGGCAACTCCCTGCCCCTGATCGACGGCGGAGAATGTGACCTCGGCCTGGAGTCAACCGTGATCGATATGAGCGTGAATCCGCCGGTGATTCTAAGACCCGGTTACATCACCGCGAAACAGATCGAAGAGGCCTGCGGCTTCCATCCGGAAATGGCCACTTATTCGGCTTCAGACAGCAGCGGGCCCAAAAGCCCCGGCATGAAATACACTCATTATGCACCCAAGGCAAAGGTTGAATGGCTAAGCACAGAGCACATCACCCTGCTAAATGCAAGTTCTGATAACAGCGGTTCCCTTATTGTTCTCCACAGCATGGATAACCCCGTAAATCAGCCTCACAAGGGACTTAAGGTGATGCATTTCAACAGTGATTATCGCCGGCTGGCTCATCAGCTGTATGATTGCTTCCGCAAGGCTGACTTCGACAAAGTTAAGCGCATCTATATCGAGCCTTTTAATGATGAGCTCATTAAAGAAAATCAGCCTGTTGAAGCTTTGCAGAATCGGATTAGTAAGGCTACCGGGTCGCGAAGCTCCCAATTGTGAATTTTGAATTTTGAATTGTGAATTAGTCGAAATTTCAGTGAATTTACGCGAATTTGATGGGTTATTACAGGCGCAATTCGACTTCGCTGGTTTCGACTCCGCTCAACCAGCGAAGTATGGAGTTCAAGCTCCTTAGCCGCCCCCTGAGCGGAGTCGAAGGGGCGCGGCGGGTAAGTAAAATTCCAGGATGGTGGCCGTATCTGTCTGGTAAATAACTGCGCCACTCTGCGTGTACTCTGCGCAACCTGTCTGCCGCGGCGAAGACAGGCAGGCTCTGCGTCCTAAACCAATGAACGCCTGATCTGCCCGGTATTAATCCTTTTAATCCGCGTTAATTCGCTGGACAAATTAGTCGAAGGTCGAAAGTCCAAGGTCGAAGGTCTCTCAAATTCGAGTCCCCGAGTTGAATCCTAAAATCATTGCTTAATTT
>PWID01000243.1 GCA_003555145.1 Balneolia bacterium | reverse complement strand
TCCCTGGAATAAGTAAATAGTCTTAATGTTATTCCAAGCTACATTAATGCATCATGATAATCAAAAAGAAAGGGCAATCTTTTTTATCTGAAGTTATTATAAAATAAATACTTAAGCTGGATACGTTAGGTGAGGCTCTCTTGTCTCAAAACGACGTTTTACAAGCGCGAAACTTTAGATTCGCTCACCAAAATACTTTTTTGTAAGTATAGATAAGATACCCTGCCGTGAGGGGTACAAGGGCATAAACCGCGGCAAACCAGAATGCGTTAAAGAAGAAAAGGGCGATACCGATATTAACAATCAAAATTAAAATCCACACAAACCATCCTGAACCGAAGGTGCGGATTTTTTCAGGCTGATTTAATTTCTGACTTAGCAGATAAATGAACTCTACGGTAAACGCCATGGCAAACCATGTAGGGCCCCAAAAAAGCACAGGATTGACCAAGGAAAACTGCCAGAACAGCACATAGGTTACGATGATGATAAGCTGAAGAACTAAAATTCCCTTCCACAGGGATTTCGGGCTGTTTAGAAATGTATTCATGCCGGTGCTTTCCGGTCCGTTTTTAAGGTTGAAGGATTGTAAGGCTTAGCGTAGCTCATCGGCCAGCAGTCGGTAGAAGCGGTTTACTCTGCGCCCGTTTACGCCCAGATCGCTGTGCCCCGTACGGCTGGCGCTGCGAATGTGCACCATAGTGCCGTCTTCTCCGTGTGGCCTGAGGGCAAGATGCACATCATCCCGAAAACCAAAAACGCGTATTCTGAAAACAGCGTGTATGTCGAAGTCGCCGGTTTTCTCTACGCTTTCCGCATTCATATTATCGAGCACGCTTAAAACGGCTTCGAGCGTTTGGCCGGGAGTTGTTTTGAACTCCTGTGAGCTGCGTTCGCAGTTGGGCGTATCAGGGCATTGTTCGAGCGGGTTATCCGAGGCCGCACCCGGAATCTGCGGAGCTGAGAAAAAAGACATAATCAGAAATAAGTTGATAAAAACAGACGTGCGAGCTGTAATCATATAAAAACCGGAATCGTTCTTTGGTTTAGCTCTTTACTTTCTTCAGCATTCGGTTGATGATGGCCGGCACTTTTTCGAGCACATAGTCCATTTCTTCCATAGTATTGTACTTGCTCAGGCTGAAACGAATCGATGATTTTGCCGTTGGTGTAACCATTCCCAGTGCCATAAGCACGTGAGATGGCTCTATGGCTCCCGAAGTACAGGCCGAACCGTTAGAAACGCAAATACCGTCTATATCCAGGTTCAGAAGCAGCATTTCTCCGTCCAGAGATTCTTCTTCTCCCAGCGGAAACGAGCAGTTTACGATATGAGGCACGCCTTTGTCGGGACATCCGTTAAAATCAATCAGATGAGGGAAGTTTTCTTTCAGTCCGCCCACCAGTTTCTGGCTGAGTTTTGAAACATGTGCCACGTTTTCTTCCCGCTCTTGGGTCGCAATCTCAATCGCTTTACCCAAACCAATAATTCCGGGCACGTTGAGGGTTCCGCCCCGGCGGCGGCGCTCCTGAGATCCGCCTTCCATCCATGATTTCCAGCGGGTTCCGCCCCGAACATACATCACGCCAACTCCTTTGGGGCCGTGGATTTTGTGTGCCGAAAGACTCAGAAAATCGATGGGCATTTTACTTACATCCACAGGTAGTTTGCCAATACTCTGTACCGTATCGGAGTGGAAAAGCACGCCTTTGGCTTTACACACCTCTGCGATTTCCTCGATCGGATTAATGGCGCCAATCTCGTTATTCACGTGCATCAGGCTAACAAGAGCAGTATCATCGGTGATGGCATCTGCGACCTGATCGGCCGTTACATATCCTTTGGGCTTAACATCCAGGTAGGTGGCTTTTATGCCTTCACTGCGGGCGTACTGTATGGGATGAAGCACCGCATGATGCTCAATCCTGGAGGTAATAACGTGCTTTTTGCCGCTGGCCTTAATCGCACCCTTAATAACAGCATTGTTGCTCTCTGTACCGCCACTGGTAAAAATGATTTCCGAAACCTCGGCACCAATTGCCTTAGCAACTTTTTCGCGGGCTTCCTCTACTGCTACGTTGGTTTGCCGCCCCAGATTGTGGATGGATGATGCGTTGCCGTAATGATCGCTCAGGTACGGCAGCATGGTATCGAGAACGCGGGAATCAAGTTTAGTTGTTGCAGCGTTATCAAGGTATACAGTTGGCATAAAACACTATTTAATAGTTTCGTATCGATATCTATTTTACAGGCTCAAAAGATACAGAAACTGAGCTCAAATCGGAAGTTGTAATCGTGTTTTAGGGCATAGCTGCACGACCCGGAACTTACGCGACAAACGTCAGTTTATTTACCGAAAAAACCGAATCGCCTTTTTAAAATGAAGAAATTCTTTCAACTCGCTGTTTTGCTGTTATTCGCCAGTTTTTCCGGCGTATTTCCGGTATGGGCACAAAATTCTGCCGTTCCTTCGAACCCCACTAGTCTGGACTGGCTGAGATCTGTACCCGTGAGTTCGGAAGGCGAAAGTGCTCGCTTGCATTCACCCGACGAAAGGCTTCATCCGCTGGTACAGCGCCTCCTGAACACATCACAGGAAATAATTACGGAACAGATGGCCGCCAAGGATCAGGAACCCATCACTTTTGACCTGTATGTGAGACTCACCGATAACGTCAACTACAATATTTTTGATGGTCTATGGAGTCAGGCAAAAGATCAGCTTTATGCAGTGCGTCTAACCTTTAAAGAGCTTCAGGAGCTTGTGGAAGATGATCGGTTTGAATGGATTTCGCCCGCCGGACTGTATGAACCAACTCTTAACAGGGCACGGGCAGAGTCCGGAGCAGATATGGTACACCAGGGTTTGTGGGAGGGAATGTCTTTGCAGGGTGATGGCGTTTTTGTAGGCATTTTCGACAGCGGCATCGATTACAGACATCCGCAATTTCGCGACCCGGCCGACAGCACCCGTTCGCGCATTTCGTACATCTGGGATCAGACGCTCACGCCTCAGGCGGGTGAGCAGAGCCCGCCGGCGCCCTTTAACTATGGTGTTTTGTACTCAAGAGAGGATATCGAGGCCGTTCTCGCGGGTGGTCAGCCGCTTCGTACTTCCGACCCGACGGGACATG
>PWID01000172.1 GCA_003555145.1 Balneolia bacterium | reverse complement strand
GTAATCATCCCGCCGGTTAGGGCGAGGGCGAGGCTTTGGCGGAATTCGTAGCCGTCGCCTATGGGGATGAGCATGGGCATGAGGCCGAGAATGGTGGTTACGGTGGTCATCATTACGGGTCGGAAACGGTGGCGGCCAGCGAGGCGGATAGCATCATCCAATTTTCCGGTTTCGAGCAGATAGCGACGCATGAAGTCGACCTTCAGGATGGCGTCGTTCACCGCAATACCGGTGAGGATCAAAATGCCCATAAAGGCCAGCATGTTCAGGCTGCCTCCCGCGATCCAGACCAGCAGAAACGAGCCGATCCACGCAAACGGTACCGAGAATATGATGATGAACGGATACTTCAGATTTTCGTACTGAATGGCCAGAATGATGTAGATCAGCAGCAAACTGATGAGCAGCAGGCGGCCCATATCGCGAAGCATGCCCTCCACGGCCACCGCGGCTCCCGTAATGCGCAATTGCATGCCGGTTTCACGGGTGAAGGCTTCCGCGGCCGCACGAATATCGCGGCTGTTGCTCCACCACTCGCCCATCGTCATGCCCGAGGCGAATGAAAGCACCGGAGTCTGACCCACCCTCTCGAGCTGCTGAGGCTCGGCCTCCCGCCTGATTTCGGCTATGTCGCTCAGTCGCACCGAGCGCCCGGATGCGGGAATGCGCACCTCACCCGGCTCAAAAATCCGCGGACGAGAGCTGAACAGCCTCAATTGTATATTCTCATCCTCGCTTGACCATTCCGTTACCGCATTACCGCGCGCCATGGACTCCATAAAGCTGATGACCTGCGTTTCCGTGAGGCCCAGCTGCACCATGCGGTCGGGGCGAAACTGAATATGCCAGGTATCAACCAGCTCGGGATACAGCTTCTCCAGCCGTTGTGATATCAGCGTTCCATCGACTTCGCTGAAGCTATCACCATTGCCATTTCCAATTCCGTCTCCCCCTCCGCTACCGGCTCCGGTATTGCCGTTTCTGCTCCGGATGCCGTTCAGCGCTGAGGCAAACTGCACCGAGGCGGCCTCACTCAGATCCCGGTCGCGGCCCACAAACTGAAAGACCACCGGCTCGCCGCCCGAGCCCAGAAGCGTGGAGAAAATGGTAAACTCGGGTAACTGCTCCGCCAGCCAGTCGGGCCGTCCGCCCAGATAGCCGCGAATGGACTCGTGCACCTGCTGCGCCATCTCACGATTTTCGACCGGCACCTCAATATAAAACTTGTTCATGCCCTCGCTGGCAATCCGGGCGATATTGGTCTGATCGGTATAGCCGCCCATCACCAGCACGTTGGATGCTCCGGTCTCGCTGCGCACGTGGCGCGTAAGCTCGCTCGCCGCCAGCCTGCCGGTATGTATGGCCGCGTTACCGGGCAAGCTCACCTGATAACTCACAACGCGCTCCTCGGTCTCGGGCAACAGCGATTTGGGCACTCTCATAAACGCAAGAACGGCCAGGCCGATAAGCACAAGCACGCCGGCCGTTACCAGCCAGGGATGCCTCATACTAGTTTCCAGCGAGCGCTCGTAGCGCTGCAGCAGTCCGTCGAATCCGCGGGTGAAGGCCGACGAGCCCTCCGCATCCTCCTTGCGCTTGCCCGTAAATTTGAGAACCAGAACCGGCAGCACGCCCAGGGCCACAAGCAGCGAGGCCAGAAGGCTTATCGAAAGGGTGAAGGCCTGATCGCGGAAAAAAGCGCCCTCAAAACCGCCCAGCAGAATGAGCGGCAGAAATACAGAAATAGTGGTTAAGGTTGATGCCGTGATGGCCAGGGCAATTTCCCGGGTTCCGCGCCGGGCAGACTCGAAAGCATCGTGGCCCATCACCCTGTATCTTTTGATGTTTTCCAGCACCACAATGGCGTTATCCACCAGCAGACCGATTCCAAGGGTGAGGCCGCTGAGGGAAACGATATTCAGCTGAATGCCGGCCATGTACATCACAAAAAAGGTGAGGAACACGCTCACGGGAATCGCTATACAAACGGTGAAGGGAAGCCGCGGATCGCGCAAAAACAGGAAGAGCACCAGAAACGCCAGCAGCGCCCCGGCCAGCAGGGTCTGAAGCAGATTGCTGATGGTGTTGCTGATAAAGGTGGCGTTTTCCTGAAGCACATCCACCTGTATGCCCGGGAAGCTCGAACGAAGGCTTTCCAGCTCGGGCATCATGCGCTCAAAAACGGTTACGGTGTTGGTGCCATAGTCTTTTTTGACCAGAACGGTGAGCACGGTGGTTCCGTCGAGCAGGGCAAACGACTGCGGATCCTGCTCGGCCATCTCCACCCTTGCAATGTCGCCCAGACGGATGATGCGCTCCCCGCTGGTCCGCTGCACCGGAATGTTAATGATGTCATCGACGGAGCGAATACGGCTTTCGATATTGATGGAATATCGGTACCAGCCGTCGCGCACCTCGCCGGAGGCCGAAAACAGGTTCGCATCCCGCAATACCTGCTGAAGCTGTGCAATCCCGATATCATAGCGGTCGGCAAGCACGGGATCGTAGAAAATATGGACCTCAGGCTGTACGGCGCCCACCATAACGGCCTGTGCCACCCCGTCGATCTGCTCCAGGCGGCGGCTGAGCACCTGTTCGGTCCAGCGCTTGAGCTGCAGACGGGAGGCGAAATCGGGCTCGCCCACACCGGGCAGCGATACGCTTAATACGGCTACGGGCTCATCGGCCGGAGTGGTGTAGACCAATTGAGAGCGCTCCGCCTGATTGGGCATCATAAACCGGGCCTGCTCAAGTTTTTCGCGGGTGTTTAAGAAAGCCAGGTCCATGTCTTCGCCCCAGCCAAACTCAAGGGCGATGATGCTCTGACCCTGTCTGGCGAAACTGTGAATGCCGGAAAGTCCGGGGACGGTGCTCAGAATTCCTTCGAGCGGCTCGTTGATACGGGTTTCCACCTCTCGCGCAGAGGCGCCCGACCACTCGGTCTGAACCAGCAGGTTGGGGTTATCGACATCCGGAAGGAGGTCAACCGAGAGGTTTTGCAAGGCAATCCATCCGAAGATGAAGGTTGCCAAAACGAGCATCAGGGCGGTAACGGGTCTGTTGAGCAGCACGAGGGATGATAGATCAGGTGATTCTTGTCGGACTTATACAGGTGTAAGACGCTGTATAATAGGGTATAGTTTTGTAAAAAACACGGG
>PWID01000126.1 GCA_003555145.1 Balneolia bacterium | reverse complement strand
GAGCGGGTTACATCACTCTTTACCGGAGCCTCCGCCCTGCAGTGGATTAAGACTGATACCACTTCTACAGAAACCCCGAACGGCAGGCTTATTATATCCGGTACCGACTCAAAAAGCGAAATGAGCATTTACAAGCTTGATGCCAGCCGCCGGGCAGGCGCTCCGGAAATTAACGTACCGGAAGCCTACAGCCGCTGGAGGACGCAGGAGCCGCCCAACACAATTCCGTCACATATAGAACCGAATGCAGAGCTCATAACTGACCGTTACCCGCATTCATCCTTCAGAGATATATCGTACGTTGCAACGATCCCGTTTCCCTTTTATCTCAACAGCGAAACCTGGGGTTTAGGTGCGGCCACGATGCTCACCGATCCGCTTTCCAAGCACACTTTTACTGTTGCCGCAGGTGCTGCTTTTACTTCTGTGCCGGAAAACAGCCTTGCGCTCATCAGCTACACAAACCAGCAGCTATATCCTACGCTCAACTTTACGGCCTATCGCAACAGCTTTCTCGGGCGTTTTTATAATGATGACTTCCTAACCACAACCAGCTCCGGCGGTCTGTTTCTTGCATCCTTACCCAGAGACTGGTTCGACTCCTCCTTCATAAGCACCACGCTGTACACTCGTCTTCGCCACGACTACACCGATGCCACCCGCTTCTGGAAGGGCAACGAGGAAGGCGAAGATTTCGGACTTGGTGAGCCGGAAAGTGGATGGGAAACCAATTTCCGCGCAGGTATTCGAATTACCAGCAGAAAACCGGATACGGGGAACATGATTCATCCACTATCGGGCTGGGGGGTTGAGGCCAGAGTAAGTTTTGCGACCGAACTGTTCGGTGGAGAAACCAGCTATGTAAGACCCGACCTGGTTTTCTACTCTGTGCTGCCATCTTTTTGGGAACATCGTTTTTTCCTGTACGGAAGGGCTATTATGCAGTACGGCGATAGTTTTAGCCAGGATTACATTGGCTTCAGCCGTAATGATGAGGTTTCGGTCGGGAGTATTTTTCCCGGTATGGATTTGCTATACACCGATATTGAGCGCGTGAGGGGTTTCAGTGATTATGTGCCAGGCGACCAGATGCTTTTTGGAACCGCAGAGTATCGTGTACCGGTACTACCAAGCCTGGACACCCAGATTCTGGGACTCATCCGTTTTGGACGAACCACTGCAGCAGCCTTTACCGACGCTGGTTTAGTGCGTATAAGAGGCGAGTTTCTCGTTACAGAAACCGTAAGCCGTGCCGGTTCGGGTTTTGAAATCAAAAATCAGCTTAACGTTTTGGGATTACAGTTGGTCCATAGCGTTGGTTATGCACAACCGGTACAAGATTTCGGTACAGCGCGAAACAGAGACTTCTATTACAGAATACGAACCTCAATCCCGTTTTAAATAACCCATATGTGGTTTCTGAAAGTTTTACAAAAAGATTTGTAAGGAAACGCGGAGATGTTACTCTTACCTTTAAAAAAGAGAACATAACCAACTGAATTATGAAACCTTATGAATCAGAAACTTTCTGGCATATCAGAATCCGACCGGCGCAAGCCGATGTATTTCAGGTAAGAGCAGAGCGATTTGCATTCCTGAACGTGTGGCGTACCTACTTCATCAATTCCATGAAAACCTGCGCATATGTGCTCGTTCCTGGAGACTTCAGCGCGGTTGTTTCCATAACCGGCAATGACGTGCAGCCGGAGAAGATTGTAGACTTTGTAGCACAAAAGCTTCAAAAAAAGCTGTCCGGTATCTTTTCTCCGGAACAAATTGAGTTGATGGCCGCCAGCGTTACAGCCGAACGACTGTACACAGAAAAAGACTGCATCTATAAAACGTTTGATCTTCATACCACGCCTCAGAAATACGGATTTTCAACCGATTACCGGAACTACCCGTTTTCTTCCTACAAGGCACTTGCCAACGGAAGCCCGAGCCAGATTGATCAGAAGACGGTCTGGAACTGGTTTGGCGGGAAGCTGAGATTCAGCGTTTTTCATCAGGCATATTACGGATGGGTGAAGCCGGAAAACATGGCCACCGCATCATAGCTTAACGAGTTTAATCTACAAGACAGCTGTCTCCTCATTTGGAAGACGACTACATTTATCATCAAGGGAGCAAATAATTGCAGGCGACACAAGCGAAGAGGCATCGCTTGTTCGCCTGCTTTTATTTTCTAAAACATTGTAACGATTTCTATTCTCAGTAGTCATACGTACAAGAACCCGAACATAACTCTATTCACCATGCAACTGTACGAGTCAATTACATTCTGGCATATCAAAATTCGGCCTGCATCGCCCGGGCTTTTCCAGCCAAAAGCTGAATGTTTTTCATTTCTGCATATGTGGCGTACCTACTTCATCAATTCACTTAACACCTGCGCCTATGTACTGGTACAGGGGGAGTTTAGCGCAATTGTATCTGTGAAGGGAAGAAATATAAAAGCAGAAAAAATCGAGCAGTTTGTAGCTACAAAGCTGCAGAAAAAACTGACAGGAATTTTTTCTCAAGAGCAAGTCGACCTTATGGTTTCGGGTGTGTCAGCTGTGCGTCTTCTCAACGAAAAAGACTGTATACAAACAACGCTGGACATTCACAGAATACCGCAAAAATATAGCATTGCAGGCGATTTCAGGGCTTATCCTTTTTCTTCCTACAAAGTGCTTGCTAGCGGAACACCGACTCAAATCGATCGCCAGACGGTCTGGAACTGGTTTGGAGGCAAGCATCAGTTTCACAATTTGCATCAGATTTGCCATGTGAGGCCAACAGCTGATTCTGTAGCAAGCCAGCTCAATTAGCGAGTCTTGCGGTTCGGGCTTAGAGAGCCTGATTTTATAAAGTAGATCATACATCGAGAGAGCACATAATTGCAGGCGTTACAAGTGAAGAGGCATCACTTGTTCGCCTGCTTTTATTATTTTACAGACACATCAACCCTGGTCATGACTTTCTCCATTATGAAAAATCAGCTTACTTTCATTCATTCGTTTTGCTTCATGATGATGATTACCTTCGTGCTGCTTAAGGTTCCGGAAGAGGCATCAGCCCAGCGCGTCTTCTCGGTTGATTACCAAACGCAGGCAGACGTTACGGTTCATGTGGTTGATTACGAGAGTCAGGCGGACCTGCTTGTTTACAGGGTTCGGTATCCGTCTCAGGCCAGGGGCAACGAAGG
>PWID01000316.1 GCA_003555145.1 Balneolia bacterium | reverse complement strand
CGTGTCTACCAATTCCACCACAGCGGCCTGAAAGTACAGTAAACTGTCTTTCGATTGGAAGACGCAAAATATACGGCTATTTGGAGCACTTTCACAATGGAATTATTCGCATTCTGCCTCTTTAATCAGGTTTTGAGCTTCCTGATATTAATTCCCAGTTTTGGCATCTTTGTTACACTTCGGCACCAAGAGAACTCTGCATTTTTTCGACCGGACTGTATGTATATCATTAGCTTAGGAACATAGCGTTAAGGTTTTATATATTGAGAGCTTCAGCCGAATTTCCTATTCTATACATCAATGTACTTTCCTGATGAATTCCATATGCTAAATCATGCGTTCTACCTACTTTGAAACGGTGCGGGCAGCTGCATTTCTGATTCTCTGCTTTCCGGCTTTTTCCAGCGCTCAATCTGAACCTTATCATTCTATTCACATCAATGAAGTCATGTCTTCCAACTCCGGGGTTATCACCGATATTGACGGAGATAGTGAAGACTGGATTGAGCTATACAATAGCGGCAATCAGATTATTAACCTGAATGGCTGGGGACTTTCAGACGACTATAACTCTCCGTTTAAGTGGACTTTTCCGGATGTTAATATGCAGCCCGGACAATACCTTTTAGTATGGGCTTCAGGTAAAGACCGCAGACCTGCTGACGGTGAATTATCGGCAGGTGGCTTAATCAGGGAAGTATATACTGATATTCCGGGATACTCTGTAGACGACCTTATAAACAGTCCCAGCTATCCGGATAACCCAACCTCTGTTAATATTCTAAGCCCCCTGTTTGAAGCGCCAGTTGACATCGGCGACTATTATGGTCAGCGAGTCTCGGGCTGGATAAAAGCACCAGAAACTGGCCTCTATTCATTTTGGATATCAAGTGATGACAACAGCCGTTTGTATCTCAGCACCTCAGATATACCAGCAGATACTGCTAAGATTGCCTATGTACCAGGGTGGACTTCGCAGCGGGAGTGGGAAAAATATCCTCAACAGAAGTCAGAACCAATTTCCCTGCAGGCTGGAGAATATTATTTCATTAAAGCTTTGATGAAAGAGCATGAAGGGGGTGATCATTTGTCAGTAGGCTGGCAATTACCCGATGGCACTATGCAGCGTCCATTACCAGCATCGCATCTGTACAGCTACCACGGTGAATTACATACCAATTTCAAAATTTCTGCTTCCGGAGAAGAAGTGATACTTACCGCCCCCAACGGCACCAGAATAGACGAACTGGAGCCAACGCCCATTCCATCTGGTATTTCAATCGGTCGCTATCCCAACGGAACAGGCGACTGGTTTTTCTACACTAATCCTACGCCTGGTGAACCAAACCTCCAGGAAGGTTACCAAGATATTCTGGAGCCGGTTATTTTTTCAGTTTCAGGCGGCTTTTACAACAGTGATGTTATGCTCACTCTCTCGCATTCTGATCCGGATGTCATTATTTACTACACTTTGGATGGTTCTGTACCCCATCCCGGTAACACAACAGGCAGTACTTATACTTATAAAAACCAATATCAGAATGAACACTCAGGGCAACCCGATGGCGAGTTCTTAACAGGGAGTTATCAGACAATTCAGTACGACAACAATCCTATTTCAATAAGTAATCGTACCGGTGATATCAACCGAATCAGCAGAATTTCATCCACATACGATCAAAATCCGAATTACTTTCCGTCATTTCAGATCTTTAAGGGCACAACTGTACGTGCTCAAGCCTTTAAACCTGGTTCACTTTCTGAATCCATCACTACTCATTCTTATTTTATAGACCCACAGGGAAGCGATCGGTATAGCCTTCCTGTAATTTCAATAACAGTGCAGGATGATGATTTTTTTGATTACAATAAGGGCATTTATGTAGCAGGCTATCACTTCGACCAGTGGAGGCAAGCCAATCCTGACAGCCGTGCCAATGGCGCCAGCGGAGCCAATTACCAACAGCGTGGTATTGAATGGGAAGTGCCGGCTTCGCTGGAAATCTACGACTCAGAACTTTCTGGAGGGCAGCGCATTCAGCAGGATATTGGTATTCGCATCAATGGCGCCTGGAGTCGTGCCTACCGTATGAAATCGCTCCGTCTGTATGCCAGAAACGACTATGGCAATAGCCGGTTTAATATGCCGCTTTTCCCCAATCAGCCGGGTGAAGCTTACAACCGTCTTATACTTAGAAATTCAGGTACCGATTCGCCCTATACAATGTTCCGGGATGCAGCCATCCAGTCGATTGTTGGCCACATGAACTTCGAGACTCAGGCTTACAGGCCTTTTGTGGTGTTCTTAAATGGCGAATACTGGGGTATCCATAATCTAAGAGAACGTTTTGACCGACATTACCTGGAGCGCGTATATAACCTGGATGGTAATAATATAGATTATCTGAATGGTAACGCGAGGGTAAACGAGGGGGATGCACAGCATTATCTTCAGACTTTGCAATACATTCAGAACAATGGTGTCGAAAACGATAACGACTACGCTTTTATACAAACCAGAATCGACGTCCAGAATTTTATAGATTACCAAATTGCTCAGATATATGCCGCAAATACCGACTGGCCGGGAAACAATATTGATTTCTGGCGGTACCGAACCGATAGCTTTCAGCCAGATGCACCCTATGGACAAGACGGCCGATGGAGATGGTTACTTTTTGATACCGATTTTGGGTTTAGTCTGTTCGAACATGATGCTTCACACAATACGCTTGCATTTGCAACAGCCCCGAATGAACCTGACTGGCCAAATCCATCGTGGTCAACTTTCCTTCTGCGCAGTTTGCTGGAAAACTATAGTTTTCGGAATTCTTTTATCAATCGGTTTGCAGATCAGCTGAACACTGCCTTTCAATCGGATCGTGTTTTGGAAATCATAGGCAATAAACGAGACCATATTGCACCCTCTATAGTTGAGCACATCGAACGCTGGCAATACCCACATCTGCAAAATACAGATCATTGGGATCACGAAATAGAAAAGATGCTTGTTTTTGCTCAGCAACGACCAGCATTCATGAGAGATCACATAAAAACATATTTCGGGTTAGAACAAATAACAGATCTCACAGTTGATGTTGACGATCCGGCAACCGGCATCATACAAGTAAACAGTATAGAAATTACAGAATCGACCCCTGGCGTCGATACCGATCCTTACCCGTGGACCGGCAGT
>PWID01000086.1 GCA_003555145.1 Balneolia bacterium | reverse complement strand
GTGCGCATGGCCATCAGGTCGAAATGCTGGAAATAGGAGCCGTCATCACCCATGGGCGCAACGTTGTATTTTTCGAGCCATGATGCCAGATAATCGGCTGCCAAATCAATTCCCTCCTGACCCGTACCGCGCCCCATCATTGATTCACCGGCAAGTACTTCGAGATGCGTCTCAAGCAAATCTGCGGTGATAATGCTTCGGAATTCGAATAAATCCAGGTTGCGGGAGTCAGATTCTGTTTCAATAACCTGCTGATCTGCAGCTGGTGAATCGGTCTGACTGTAACAAGCCGAAGAAAAAAAGAGAATAGTAAAAAGGGTGATGCTTGTCGAAAACAGGCTGAATCTTAACATGTGATGGGGTTGTAGGTTATGAATGAAATCTGAAATCATCTGTTTGAACGGCTAGGGCGATATCGAGAGTGCCGCAGGATTGTAAAATATTGAAATGCCGGTGATTAGGTTTCTTCTAAAATCTGCTGATACGATGGTCCTGCATCAATTCGGGGCACATCCACGTAAAAATCGAAGTAGTTTTCGTCTGAAATGAACAGGTGAAGCTGGCCTTCTTTCACCATTTCAAGAACGGAAAGAAAGGTGACGACCACATACATTGGAGAATCGGCCTCTTCACAAAGTGTGATGAAAGACGTTTTCCCGTGTCGGTGCAGGCGGTTGAGGATGTGTTCGGCCATTTCCTCAATGCTGGTTTCGGGCTTATCAACCTGGTGAACCGGCTGCTCCTGATGCTTGCGGAAGAGTACCTGTTTCATGGCAGCCATCAGGTCGATCAGGCTTACGTCTTTAAGTGCCTCACCATTATCGGGCTGCCGGACCTGATCCGGCTTGAAGTTTCCGCGGTAGTACTCGCGAGAGGCGTCTGCTTCGAACAAACGGAATTCCTCACCCATTTCTTTGAAACGCTTGTATTCCAGCAGGCTCTGGATAAGCTCATACCGGGGGTCGGTTTCGTCAATTTCGTCGTCATCCGAATCGGGGCGGGGCAGCAGCATCTTCGCCTTGATGGACATAAGCGTGCCGGCCATGAGAATAAACTCGCTGGCAATTTCCAGATCCAGCTCTTCCAGTACGCTCAGATAATCGATAAACTGGTCGGTAACTTTGGAAATCGGAATATCCTTAATCTCAACTTCTTCCCTTTTAATAAAGAAAAGAAGCAGATCGAGCGGACCCTCAAAATTTTGTAATTCTACGCGATACAAGCGATAACCGGTTGTGTGCTTAAATGTCGGGCTGATGAAGAAAGGATTAATATAACTTAAAATGAAGATGCTGAAAAATGAATGCTTAAAATCTTATCTTATTCAACCCCGGAAATTGTTACATACAACCGGATACTGATTTAAGTTTTAACGCAGCAATAATTCCAAATTACCGTGATACAGCGCATTCAAACAGTTTATTTAGTAGTAGCCATATTCCTCAACATT
This sequence comes from Balneolia bacterium, assembly GCA_003555145.1. Taxonomy (GTDB): domain Bacteria; phylum Bacteroidota; class Rhodothermia; order Balneolales; family Cyclonatronaceae; genus Cyclonatronum. The sequence goes on along the minus strand of PWID01000086.1, from coordinate 12,678 downwards.
GTTTTCTTTTTCTCTCCCTTGTTTGTTCAGGCACGCATGGATACAAGTGAATGGATGCTTCCATTAATTACAGCGGCATCGGCTTTTGCCATGGTGCTCTCTCTATACGCCGTTTTTCTTTATAAAAACCGGCTGAGACAAATTCAGATTACTTCATATGCATGTTTGTTTCAGGTAATTGCCATTGGCTCAGGGGCGGGTATATTTTTAAGCATGGGTCGCTACAGCCAGGACTCTATTTGGGAATTAGCCGGAGTTATTGCGCTTGTCTTTGCGCTGATGTTTGAGTTTCTGGCAATTCGCGCCATTAAAAGCGATATCAAGCTCATAAAATCGATGGATCGTATCCGTTAAAAACGGTGGACCGTTTTGCCTGTACAAACCTCTGAGCCCTCTGCAACCCGGCTGGTACTGCTGTTAACGGCGGGCCTTGCAACCTTTGCTTTTGCCCCGATCCTGGTCCGGTTTGCAGGTGATACACATCCTGTTGCACTGGCAACCATCCGAACGGTATCGGCTGCGCTCATTTTGTTCCCTTTTTGGCTTAGAGGGCGAAAAACCGGCCTGGTAGAAAAATGGGACCGTAAAGATAATTGGTACGCCATCGCAGCGGGCAGCTTTTTAGCGCTCCACTTCATCTTTTGGTTTGCCTCTCTTGCCTACACCTCTGTAGCCTCTGCTTCAGTACTGGTTACCATCCACCCGGTGATTTTGATCGTGGTGGAGTCCTTCAACAAAACCGGCCGTTTTTCTGCCGTGACCTGGCTGGGTGTCTTAACCGCATTTAGCGGATCGGTGCTGCTCGGGGTGATGGATACCGACCCCGCAGCAACCTACTCGAACCCTGTTCTTGGCAATATATTTGCTGTTTTAGCTGCCGTTCTATTCGTTTTCTATCTGCTTTTAAGCCGCAGACTTCGCGCAAAGGGCGGCTGGCTGGACTTCATATTTCGCGTTTATGTGGGTACTGCTATTATGTGTCTGCTTGTTTTTCTGGTGATGGGTGTCTCGCTCAAAGTAACCCTCATTGCCTGGATCTGTGGAATTGCGCTTGCAATAGGACCTCAGATTCTTGGTCATGGATCCATAAATTACAGCGTGAAGTATGTCGCCCCTACGCTGCTCTCAACTCTCATTCTGGCGGAGCCTGTATTTGCGATAATTCTCGCCGCATTCCTTTTTGAAGAAATCCCAAGCCTTCCGGAATCGGTATCCATGATTGTAATTATGGCAGGGGTCGGGCTGGCCTGGCTCGGTGGAAGCGCTACCCCGAAAACGAGAGGCCAATAAACTTATATAACAAACGTTTCAAGGTGCTGACATATTTACCGATACTGGTAATAACTTAATCCGTATATTTAGGTAAGTACTTGAAAACATTATTAAGAAAACCCAACAAAGAGCTTAAATAAATTATTTTAAAATCAACAAATCAACTGAATTAATATTTATTGAAGTGAGCTATTCGCATTAGCAAAATCTAATGTAACGAATGTGATAAACTACTCGTCTTATACGCATTCATAAGAAAGAGAAAGTCCTGAAGAACAGGCAATTTACCGGCACCTTATTAATAATGCTGGCCCCCGGTCTATCCGGCGCCAGGCGATAAGGGTACCGGCTCACCAAATTTGTAACAAATGAAACAATCCTTATCCATAGTAAATGCTCCTGCGAAACATATTCGCGCAGCTGTAATCCCGGGCGTGCTTATTGCAGGTACACTTGGAATTATGATTAGCTGCAGTACAAATGAGCAAAAGCTAAAGGGAACGGACAATTCCGATAAAGCGGCAAAAGAAGTACTTGAAGACACTACCGCTCTGGTAGTTGAAAGAGACATGGACGCCATCACCGAGGAAGGCGTCATCCGTATGATTACCCGATTCAATTCGAGCTCCTACTTCCTGCACCGCGGCGAGGACAAAGGCTTTGAATACGAATTTGCCCGCACCTTTGCGGAAGAGCAAAATCTTCGTCTCGAGATTGTAATAGCCGCCAACGATCAGAAGCCAATTGATCTTCTGAATGCTGGTTATGGCGATTTCATAGCTGCTAACTACAGCATTACGCCAGAACGCACCGAAACAATCAGTTTTTCTGAGCCCTATAATATTGTAGACCAGATTCTGGTCTTTTCAGATACCGGTTTCCAGGCCGGTTCGCTTGAAGAAGCCGGTTCTGTAACTATAAGCGTTCGTAAGGGCAGCTCCTACGTGAAGTCGCTCACCGCGCTTAAAGAAGCTAACGGCTACACCTACACTATTGAAGAACTTCCAGAAATGTGGGATACCGAAGCCATCATGTTTGCGGTTGCCGAAGGTGATTTTGATGCAACCGTAGCTGATGCTAATCTTTTTCAGGCTGCATCTGCCTACATTGGTGGTTTGGCTGAAGGGCCTGTAATTTCAAGCGGCGACCAGATTGCCTGGGGAATCAGGGCAAATGCGCCGGCACTAAAAGAGGCTATGGACGCTTTTGTGACCGAACATTTTCGAATCAGCGAAGTGGATCAGCTGCCGCGCCGGTCTGCCTATATGAACATTTTACGCCAGCGTTATTTTGATAACCGCCCTGCTTCCTACACCATGCGTAACTGGAACAGTCCGCAGGTTACGGGCTATGAAGGCTATTTTTCACCCTACGATCAGCTGGTGAAGCCGCTTGCCGAAGAGGCTGGTGTGGACTGGAAGCTCGTTCTATCGGTGATGGCACAGGAGTCACGTTTCGACCCGTACGCGGAAAGCCGCATGGGAGCTATTGGCCTGATGCAAATCATCCCGAGATTCTCCCAGGTTGAAGAGCACATGCTGTGGGATCCGGAAACCAATATCCGTGAAGGTATTCGCTATATCAAAAAGCATCTGGCCCACTATTCGTACATGAATGAAGACGATCAGATTTCATTCGCTTTGGCTACCTACAATGCCGGAATGGGGCACATGGCCGATGCGCGCCGTCTTACGGTTGATCGCAACCGCGATCCAAATAACTGGGACGATGTGTCTGAGTCGCTTCTGCTTCTTATGCAGCCAAGATTTTTTCAGAATGCCCGCTTTGGGTTTGTACGGGGTACCGAGCCGGTAAACTATGTTACCGAAATTAAGGCTCGCTATCGTATGTATGAAAACATGGAGCTCTTTGCCAGCGAAGACCCGATACTTCAGCGCTTGGATGGTTCCATTTACCTGCCATAACGCATAGTCTGACTCAGGTTTTAAAAACGAGCCGCCCCGCTGATTGAACTCAGAGGGGCGGCTCGTTTCGTTATAGGATGCCATCACCCTATAAAAAAGCCCACGCCAGCATTAAAATGATGAGGAGCCAGACGCCCAGAATTATGCTGAGTTTCTGTTTCGGAAATTCGTAACCACAAATCGGGCAGATTTCGGCTTTGGCATCAACCATCATCGCACAGGAGGGACATTCCTGTTTTTTTTCGCTCATACGGCTTGTTATTTTATTTGAATCGCTGTGTCGTGCTTCAGCGTTATGATAGGTATAGTTTAAAGCAAACAAAATTGAAGCAGTAAAAAAATAAGATTACGGCAGCCAGAAAATGAGTTATCAGGTATTCGTATACGGTACGCTACGAAAAGGATGCGCGAATCATCGGCTTCTCCGGGACGGTGAGTTCGTTGGGAAATCTGAGCTCACAGGCTACGAAATGTGGGGTTTAGGCTCTTATCCGGGTATTACAGTTTCGGATAATCTTGAATCTGTCGTTGAAGCAGAATTGTATACCGTAAGCGACGAGACGCTGCTTATTCTCGACAAACTCGAAGACTTCTACGGGGTTAACCATCCTCAAAACCTATATGACCGCGTGCTTGTGGAAGATCATAAGAATCGAAAAGGCTGGGTTTATGTCTTCCGGAAGCGATTGCTATCTCTGCCGCACTTCAGAAAACGCGCCAGGAAAATAGAATCCGGCGTGTGGCCGGCAAAGTCGCTTCGCTCCTAATTTCAAGTTTTAAGTGTTGAACCTGCCTGCAGCAAGCAGGTGTTAAATGATAAACTCTCCGTGCACCGAGCCTAACTGTCTGCCCCGGCGAAGACAGGCAGGCGCAGCGATTCCCATGAAGTGAAAATCCGAACTAAATCTAAAAGCCATGCTAACAGATCAGCCTGTAATTGTTTATGTAACCACTGCGAAAATAGAGGAGGCCCGTAAAATAGCGGGCGCACTTTTGGAAGAAAGGCTAATCGCATGCGGAAATATTCTCCCCCAAATGGAATCTGTTTACCGGTGGAATGGAAAGGTGGAGCACGATGCTGAAGTTGTGCTTCTGCTCAAAACGACGGAATCTAACGTTCCGGCAATTGCAAACAGAATTAAGGAGCTGCACAGCTACGATTTACCCTGCGTGGTCTCGCTTCCGATTTCCGGCGGGAACAGCGATTTTCTCAGCTGGATAGTGAATGAGATTGAGCCTAAACCAAAGGAAAACTGACCATCCTCAATTCTGAGGAGCACTGAGGTAAGAGTTTGTTAACCGGCTTCCATCTTTTGTCCGAATATCTTAACATAGGCAAAATATGCTATCCGAAACTAAAGTGCTGCGAGTGGAATCCCTGATTATAAAACGACCAGATCCGCATACTATCATTGCGACGATAAACAGGCCTGAGGCCTACAACGCCATCAACTTTGAGGTGATGGAGGGACTCGAAAAAGTGTGCGACGCAATTGAGTCTGATGAAGAAATTCGTGTTTTTATTCTCACCGGTCAGGGTAGTAAATATTTTGCTTCCGGCGGTGACCTAAAGGAATTTTCAAAGCTGAAAACCGAGCACGACGCCAGGCTGATGTCTATGAAAATGGGTGATATTCTCCATCGGATAGAATCGGCCGACTGCTGGACTATCGCTTTAATTAATGGTGATGCGTACGGGGGTGGTACTGAAATTATGCTCGCTTTTGATTTCCGGATTGCCGTAAAGCATGCTCGTTTTGGCTTCACACAGGGGAAGTTTTACCTGCCGCCCGGCTGGGGTGGACTAACCCGCATGATAGAACGCGTGGGCCGGTCGACCGTACTTTTCTGGCTCGGCACGCAGTCGCTTGTGGATACCGAATCCGCACTAATTGCGGGCCTCATAGATGTAGCTGACGTATCTGCACAGCTCGACAGCCATATTACTAAGATTACAGAAAAGCTGTGCGCCAACGACAGAAAGATGATCCGTACGCTTAAGCAAGGAGTAACCTATGCCCAGAAACACCCGCATCGGGAGTCCATTAATAACGAGCGCACGGAATTTGCCAAACTGTGGGCTTCAGAAGAGCATCACGAGAGAGTGGAAAAGTTTTTGAAGCGAAAAAAAGCGTTTTAAGACGACTATTCGATAGCTGTTCGTCTTCGTAAAAGCATTTCGGTTTCGTAATGCTGACCGTCCCGGTATATTTCGAGATTCATTTCATCGCCCTCGTTGTATTCACGGAAGAGTGCCATAGCGTGCGTTTGGCCGTAAATAAGCTCATTGCCCAATCTGGTTATGATATCACCGGGCAGAATGCCTGCTTCATAGGCGGGGCCGTCCTGATTTACACCCACAACCAGCAGCCCCTGCATATAGGGTAACCTGTATTCGTAGGCTAGTCTGCGGTTAATAGAGACCACTTCTATGCCCGGGTCGTAGGCCAGCTGCACTTCACCCGCTTCTGCAAGCTGCGAAATAATTTGAATTACCCGGTTGCTTGGAATGGCAAAGCTGAGACCCACGAAACCAGCGCTTGTACCTCCGGTAAAGATGAAAGTGTTAATACCAATCACTTCGCCGTCTGAGTTAACAAGCGGTCCGCCCGAGTTTCCTCTGTTAATGGCCGCGTCGGTCTGTATCATATCCAGATATACCCTCGGGTCCTGCGGGTTCGGACGGAAGTTTCGCTGTACTGCGCTTATCACCCCAACGGTAACGCTCGGTTTGCCGTCGTCGAACAATCCAAAAGGATTTCCGGCCGCAACAACCCATTCGCCCACGATTGTAGTATTTGAGTCGCCAAATGTAACGTGTTCAAACGTTTTGTCGTGATCGATTTTGAGCAGGGCGATATCCGTATATTCATCCGATCCGACAACGGTAGCCTCGTACTGCTCCCCATCGGAAAGAAGCACGTTAACCGACACCGGATTCCGGCCAATTACATGTTCGTTGGTAACCACATAACCGTCTTCACTTATAACGAAACCGGAACCTACGCTGGTTTGTTGCCGCTGGCGCCCGCCCGGATTCATGAAAAACTCAAGGAAGGGGTCATTTGTGATGCGCGGATCAACTTCCGTTACGATGATACCAACTACGGCCGGGCTCACCTGCTCCACGGTTCTGGTGATGGCGTTTTGCCTGCTTTCGGAAATAAATTCCTGAGACCTGCGCTGTACAATGGGTACTTCTTCTATAGGCTGATAGATTTCATCAGCCTGGAGGACAGGTTCGGATCCGGATTCAACTGAAGAAGGTTCCGGTACTCCGGTACAAGCCAGATTAATGAAAAAAAGGCTAAGAATCAGAGCAGTATTGGAAAGTAAAGGCTTAAACATGTACAGATAGAAGGTGAATGATACGATAATTTTTATCGCAGAAGGCCAGTCTCATATCTAACGCAGGCAAGGGCCATTAATATATATCAGGCTGAAGCTTTGGCTGCCATACTGATGGCGGTTTCCATTACATTTTTAACTGCTTCCTCGATACTGCCGTCGTACCAGGCGCCTGCCGCTTTCTGGTGCCCGCCTCCGTTAAAAAGACGAGCCAGCAGGTTAACGTCGAAATCTGTTTTGGATCTCAGGCTCATCTTGATCTTGCCTTCCCGCTCTATAAAGATAATTGCTACATCAACATCATTCAGCGAGAGAGGAAATGAAATGAGACCTTCCGTATCGTTATACTCACACCCGGTTTTCTCGAGATCATCCAGCGTAACAACCATAGAAGACATTTTATACTTCTCATAAACTTCTATCTGGCTGAGCACACGGCTGATGAGCCGGAGCTGTTTCAGCTGGAGGTTATCGTACACTTTCTGGTGGATTGGTGCTATCTGCAGCTCTCCACGATCGATTAAATCAGCAATGATCCGGTGGATGTGAGATCCAACGCTGGCAAAGCGAAAGGAACCGGTATCGGTCATAATGCCTGTATAAAGTGCAGTAGCGACTTCTTTGGTGATGCGTTCCGGGGCGGTTTCATCATAAAGCCAGTAAATGAGCTCGGCAGTAGAGGCCGCTTCGGGCACTGAAACCATATAGGTGTACCCGTCGGCAGGTTCCGGATGGTGATCGATAATATAGCAGGGCTTGGAGCAGTTTTCGAAATAGCCGGAAAGGTTTCCAAACCGCTTGGGGCTGTTGCCGTCTACAAAAAGAAGCGCATCGCAGGTTTCAAGTTCTTCCTGGGTATAGGGTCTGATGTTCACTCCATTTCTGATCCAGGAAATGTCTTCGGGCAGTGCATCGTCGTTATGTGCCATATAGTCGATTCCTTCTGCCTCCAGCCAAAGGCAGATTCCAACCTGAGAGCCAATCGCGTCGCCATCCGGACGCACGTGAGAAATGACGGCTATTTTTTGATGTTTCCGTAACTGGCGTACAAGCTCGTGGATATCTTCCTGGTAATCGTACATAAATGCTTTTAGGATCTAAAAAAATAAAAAGTTCTGAAATTAGTGAGCTGAATTAACCAGCCTGATTCTCAAAATACGACTTTAAAGCCACGGGATGAACCGTATTCGTAAAACGGCCAAATATCCGTACTTTTAAACCGTTCATGCTATGTTGAATATCTGCATGTAATTTTAAGGGTAATGATGCCATCATTCTAAAAGAATGAATTCTTTTTTTAACTAATGTCTGTCGACGTACATGCTTAAAGGTGCAAATAGAGATATTGCCATATTTTTGGCTAAGCTGCTGGGCTATTTTGCCGTGTGGTATCTTTTTTACGAAATGTGGATTCTTCCCGACGGCCGCCTCGATGCGTTTTTATCCGTTAACATCGTAGACGTTGCCGGTGGTATCCTCACCCTGTTTGGAGTGGACCTTTTTTTTGATTACCGGGTGCTTGGAATTCCGGGAACGGCAGGTGTTATTATTGTAAATGGATGTAACGGATTAGAGGCCATTGGTTTATTTGTAGGATTTGTGATGGCTTACCCGGGTGATAATATCAAAAGAGCATTATTTTTACCTATGGGCATACTGATGATTTATCTTATTAACGTGTTCCGTATTGTGGTGCTTGTGCTTTTACAGTATTACCACCCGCAAAGCTTTGATTTTGCTCACGATTATTCCACATCGGCAATCTTTTACCTCGCTATTTTTGGCATGTGGGTAGTCTGGATTAACTACGGCGGCGCTATGAGAAAAAGCAGTTAATGGTCTGAATGCCCTCAGACGTTGTGTAACAGCGTTTTCTATGCTCTGCATGATAGGATTTGCTGATGCTTATGACGCATGAAATTCGTAACTTCTGCACCGGAAAAGCGTTTCCACAAATCGTGCGGTTCTTTAAAAACATTTTTCAACACTTTTTGGTATCATTCCGCATGATTATCACGCACGTAAAAGTATTTTTTATAACAAAACCCCCAAGGGAACAGATTAATGGCAAGAGTTGAAATGGTAATGCCCAAAATGGGCGAGTCGATTATGGAAGGTACAGTAATCGAGTGGACTAAAAGCGTTGGCGACGTTATTGAACAGGACGAAACTATTCTTGAGATAGCTACAGACAAGGTAGATTCTGAAGTTCCGGCCCCCGAGTCTGGAATACTTGTTGAAATCCTGGCAGAAGCCGGCGACGTAATCGAAGTGGGCAAGCCTATCGCTATTATTGAAACAGATATGGATGCCGACGTAAGCGCCGGCGGTGGAGATGCCAAAAAAGCAGACGCTGCCGATGAAGCTCCCGAAGAAACTGAAGAAGAACCAGCCGCGGCTGAAGAAGCACCAGAAGAAACTGAAACTGAAGAAGAAAAAGAAGATGCACCAGCTCCGGCTGCAGTGGAAGGCGACACGCCACCTCAGCGCCACGGAAGCGACGGACGTTTCTTCTCTCCGCTTGTTCGCTCTATAGCCGAAAAAGAAGGCCTTTCCCAGGAAGAACTCGAGTCTATTGATGGCTCAGGTTCACAGGGTCGTGTAAACAAGCAGGATGTAATGGACTACCTGGAAAACAGAGGTTCGTCTAAAACAACCTCTAAGCCTGCAGCAGCAAGCTCTGGCTCTGGATTGTCCAAACCGGTAGAGAAATCTGCTCCTGCCGCAGCTTCTGGCTCAAAAGACAGCAGCGAAATCAACGCTGGTGAAATACACGCCGGCCGCCCTGTAGAGAATGTTCAGGTTATTAAAATGGATCGCATGCGTAAGGTGATTGCCGAGCACATGGTGAAGTCCAAGCAGACCTCTGCACACGTAACTACATTTGGCGAGGCCGATGTTACGAACCTGGTTAAATTCCGCGAAAGAAATAAAGACAAATTCTATAAAGAAAACGGCTTTAAGCTCACCTTTACTCCGTTCTTTATCGAGGCGACCATTCAGGCGCTGCGCGAATTCCCGCTTATGAACAGCTCCGTTAACGGAGACGAAATCCACATGAAGCGCGATATCAACTACGGTATTGCTGTTGCACTGGGTGAGTCGGGATCAGGCGGTCTTATTGTGCCGGTTATCAAAAATGCGGGCGATATGAACCTGTACGGTCTGGCTCGTTCTACCAACGAGCTTGCGGGCAAAGCGCGTCATAAGAAGCTTTCTCCGGATGATCTTGCCGGCGGTACCTTCACCCTTACCAACTACGGAAGCGTTGGCAACCTGATGGGCACCCCGATTATCAATCAGCCGCAGGTTGCGATTTTCGGAACGGGTATCATTCAGAAACGCCCGATGGTAATGGAAATCGATGGCAACGATGTAATCGCTATCCGCCACATGGTTTACCTTTCTATGAGCTACGATCACCGCATTATAGATGGCGCACTTGGTGGTGCCTTCGTACAGCGAGTGAAGCAGCTGCTTGAAGAATTTGATCCGAATCGCACGATCTGATTTCTTAAGGGTTTAATTGAAATCCGGCATCTTAATTTAGATGCCGGATTTTTTTTGCCTGAAAGTTACCGATATTGCGACGTGGCACACCACGAGGGAGAAGTTGACTATAATAGATCACGGACAAGATACTTTACATGCTTATAGTAAAAACGGTTGATGAAATTCGGAAATTCACAAAAAAAGAGCATCAGGCCGGGCGAAAGGTCGGGTTTGTTCCTACAATGGGTGCGCTTCACCTTGGCCACTTAGATCTGATTCGGCTGGCCGCAGAAAAATCTGATAAAGTAGTGGTTTCCATTTTTGTGAACCCGACGCAGTTTGCTCCGGGCGAAGATTTTGAGGCCTATCCCCGAAAGCTCGAGGACGATCTCGAAAAATGTCGGGAAGCCGGTGCCGCCGCCGTTTTTTGTCCGGAGCGGGGTGAGGTTTACGGAGGTGAAAACTACATCCGGATGCACCTTTCAACCCTTGGAAATCATTTGTGCGGAGCATCCCGCCCGGGCCATTTCGACGGGGTTATCCAGATTGTGAACAAGCTGTTTAATATGGTAAAGCCAGACGTGGCCGTATTCGGACAAAAAGATATTCAGCAGTTCCGGATTCTCGAGCAGATGGCATTTGAGTTTAATCATGATGTGGAAATCGTGATGGGTAATACAGTCCGAGCCGCCGATGGGCTCGCCCTGAGCAGTCGAAACGTGTATTTAGACAGGAAAGAAAGGATAGCTGCACCTCATCTGTTTGCAACGCTCCAGAAAGCCGGCCGTGAAATTACGCAATGGATGGAAGCCAGTGATGTGCAGGCGAAATTTAAAAAGCTTGCCGCAGAATCCGGTAAAGAGCTTGAAAAAGCCGGATTTCGTCCTGATTATTTTGAGCTGGTAGGATATGAGAATCTTCAGCCCCCCGAACAGCTGAAATCCGGTACAACATACGTAATTGCCGCCGCGGCCTACCTCGGAAAAGCCCGGCTCATCGATAACGTACTGATCAAGCTTTAAGAAGCGACTGTCACGATTGGCTGTTTTTTAGTCGATGTTTACCAAAGCCGTTTTTACCTGCATTGCGGGCTCGGTAGCCGTCCAGGCAAACAGGATTCCGTTGTCTGTTTTGGTCATGCGGGGGAATCCGCTTCTGGGCGTTGCAGAGGTAACGGCAACCTGAACAGCCGGACCATTTCCACCTTCTGCGCCATTTGTAATTTCCTGCAGCATGATGTGTCCTTCGCCATCAATCAGATCGAGCCAGCTAACAAACAGGCGACCGTCGTTTGTGTAAACCACATCGGTTCTGCCGGCAGGATTAACGGTTTCCAGAGTGATGGCATTTGAGAACGAAAAGCCGGCATCAGAAGAAACGGTAAGTTTTACCTGTGGTTTATCATCAGCTTGTGTATACCAGATTATGGCCACATTTTCATAGTGTGATGCCGCCCTCGGCCCGTTTACGGGACAGCCGTGAATTTCCCAGCCGTCGGCATGCAGCGTCTCGGGTGTGCTCCATTCGCCTGTTTCGGTGGTGTAGCGCGAAAATGCGATGTCCCGGATTTCGCCTTCGCTCCGGTTTCGGTAAACGGCGAAGAAATCATCACCAACCGGAACCAGATCGGTCTGACAGCAATCGCACACGGTGTCGTCGATCTCATTTTTACGGTTAACAATCCCGCCGGGAGACAATTCTGCGGATCTCAGGGTCATGGAGTGGGCAAAATCCTCGCTTCCGTGTCCGCCGTCGGTGTAGCGACCGTCGAGCCAGATAGCGAGAACGGTGTCATCAGAAATGGGTTCAAGCGATACAAATCCGTGCTCGGTAGGGGAGTGGTCGAGGTGAGCGGTGAAGGCCTCTGCCCAGCCTGAATCATCTGTGTTCAAAGAAACATCAACGTGATAAGCGAAGGTGCCGCCATCAACCTTTCCAAGCCAATGGGCGGCCAGCGGATTACCATTGTGGCCAACCACCGAAGGGAAGTCGGCCCAGTTAACAAAGAAATTATCAGGATGACCGGTATGAATATGAGCAACTTCGGAAAAGGCGCCACCATTAAAAGAAGCGTATTCAATGAAAACGGTATCGGATACGACGCGGGTCCAGCTCAGGTAGACGGTTCCTGTGTTGTCGGTATACAGATTGGGATAGCGTGATTCGGATTGGGCAGGGCTCGCAATTTCTGTTACCTGTATCGAAGTCGTAGTATGATTGCCGGGTTCGGAAGAATCACCAGACTGGCAGCCCGAAACAAACAGCGCACAAAGAATAAGGGCAAAAGAAAGTTTAAAGACGGGCTTCATGATGTTTTTTTGAAATTGAAGGAATGCAGTTCAGGAGGTTACGACAAGCGACAGTTGAAATCAACCCCTGATCATGATACAGGGATACAGTGATACATGATTCATTTTACAGCTACAGGTTTTTTCGGAAGCGTGGTCTTTATAATTGGAAACCTTGCTGTCTTGCCCCAGCGGGACAATATCTTTGTAGATAAACAACGCGGAATCATATTCGGCGCTCCGTAGGTGCGCTACAGAATGGTGTAAGATGAAGGCATGATCAATCGATTTCGTAATAGGTAAATGGAAAACAATTCACAGGTTTGGTACTGCCCCAACGGGGCAGGGATATG
>PWID01000353.1 GCA_003555145.1 Balneolia bacterium | reverse complement strand
TGAGCAGATTGAAATTCCCTATTCAGCCAGTTCAAATACTGTTTTCGAGGCGCCGGGACCGGATAGGTTTTATATAGTAAATGAAGAGATGTTAGAGCAAGCAGAATACGTCTCTAACTTTAACTTTACAGGAATACCTGCTCCTTTTACCGAAGCTGTTCAGCTTGATGATGACAGTTTTCTGATTCTTATTTCTCAAGAAGACAAGCTCCTTTTTTTTACGGAAGGGGAGACAGTACAGGAAATTGCAGAGTATGGTGAAGGTCCGAATGATATTCAGCATGGGATCAGACTCATAAAAACACCGGAACAAATACTTCTGGTTCAGGCTAACAGAGTGAGCAGAATTTCTTACGAAGATCCTCTTTCGGGGCCTGATGTGCTGTTCAATAGTGCTACATTTATTAACTCGGCCGGTAAATTAAGGGATGGTCGATCCGTAGTAGACAGCTTTGACGGATCAGCTGGTCCATCTTTGAAAGTGCTTGGTACTTCCTTCGAAATACTTGAAAGCCATGGCGAGTTTTTTAACCATTCGGATCCGTCAGTGTTACGCAACTTTAGCAATTATTCATTTACACAAACAGCAGATGGAGAAATATTGCTACGTTTTGGTGCTTTTGAGTTTGGGGGAATTTATGATGATGAGCTCAATTTGATTAATAAAATTCATATAAAGGATATGTTTACTCCAGACGCAGGCAATTTAACCGGAGAGAATATAACTGATATAAGTGTGTCGCAGTCCAGAATGTTTGCATATCAGGGGTCTGGATCCGATGAATTATGGATTGCCGTAAATCATAATGTCTTGCGAGAGGGAGAGTCTGGCATGTATTCTGATCAGTACGAACACTTTTTTGATTACTATACCCTAAGTCACGAAAACGGGTTGGAATACGCAGGATCATCACAGTATTCGATATTTCCAGCTGGTGATACCATGTTTATTTCTGGTGAAGAGTATCTTTATTATCTGCCATATGATTTAGTTATTGATGCAGATGAGCGTGAATCATTCCAAATACCAGACAGCTTCAACTTATAATCAATACCCCTCATAAGGAGACGGGTACTTAAACGCGTAGCTCAGGTCCTGCTTCAGCTTTCGGTTGGCGACCTGCTTCCAGCAGTCGCTTTCCTGTTGTTCGGCAAACTGAGGCTTTTTTAAACCCAGGCGCCGGCACATTTCGGTATAGTAGGTTTTCCGGTTGGGATGCTCATCACAAACTACGTTGAAGATTTCGTTTCCCGCCTGTTTGCGGATGATGCGCTCCGTAACCCGAATGCAGTCCTCCAGATGAACCAGATTAACCGGCCCCTCGGGATTACTCAGTTCCGTTTTTCCGCTCAGATAACGGGCCGGATGCCGGTCATTGCCATACAAACCGCCAAAGCGAAGCACCGTTGTGGCAAACTCAGTCCGGCCGAGAAGCAGTTTCTCGGTTTCGAGCATGATGCGTCCGGATTCACTGACCTCGCCCTCACCCGCATCATCCTCGTGTACGACCCGGTTTACATCACCATAAACAGAGGTTGAGCTTATGAAGACCACAAGCGAAACCGGCGATGAAATGAGATGGGGCATCAGATTGTCCATCATCAGGCGGTAGCGGGAGGCGGCGTGCTCCTGACCCCGTCCCGGCGGTATATTGAGCACCAGTGCATCAGCTGCAAAAAAAGAATCCACATTTGCGGGTGATTTCAGCCCCGGCTCCATGCGTATCAAATACTCGGAAATCTGATGCTCCTTCAGCGTTTTGAGCTTGTCCTCACTCGTGGTTGAGCCATTCACCGAAAAGCCGGCACGAGCCAGCCTGATAGCCAAAGGGAGTCCGTACCAGCCGCAACCCATTACAGAAACCGTTCGAATTGACTGAATGCTCATAGCTAAAAATTTGTGAGATTAATGAGTGATGTAGTGTGGGCAGAATGGAAAATCATTCAACTATATTTCATAATAGTTTGTTAGTTTGGATGGATAGTATGATTCTGAAAACATAGAATCAATTAATTATAGTTTTTTAAAGATTTAAGGATTATGGCCATCACAAAAGATCAGGTGCTCGAAGCCCTGGGAAACGTAATCGACCCGGACTTAGGCAAGGATCTGGTAACCCTCAACATGATTGAGGATATTGTTATTGAAGGCAAAAAGGTCGCGTTTACGGTGAACCTCACCACGCCGGCCTGCCCCATGAAAGAAGAAATCCAGAGAGCCTGCGAAAATGCTATTAAACATCTGGTTGACACAGAAGCTGAAGTACATGCCAACATGAGCTCTCAGGTACAGCAGAGCCAGAAAATGGAAGATGCGGAAAGCGATACGCTTTCTGGTGTGAAAAACATCATTGCCATTGCCTCGGGTAAAGGCGGCGTAGGTAAATCTACGGTTACCGTGAATCTGGCTGTGGCGCTTGCGCAGACCGGAGCCAAAGTCGGCCTGGTGGATACCGATATTTACGGACCGAGCATTCCGACCATGTTCGACGTTCACGATCGCCCGAACATCAATACGCGTCGCAAGCTTATTCCGCTCGAGAAATACGGGGTGAAGCTGCTCTCCATGGGCTTACTTGTGGATCAGGATCAGGCGGTGGTTTGGCGCGGCCCGATGGTATCCAGCGCCGTTAAGCAGTTTCTGAGCGAAGCCGAATGGGGCGAGCTCGACTATCTGCTGATGGACCTGCCTCCGGGCACCGGCGATATTCAGTTAACCATTGTGCAGACCGTACCTCTTACGGGAGCCGTGATTGTTTCAACGCCTCAGGACGTGGCTCTTGATGATGCCCGCAAAGGAGTCGCCATGTTCAACAAGGTGAACGTTCCTGTACTTGGCATTGTGGAAAATATGGCCTACTTCACCCCTCCGGATATGCCGGACAAGAAGTATCATATTTTTGGTAAAGACGGAGCTCGCAATCTTGCCACTAAGCTGAATGTACCGTTTTTGGGTGAAGTTCCACTGGAGCAGTCAGTTCGCGAAGGAGCCGATAACGGCAGACCGGCCGTTGTGGAAAAAGACCTGAGTCCGGCCGCGGTAGCATTCAAGGAGATTGCCAACCGCACGGCCCAGCAGATTTCCATCCGCAACGCCAGTCAGGACCCGACGGATAAGATTGAGATAAAGTTCAAGTAATTTGAATACCATGCCAAACCGTTCAGTTGGTCTAGCATGATACAGCACAAAATAAGCCCCGGACC
>PWID01000351.1 GCA_003555145.1 Balneolia bacterium | reverse complement strand
CCAGGGTACGGCACCGTCATCATCGTTGTGCATCATAAGCAGGGGAGTGCTTACGCGATCGGCAAAGAAGATAGGCGAGTTCTCAATGTAGTACTGCTGACGCTCCCAAAGGGTGCCGCCAATACGGCTTTGCGTCTGTTCGTACTGAAACTGTCGGTTCAAACCGCTCGCCCAGCGAATGCCGCCGTACGCGCTGATCATATTTACAACCGGCGCTCCGGCCATTGCCGCTGCGAACATATCGGTGCGCGTTATGATGTGCGCAATCTGGTAACCGCCCCAGCTCTGACCCTGAAGCGCAATCCGGTCGCGGGCTACGAAGCCTTTGTCGAGCAGGTGAAGGGTCATGCCGATTACAGCGTCTTCAGAACTTCTGCCGGGCAGACCTTCCCGGTAAACGATATCCGGCATGGCCACAATGTAGCCGCGGCTTGTGTAGAACGCCGGAGTGATAGTAGAAGCCGATGGAGCCGGAGCACGGTACCAGTGTTTGCGGTTTGAGGTGCGCTCGTAGAAATACACGATCATCGGGTATTCCTTATTCGGGTCGAAGTTTTCAGGCGTGTAGAGCAGACCGTCGAGCTCCTCGCCGTCGAGGGTGTTGAAGCGGAACAGCTCCACATCACCCCAGAGGTAGTCAGCCTGCTGCGGATTGGCTTCGGTAATCTGGTTGAAGCTGCTGAAATTTCGGTTGGTCAGGTAGATATCCTGATACTTCTGAAAGGTTGATTTACGCACCATCCAGGTATCGGAATCGGCCGCCTTTGTTGGGCTGAAGGCCCGGTAGGCATCACGCCATAGCTGATTCGGGGCTCCTTCTGAATCGAAGTCCGTACGGTAGAATCCGGATGATTTGTCCTCATCATAAAACGCACTCAGGTACACTTCACCCGTGCTGAAGTAACGTGATTCGCGGTCAACATTAAAGCTGCGAAGGGTGATGGTGTTTTCCCGCCCATATCCTCCGGTGAGAAGACGACCGCCGTTTTCCTGAGCAGGATCAAAGACCCAGAGGTCAAAGAAATCCCGGATGATAACATGCTCATCACCTTCGGTCCAGCCTTCGATACCCATTGGCCCAGGGTCGGAGGGGCTGTCGTGGAGCTCGTTGTAAAAAGCCACATCCAGATGTCCGGTCAGGTTACGAACATCGCCGCTGGCAAGGTGAAGCGTATGCCAGTTCTGGTCATCATAATCGTACCAGATGAAATAATTTCCGTCTGGTGATAAACCCGAAGATGCCTTCACTCTTTCGGCAAACATGCTGCGCTCACCAGTTTCAACATTAACTACATATACATCGGCAAGAGCTGGAAAGCCGGCCCACTGCGTGAGATACAGGTAATGGCGATTTTGTGTGCCGATAGCGAAGCGGGCGTCGTTTCGGTTGGGGATATTTACGTTTTCGAGATCGGTGTCCTCAAGCTGAACAAAGCGATCTTCGGAAATATGGTAGACCGCGCGGAAAGTTCTGCGCTGATCCTGATTACGCTGCACTAGCTGCTGTGGCTGCAGGCGGTCATCTGTCCAGCTCCATACATCTACATCGGCCATATCGATTTCCTCAACAGAGCGGTCGCGGCGCATGGGTTCGGGAGCTGTGCCAAACAAGAGGCGGGATCCGTTGTGCGAAAATGCGGGGCGGCTGTGCTCGTTTATCATCCAGGAATCGGTTAGCCATCCGGAAGTTTCGTCGGCAATCAGGCGGGCCTCGTCATGCCCGTCGGTCCAGTAGTAGAGTCCGTAGAAGTCAGGCTCGTCGTCATCATCGTTATTGCCGTTGTTGTTTCCGTTTTCTGCATCACCGTTTTCGTCTCCGTTCTCATCACCCTCGTCTTCGGCCTTTGCAGGCATGGCGAGAAACGCAATTTGAGAGCCGGTGGAGTCCATGGTTACGGAGCGGTAGTTTTCGAGACCGCTGCTGATGTTCATCCGTTCGCCGGAAGCCAGATCGAGCACATACACGCCGTTCTGCTGAAGCGTATCATCGGGCGCGGTGGTAAACACAAGACGCTCGCCGTGTTTGGAAAAGTAGTAGTCCTTCACGTAGTTGATCACGATTTCGGTACCGTTGCGAAGATTTCTTACGACCAGATCGTTCTCCGTTTCGATGGTGCCGTTGGTGTCAGAATCACCTAAAGAAGCTGAGCCGTCCTCTTCAGGCTCTTCGCTTTCATCATCATCTTCTTCGGCATCTTCCAGCTCGCGGTCATATAAAAATGCGAGCCATTCGCCTGATTTCTCGGGCATCTTAAATGAAGTGACTTCCGCAATCTTTTCCAGATCACCGGTGGAAAGCGTGTAGACAGCGAGCGTATCGTCGAATACATTAGAAGGGCGCTTTCCGTCGATACGTGCCTGACGCATGTCGGCATAGGGCACAGCGATGAAATAGGCAAGATGGGTGCCATCATAATTGAGCTCAAAATTGCGCCCGCGCTCGAGAGAGGTGTCGCTGTTGGTTCCGAGGTTACGGACGATCAGTTCGCCGTCACCTTCCTGCGGGTTAAGTGAATAAACCAGAAAACCACCATCGCGGGTGAACTCCGGACTGCTGATGGAGCGCCACTGATCAAAATCGCTGTGGTCAAGCGCCCGCTTGTCGTTTTGGGTGCCCGACTGACCGGTAGCGGCACAGGACACAAAGAAAAATAGAATTATGATGAGCAGATATCGCATAGGCTCGTGAGTTAGTTGAGTGAGTTAACTGTTTTTGTGAGTACATGGCGTAACATTGCCGCCACTTGAATATGCTGGGAAGGCAATGTATGAAATTATGTCAAACAGTTACATTCCAGAAGGGGGATACAGGCGCGATTGCGTTACCCTTTCCAACTTTTTACATCTTTTAGATGAATGGTCCTGTCAGGTGAAATATTTGAGCCCCAAAATACGCATGTGACGGGGAAGCTTTCTTTTAACCAAAACTAAGTACAAACCCCTTAACTGATGAAACGATTAGCTACCTGTATACTGATGATTGCCGGAATAATGACCCTTATGCTGACTGAGAGATCCGAGGCACAAGCCGAGTGGACGCCGCTTTCGTTTGAAAACATTAATATGACGCTTTACGATATCCACTTTACCACCGATATGCTTGGCTGGGCGGTGGGTGAAAGAGGAACCATCCTGCATACCAGCGACGGTGGTGAAAGCTGGGACATCCAGTACCAGGATGAGAACGATGAGCTCGAGCTCGTTAAACTTGCCTTCACCAGCGAAACCAACGGCGTGGCTGTAGGTGGCGAAATCTTTTCTTTTGGCACCATTTTTCATACGAGCAATGCCGGAGAAACATGGACACAGCTCGACATTGGTGATTTGCTTTTTCTGGAGTCGGTTTACGCCGCAGATGAGCAGAATATCTGGGCCGTTGGTGGCGCTGGCGGGAATCAGGTTATCGCCCGAAGCAGCGACGCCGGCCTGAGCTGGGAGGTAGAGATTAATGAGCTTGGCTCACATGCGCTGTTTGACGTCTTCTTTGTGGACAGCAACAACGGCTGGATGTCAGGGCTCAGCGGCAACTACCACCGCACTACAAACGGAGGTGAAAGCTGGAGTACGGATCAGACTGGAAACTTCGAGACCCTGATCGGCCTTCACATGCTGGATGCTGATAACGGATTTATGGCTTCACAAGACGGCGAGATATTCCGAACAGATAATGGAAGCAGCTGGACCAAAGTGGGTGAACTGGATTTTGTAACCCGTGATATCTGGTTTGTTTCAGACGAGGTAGGTTATGCCGGCGTGTTTTCAGGACTGTACAGCACAGAAAATGGTGGTTCTGTCTGGAATGAAGATCTCTTTACAAGTTTCAATACGGTGACTGGATTTCATTTTATGGAATCAGGTGCGGGCTGGGCGGTTGGAACCAGCGGCAGATTTTGGAAAACAGAAGGTTCGCCTGTGTCGGTAAATCCGGAAGTTGAGCTGCCCCGTAACGCATCATTAAAACAAAACTACCCAAACCCGTTTAATCCCGGAACGAGAATTGCGTTTACGCTGCAGGAAAGCATGGACATCACCCTTACAGTATACGATGTTGCAGGTCGCATGATCCGCCAGATTGCTTCTGGTAGCTACGCCGCCGGTGAGCACAGCGTATATTTTGATGCAGCAAACCTGCCGAGCGGAGCTTATTTCTACCAGCTTCAAACGCCGCACGAAATGCTGAACGGAAAGATGATGCTCATTAAATAAAATCAGGAAGTAATAAATACGGCAGTATTTTCAATACGAAAAGAGCGTGCCTGGAATCCATCATTCCGAATTTTTGGAGTGATGGATTTTTTTTGTGCCCCATTTCCCGTTGTAAGGGAATGATTTACCAACGGTGCCCATTGTTTTTAGCAAAACCACACGTTTACTGAAATCATGCAGAATTATGGAAAATGTTTATCATCAAAAATACATTAAGCTTAAAACATCACGCTTTTCAACATTAGTATTGTGCTTAACGGCAGGAATTGTTGTTTTAACGGGTTTGATGGCAGGTCCCAATGTACACGCGCAGGGGACAGACGATCCCATAGTAATTGGTGATGCTGTTGCTCCGGCAGACGAGCTTCCCGGATTCCGCATCGGTCTGGACATCGAATCAGGAGGGTTCTGGTTTTCACAGAATCAAGTCCGCATCCCGGGCGATACGGGCACTGAATTCGATATGCTTGATCTCATCGGAACCGGAGCCGATGCCTATATCCGGCTGAACCTGAATCTTGGCTTTGGTGAGAGACATAATGTTCGTCTTCTTTTTGCACCGCTCTCAAAAACAGGAACGGGGGTGCTTGCAGAGCCGGTCCTGTTTGAAGAAACCGAATTTGCTGCCGGTTTACCGACAGACGGTTCGTACAGATTCAATACCTACCGGGCCACGTATCGCTACGACTTCTACAGGGATGACCGCTGGGAAATTGGTGCCGGTGCTGCGGTGCTTATCCGGGACGCGGAGGTTGAGCTTGCGCAGGGCAACCTGTCTGATTCCAGTTCAGATCTTGGTTTTGTACCCTTGCTTCACTTTCGTACCCAAGCCGGTCTGACAGACCGGCTTTCTGCCGTTCTTGATGCGGAAGGGCTCCTGGCTCAGCAGGGCCGGGCCTTCGACGTAACCCTTCATGCCGACTTTATGCTAAACGAAAACTGGAGCATATTTGCCGGCTACCGCTTTCTGGATGGTGGTGCCGATACCGACGATGTGTACAACTTTGCGTGGATAAATTATTTCATGGGCGGCATCAGTTTTCAGCTGAGATAAGCAGGGGAGTGTCGCGTAAATGACACCGGCAGAGGAACATAATGCTTAGTATGATAAAAAATCATACTAAGCATCTTACCGACCCATGATAAAGTCATTTTCTGATACCGGTTCCGGCGGAAATTTCACCATATCAGGTTGTGGGGAAACCGGGCGGCAGCTGGCCGTTTCTGACGACTACATGAAGATTCTGTGGAACAACTCAGAACACACCCTGAAGATATCTGTAGACGGCATTCCTGTTTCTTTAGCTCCTGAAAGCGTTTTATGTGCAACCTACAGCCAGCGACTGAGATGCGAGAACTTACCCCGTAAAGATGAAATATGGCTGCTGGCTTTTAACCAGGCTTTCTACTGCATACACACAAATGATTCTGAAGTCTCCTGCAGCGGACTTTTGTTTTTTGGTTCCAACCAAACGCCGGTTATACGGCTCCCCGAACCCTTACATGAAGTCATTGGCCGGGCCATAGATATGCTAAAAGCCGAATTTGATCAGCAGGATCAGAATCAGGAGGAAATGCTGCGACTGCTGCTCAAACAGATTATTATCCGGTGTACTCGTCTTGCCCGAACACAACTGCTGGGTGAAGATGCGGCATCACACCATCCGGAGAATATCAACCTCGTACGTCGGTTTAACGTGCTGGTGGAAGAACATTTCCGCACAAAAAAGCAGGTAAGCGATTATGCGGGCATGATGTATAAATCGTCCAAAACCATCAGCAATGTATTCTCTAAGGTATCTGATAAATCACCCCTTCAGATAATCCACGAGCGGATAGCTCTGGAAGCGCGCCGATTGCTGCTTTATACAGATAAAACCTCCCGCGAAATTGGCTTTGAACTGGGTTTTGACGATCCCGCTCAGTTCAGCCGTTTCTTTAAAAAAATGACTTCCGAAACAACGGGCAGTTTCAAAGAAAAGCATCAAAATATTACCATAACGGGTTAACAAATACGGACTGGTATGGGATTAGCCCGATAAAGGGTTGAAGGGAAGAATTGCCAATGATGCGGGGTGTCTTGCTATTCTTTGAGGAGAATCAACCACTTACCTTAGGGACAGATTAAACAATACAAAACAAACCACAACAAAAAAGGAAATACATTATGAGACCATTTGATGTCCCAACCAAAGAACAGGTAAGTGCACAGAATAAAGAGATCCTCAACGACCTAGAGAAAAAAGTAGGCTTTGTTCCTAACATTTACGCAACCTATGCTTATTCCGATACCGCACTGAGCCGCTATCTTGCATTTGCGAACGGCAAGACTTCCCTTTCCAACAAAGAAAAAGAGGTGGTGAACCTGGTTACAAGTCAGGTGAACGGCTGTACATATTGCCAGGCGGCTCATACTGCTCTGGGTAAAATGAACGGATTCTCTGATGAACAGCTCATCGAGATTCGTAAAGGTTCTGCCTCATTCGACAGCAAGACCGATGCACTGGTTAAGCTGACCAGAGCCGTCGCTGTAAATAAGGGCAAGATCAAGGATGATGTTCTCCAGGGGTTCTTCGACGCGGGTTACACAAAGGAAAATCTGGTAGACGTAATTATAGGCGTTGGTGATAAAACAACCACAAATATACTGCACAACGTTACGGATATTCCGATCGACTTCCCGGAAGCTCCTTCGATTGAAAACAATTCCAATTAAATAAGGAGAACTTCAGTCATGAGAAAAATTAACTGGAAAATCGCTATCGCAGCAGGCCTTGCCGGAACCGTATTATTTGACATTACCGGCCTGATTCTCTCAGGCCAGTGGTGGGATATTGCCGCCATTCTTGATGAGCAAACCGGCCTTGGTATGGCCTATGGAGTCGCAGGTCACTTTGGAAACGGTATTTTACTTGCCGTGCTTTATGCCGGTATAGCGCCGTCAATTTTTGGACCAACATGGCTGCGGCCTTTCATCTTCATTACGGTGCAAACCATTGTGCTGGTGTGGATGTTCATGTTCCCTCTGTTGGGCGCAGGAATAGCAGGGCTTAATGTGGGTCCCGAAATGGCCATAGGCTCCATGCTGAGGCACTGGGTATATGTAATTCCATTTGTGTTCCTGATTAATAAAGACATATTCGGGAAAACTATAGAAACAAAACCGGGTTCAGCTGAGCTGGTTGCTCATTAATTTTAGTTACTTAATTTCAGGGCTTTCTCTTACACAGGGAAAGCCTTTTTTTATTAACCTCCTGAAGAGCTGTATTATAAGACACTGTTGTATAATACGTTATTGAATAGTATATTTGTATGGGTACTCCAACTACTTGGGGTGTAATAGGGTAAGTCGTGAGACCCTTGAGACAAATAAAAAGAGATGAAAAATCAACTGTTCTTAACCGGTAAACAAAATGTTTAAACCGGCAAGACCCACTCAGGTAAACAAACCTGAGGTCACAACAAAATCAGAAACTATATACTATGAATACATCAATTAAAACTATTGCCGGACTGGCAATGTCTGCCGTTCTGGCCTTTGGACTTTTCGCATGCGATAACGCCAGCAGCCCTTCTTCGGATGCTCCTGCCATATTTGAAATCCGCATGCACGATACTCCGGTCGATAACATCGCTGAAGTAAACGTACATGTAGAAAGCGTACGGGTTAACCACTCTGATGGAAACGGATGGGTAACCATCAACGAGCCAAATGAAGTGTATAATCTGCTTGATCTGGTAAACGGCAATATGGTCGTTCTTGGTGAAGAAGAAGTGGAAGGCGGCCGTTACAATCAGGTTCGTCTCATTCTTGGTGAAAATAACACAATCGTTACCAGCGATGGCGAAACCCACGATCTTCAAACCCCAAGCGCGCAGCAGAGCGGTCTCAAAATAAATATCAATGCCGATCTCGAGCCCGGCGTCCGCTATACGCTTAACCTCGACTTCGATGTGTCGAAATCTATTGTGCAAACAGGGAATTCCGGCTTTATCCTTAAGCCGGTTATTCGTGCTTATGAAGAAGCAGTAACTGGCACCATTGCCGGAACTGTAGTACCCTCTGAAGCCAATGCACGCATCGAAGCTATAGTAGCTGATACGGTTTATACCTCTACATTTACCAATGAAGGCGGTGAGTTCCTCCTCATCGGTCTTGAGCCGCAAACCTACAATTTGGTTATCAGCGCTACTGAAGGCGATTTTGAAGACGCTTTCGTAAATGATCTTGATGTTGAAGCAGGCGAGCGCACCGATGCCGGTGTAATCGAACTTGAAGAAACTAACGGCGACGACGAAGAATAGCCGGATTCGTTTTTTATGATGCGTCAATTGGCGCACATCAAAAAGGACTGCTTCTTAATGAGGCAGTCCTTTTTTTGTGTGTAAAGGGTGATGGCATTTAGATTAAAATATCAATGCCGAAATCATGCGACCTGTTCTCCGTGCTTATCCTTGTAGTAATTTGTGCCAATCTGTGACCTTCCGAATTAACTCAACTTTTGAGGGACACACATCCACACAGATTATAACACGGATTTTCGCAGAGAAATCAATTAGATCTAGAGTTTTATAGTTAAGCAAGAAGTCAGATTGTTTTTCTGTTTCTTTTCTCGAGTAACTAATACTCATATATCATCTTTCGTGTCATGCCGCCGTCTATTACAAGGTTTTCGCCATTAATAAAGTCGTTCTCAGGGTCGGTGAGGAACAGACAGGCGCGGGCGATATCCTCGGGTTTGCCAACGCGACGGCTTGGGTGTTGTTCATGATCGATATCGCGCAGTTTATCGTAGTCGCCGGTATGCATCCAGCCGGGGCTTATGCAGTTTACCCGAACTCCCGAATCCGCAAATGATATCGCCATAGCGTGCGTAAGCGCCAGCAGGCCGCCCTTAGAAGCAGCATAAGCCTCCGAATTTGGTTCGGACATAAGCGCGCGGGTAGAAGCGATGTTTACAATTGCACCGCCACCATTCTTCTTCATAACCGGCAGTGCGGCACGGGAAAGCAAAAAGGAAGACCTGAGATTGGTGTTCAAAACGCGGTCCCAGCCGTCAACATCCAGCTCAAGCGGTGGTGTAAACTCAGATATGCCGGCATTATTTATGATGACATCAATCCGGGAAAACCGTTCAACGGATATTTTGACCAGCTCGTCAATATCGTTGGGTTCAGACACATCACACTCCACAAAAACAACATCAAATCCTTCGTCCCGTAAATTAAGTGCATGTTTCTCGCCATTCGCTGTATCCACATCGGCCAGAACGACCTGGTGCTCCTTTTTTGCATATGCTGTGGCTATGGCTTTGCCTAATCCTTTAGCGGCTCCTGTAACAATCACAGTCTGTCTCATAAAACTTCGGGGGGTTGTTATTTGAATGATATAGTTGATTTTCACAAACTTACTAAATCTGAGGCAGAATTATTGGCATCAGTAGTAAACTGAGGCAGAAACCACTCTATGTTTCTTTTAAATAAGATTTGGTAGTTAACCGCTTAATATATATCCTGACTTTTCCTGAAATGCACAAGCTTTTAAAGCTAATGCCAGAAATGAGATCTTTATGTAACCAACAGGTTGCACAATTACAGAAAGCCTCTGTTCATAAACATTAAACGCGAAAAAAAGCCCTGAATGGCTGAAAAGCACACCTTAGAAAGAGAATTAGGCCTTACTTCCATTATTGCTATAAGCATGGGGGCGATGATAGGCAGCGGTATTTTTATTCTGCCCGGGCTGGCGATGGCAGAGGCTGGTCCTGCTGTTATTTTATCTTTTGTTATAGCGGGTATTCTGGTATTTCCGGCTGCTATCAGTATTGCTGAACTTGGTACCGCAATGCCGGAAGCAGGCGGGGACTACATCTTCATTGAGCGTGGTTTGGGGCCGGCAGCCGGCACTGTTGCAGGACTTGGAACCTGGCTGATGCTTATGTTTAAAGGCGCACTTGCCCTTGTTGGCGGCATGTTTTATCTCGGTGCCATATTTGCCCTTCCCCCTGTGGAAACGGTCGCCATTGTAATTGGCACAATTCTGATTCTGGTAAATATTTTTGGCGTAAAGCAGACCGGCGGCCTTCAGACTATTATGGTGGTTGTTATGGTCATCATACTATCAATCTTTGTGATGGTTAGTATCGTGAATGTCGAATCATCCAACTTTTTCCCGTTTTATGACGAAGGCTTTTCAGGTCTTATGGCTGCTACGGTAATGGTACTTATTTCATATGGTGGAGTTACCAAAGTAGCGGCGGTTGCTGAGGAAATAAAAAACCCGGCCAGGAACCTGCCGCTTGGTCTCATGCTCTCGCTGATTGTTACGACCATCTTATACGCACTTATTGTGTATGTGCTTGTAGGTATTATCGACGGGGAGTCGCTAGCCGGTTCGAACATTCCCATGGTTGATGCCGTTGAGCCATTCTTTGGATATTTTGGCGTAGTATTAATCGTGTTAGCCGCTATGCTTGCTCTGGTGAGTACTGCGAACGCCGGCATCCTTACGGCTTCCCGCTATCCGTTCGCTCTGAGCCGGGACAAGCTGATACCCGAATTCTTTGCACATATCAGCACCCGGTTTAATACGCCAATAACGGCTATTCTGGTAACGGGTGGCGCGATGCTCGCCATCATACTGCTGTTGCCTGTAGAGGATATCGCCAAAACGGCAGGCTCATTTCAGATTGTGGTTTATATTCTGGTGAATGTAGCCCTGATTGCGTTTCGGATTCGTAAACCCATTTGGTACGAGCCTAAGTTTAAGTCGCCTCTTTATCCGTGGATTCAAATCTTTGGTATACTTTCGGGACTTTATCTGCTTACACAAATGGAGCTTCTTCCTCTAATAGGCGGCGTTGGAATTTTCGTATTCGGTATCGTGTGGTATTACGCATATGGAAGTAAACGGATTGATTCAGATCGCAGCAGCATCATCCGTGAAACTATCTCCACGGGCTACCAGTATGAGCCTAAGACCGATCAGCCTTATCGGATTATCGTGCCCGTTGCCAATCCACACAGCCAGAAGAACCTGCTTCGAATCGTTGCCTCTATTGCTTCCAGCCGCCCTAATGCTGAGGTTATAGCCCTTAATATCGATGTGGTTCCCGATCAGACGGCTCTGGCTCAGGAGCTGCAGTTTAATCCCGACCGTGTAAAAAAACAGGAAGAGCTTTTTGAAGCGGTGAGAAGTGCTGCCAAAGACCTGGACTTTAATTTGGAAACACGCGCTGTGATAGGGCGGAGCGTTAGTGGGATTGTGCTCAATATGATTGAAAATGAGCAGGCCGATGAGGTTATTCTGGGCTGGAAAGGGCGCCGTAAAAAGCAGAATTATATTCTGGGCTCGAATATAGATCCGATTGTGAAAGATGCACCCTGTAAAGTAGCCTTGATTAAACCTCAAAGCGATAATATTGGTAAGACAGTTGTGTTTATTGGTACTGGTCCACACTCCATTACTGCGCTGAAACGGGCCGTTATTTTAACAAATAACGAACCGGGTACGAGCCTCACGCTCGTCAATATCCAGAACAGAAAACAGGATATGAGCGAGGAGAAAATCCGTATGAAAGGGGAGTTTCTGCTTCGGCAGGTTATTTCGGACAGCGATATTGGAGATGTTGATTTTAAAACAGATGTAATCCTGACCGACGATCCCAAAAAAGAAATGCTTAAACAGGCAAATACTTATAATACGGTTCTGATTGGTGCTTCGCGTTCATCCGGAATTGAGCGTGCTCTTTTTGGCACCTTCCCGGAGAATCTGGGTGAAAATGCCAAAGGGAATGTAATTATTATTCGTGGCCGTGAGCGCACGTTTCGTTCCGGTTGGCATCTGTTTCAAAGGATTATGAGCCCTAAAGGTACAGACTAGCTCCGGGAATGCTATCTTGACTAAGAGATCTCAAATAGCAGATATTTATTTGAGGAGTTTATAGCAGTTATTACGCATTATCATCTAAAGAGCGATTCATTAATTACGCCATTGTATTTAGTAATATTAATAGTTAACCGAAAGAATTTACAGAGTTCAGGCTTCTGAATTTTGGAATCATTGTTAAATTGATAACCTGAGACAACACAAACAGGAAGCCCAATACCCCATGAAAGTTGAAATCTGGTCGGACATTGTCTGCCCGTTTTGCTATATAGGAAAACGTAATCTCGAAAAAGCCTTGGCTGAAACTAATATGGTTGCCTCCACAGAGATATTGTGGCGCAGTTTTGAGCTCGACCCGGAAGCCATCACTAATACGGAAGTAAGTATTTACCAGCACCTTGCAAAGCGAAAGGGGTGGACTCTCGAATACAGCAAGCAGATGCACGGTCACGTAGCAGCGATGGCTAAGGATGCCGGACTTGATTATAACTTTGATAATGCATTTCCTGTAAACAGCCTGAGGGCGCACAGACTACTCCATCTTGCGCTTAAGCGAGGTGTACAGGATGAGTTTAAGGAGCTTCTTTTTAAGGCTCATTTTACCCTGGGAAAAAACGTAGACGATTTTGCCATACTAACGGAGCTGGCTAACCAGGCCGGTTTGAGCAATGGGGAAATTAAGGAAATACTTAACAGCGACAGGTTTGCAGATGATGTTCGTAAAGATGTAGCCCGCGCACGTGAAGCAGGAGTTAGGGGAGTACCTTACTTCGTATTCAATGAGCATTATGCGGTAGCCGGTGCACAACCACCGGAAGTGTTAATCCGGATTATTGAAGAAATTAAGTCAAAAACCGGCAAAAAAGATGTGAACCCAGCATCTCAAACACCTGATTTATGTGAGCCTGACGGAAACTGTTGATTTCCGGCAGGGACTGACACCATTAAATTTATTATTACAGAAACGTTAATCGCGCTATGAATACAAATAACTACAGGCTTCCGGCTAAGGCCGGAATAGGCCACGTACATCTTCGCGTATCTAATCTCGAGAATTCAATTAGTTTTTATCGGGACTTACTCGGTTTTGAACTTACGACCTTATATGGCGATCAGGCTGCTTTTTTATCAGCCGGGGGGTACCATCATCACATTGGCTTAAATACATGGCAAAGTGAAGGCGCAGCACCCGCGCCCAAAAATCAGCCTGGTTTGTTTCATACTGCTATCTTGCTTCCCACCCGCAAGGATCTGGCTGAATTAGTGAAAAGAATCCTGGATCAGAAATATCCACTGACAGGAGCCAGTGATCATGGCGTTTCTGAAGCGATTTACCTAGAAGATCCTGACGGCAACGGGGTAGAGCTGTACTGCGACCGTCCGAGGGAAGACTGGGCTTACCGGGAGGATGGTTCGATCATAATGACGACAATTCCTTTAGACCTGGACGACCTGTTTAAAGAGCTTGAATAATTAACAACCTTGTTTATCATTTTTTGAGATACTGCCTTTAATCAGGGCTTTTATTCTTATCGGCGCATACCTAAGACAGCGTATGTAAGGCAGTAGTATCTAACCTCCGTAGCATAGTAGATATTACGAACTGATCGGGATAGTTATGCAGCTGGCATCGACCATTTGATGTGTTCCCAATAGTATACTTAGGCAGTTTAATTCGGCGCAATATTATGAAAATTAAGTGAAACAAAATTTCATAAAAAGAGGAAAATGTTGCTTTTTATTTTTTTAATAATAATCTTATTGGAGGCTAAGTTATTGGCCCTCAATTAAAAAAGTAAACTTAAATGTATTGAATTAGTCATATGGCTATATGCTAATACGAGGATATGCTTATGTATAAAAATATAAAAAACAATTTATTATCACTTTCTCTGGTGGCCGCTTTTTTTGTTGTTGCCAGTGGAAGCGCTTTTATTGCTAACGCCCAGGGTGGTGATTCGCAACGACTGCAAGCCGATGCAAATATTTCTCAGGATGATGCTTCTACAATGGAGATCGACCTGGTAAGAATACCTTTACCGGTTGATTTTGAAGATCAGTCGATCTCCATTGTAGAAGCATCATCCTGAGAAATATTT
>PWID01000254.1 GCA_003555145.1 Balneolia bacterium | reverse complement strand
TTCCGGATCAGATTGGCAAGCCAAGAGGGTTTGTACTTCGCTACGACGTGCCTTTCTGGTTATCAGACCCCGAAGAAAACCACGATGAGTTTAGATATCGCAGTGTGGTATCGTTTGGTGCGGTAATTGGATTTTAGAAAACCCGATTTGCAGAATGGTTAGAAACGAGAAAACAATTAGAACCAATTTAGTATCATATTTGAATAAATTGCGATAAATGTAAAATGTTTCATATTCCGATAAGGGTATTTATACCATTGTTTAATAGAAATTTATCTTATATTAAGAAATCTTATTCATAGCAAGCCGCAGGTAGCATCCGTTGAGACCCATTATTTTTTATCATTATGATTAACAAGCTAAGAAACAGTTTGACGCCGGATCACTTTTTGTATGAATTCTTCGTCGATGTTCGAAAACGCTATATGGTCAAGATTCTACTGGATTTCAGCGTACTTTTGGCTTGCGCGCCATTAGCTGTTCTTATCAGAATGGGGCATATTCATGCAGTAGAGATGAATATGATAATCATTTACACCGCATTGGCAGCTGCTCCAAAACTACTTGGGCTCAGGCTTTTTAACGTGCACAGACAGTCCTGGCATAATGTAAGCGTTCGGGATTTATTTAAGATAGTAATGGCAATTGGCTTTGCCACCGCTATCATCTTTGCTGTATCGCTCTCCTTCAGATCCTTATACCCTATTCCTTTCGGCGTTATCGCTATCGACGGGATGTTATCGATTCTTATTCTTGGTTTTTTCCGGCTATTTGCCCGAATTGGCAATGAAAATAAAGACCAGTATTTGAATGGCAACTCAGGCAAAAAAAATAAGCGCGTACTCATAATCGGTGCCGGAAGTGCCGGAACGATGATGGCAAGAGAGCTCTTTCGCCATCCTGAGAACCGAATGGTACCAGTTGGCTTCATCGACGATGACCCGGCAAAGCAAAGCCAGCGCTACCTCGATTTGCCGGTGTATGGCACGATCGAGCAACTGCGTGAAGTCGTGAAAAAAACTAATGCCAGTATGGTACTCACGGCTATTCCATCAAACCCGGCTGTTATCCGGGAAGTGGTAGAGATAACAAACAGTCTGAAAGTAGATCATCAGGTGCTTCCTCGTTTGTCTGATTTGATTAATGGGAAAGTCTCTATTTCACAAATCAGGACGGTAGACGTACAGGATTTATTGGGTCGTGATGCCGTTAAGCTTAACATGACTGAAATTGCAGACTATATCGAAGGAAAAACCGTCTTGATAACGGGAGCCGGCGGGTCTATTGGTTCAGAAATCG
Source organism: Balneolia bacterium (assembly GCA_003555145.1). Taxonomy (GTDB): domain Bacteria; phylum Bacteroidota; class Rhodothermia; order Balneolales; family Cyclonatronaceae; genus Cyclonatronum. Next base: position 46,221 of record PWID01000254.1, on the reverse strand, counting down.
TAAGACAGGTTTGCCGTTTTCGACCAGGCCTTTTACTGCTTGTAGGCAGAGGCGAAAACAGCATTTTCCAGCTTCAGCAAGAATTAAGCCGTTACCATTCTGAGACAAAGTATGTGCCTTTTATCACCGATGTTAGGGATAAGGTATCACTGGAGCGTATTTTTTCGAACTATAAACCGGATTTGATTTTCCATGCTGCAGCTCACAAGCATGTTCCTTTAATGGAAGCGAATCCCGAGCAGGCAGTGCTCAATAATATTTTAGGAACCCGAAACCTTGTAGACCTGGCTCTGCAATACGATACGGAGAGATTTGTTAATATCTCTACAGATAAAGCCGTGAACCCAACCTCCGTAATGGGGGCATCTAAACGCGTTGCTGAGTATGTGGTAGAGTCGGGAGCAGTTCGTGCTCAAAACGATCAGATTTTTGTTTCAGTACGGTTTGGAAACGTGCTCGGCAGCCGTGGCAGCGTGATACCACTCTTTAAGGAACAGATAAAAAAAGGTGGTCCCGTTACGGTAACCGACGAGCAAATGACACGCTATTTCATGACAATACCTGAGGCCTCGCAGCTCGTACTTCAGGCGGGTGGTATGCACAACAACGGAGCTGTGTATGTGCTCGACATGGGAGAACCTGTGCGAATTGTAGATCTAGCCCGCGACCTCATCAAACTATCAGGCCTTAAACCCGATGTTGATATAAAAATCAGATTTACCGGTACCCGACCGGGAGAAAAGCTTTATGAAGAAATTCTGACAGCAGAAGAGGGGACGACTCATTCCCGATATGAGAAAATATTTATGGCCAGAAAAAGTGGCGTCGGCATTAAAAACCTGGACGAAATGCTTGGCGAACTTACCTATGCAGCCGAAGAAGGAGATCAGGAGCGGATTCGCGAGTGTTTGTACAATATGATTCCGAATTTCACAGGTTATACAATGAATATGCAAAACAAGGTTTAATCTGATATCGTAAAAAAACCGTATCATTCGAATTCACTACTATAAAGGATTGATTACTAGAAAAACATGAAAATATTGATTACCGGTACGGCCGGTTTTATTGGGTTTCACCTCACAAAACTATTACTGAAAGACGGGCACGAGGTAATTGGACTGGATAACATCAACGACTATTATGATGTAAACCTTAAGCTGGACCGTCTTAAAGAAACAGGAATCGATGCAGCTGGCATTGAATATGAGAGAGCAGTTCAGAGTACGAAGCACAACGGATATCGCTTTTATAAAATCAATCTGGAAGACAAAGAAGCTGTCCTTACGCTTTTCAAAAAAGAAAAGCCCGACGTGGCCGTAAACCTTGCCGCACAGGCCGGTGTACGCTACAGCCTTGTGAATCCGTATACGTACATCGATGCTAATATCACCGGTTTCCTGAATATACTGGAAGGGTGTCGTCATTATCCTGTTAAGCACCTGATTTATGCTTCCTCAAGCTCTGTTTACGGAGCAAACACAAATATGCCTTTTTCGGTTAGCCATAATGTGGATCATCCCGTTAGCCTTTATGCTACATCAAAAAAGGCAAACGAGCTGATGGCCCATACCTACTCCAACCTGTTTAATATTCCTTCCACAGGACTTCGCTTTTTTACTGTTTATGGCCCATGGGGTCGCCCGGATATGGCGCTGTTCCTGTTTACTAAAGCCATTACCGATGGAAAGCCGATCGACGTATTCAACCATGGTAATATGCTGCGCGACTTTACCTATGTGGGAGATATTGTTGAAAGTATCCGCCGCCTGGTAGATAAGCCACCGATAGCTAACAGCAAGTGGTCGGGAGATGATCCTGATCCGGCTTCCAGCTTTGCACCTTACCAGCTTTTTAATATTGGAAACAATAATCCAGTGAAACTTCTTGATTTTATAAGCGAAATTGAGAAAAATCTCGGAACAAAGGCTGAGAAAAACATGATGGAAATACAGCCCGGAGACGTGCCCAAAACCTGGGCTGATGTAGAAGCTCTGTTCGATTATATCGATTACAGGCCACAGGTTGGAATTAGCGAGGGTATCGCCAATTTTGTGAGTTGGTATAAAGAATATTATAAAGTAGGTTAGAATCCTTCTGAAGGATTTATGGGACTTTTTTGAGTTTCGATAAATCCGTAAGTCCTTAACCAAACTGATTCAGCTTTACTCAGGTACGTTTATGAAAGGTATTATACTGGCCGGTGGTTCCGGCACCCGGCTACATCCAATTACACTGGCTACAAGCAAGCAGTTGCTTCCGGTGTACGACAAGCCGATGATTTATTATCCGCTATCTGTTCTGATGCTGGCCGGTATCAGCGAATACCTCATCATTACCACGCCCCACGATAAGACAGGTTTTGAGCGACTTCTTGGTGATGGATCGCAGCTTGGTTGTTCCTTCTCCTACGCTGTACAGCCTGAACCTAATGGTATAGCGCAGGCTTTTACTATTGGTAAAGACTTTATTGGTGATGACAGTGTCGCCCTGATTCTGGGTGATAATATCTTTTACGGACAAGGCCTTAGTGGATTGCTTCAGCAGCATAAAAATCCTGACGGAGGCGTGGTCTTTGCCTATAAGGTGACAGATCCTCAGCGCTACGGTGTTGTGGAATTCGATCACAACAAAAAAGCCGTCTCTATTGAAGAAAAGCCTGAACAGCCGCGGTCGGATTACGCTGTACCCGGAATTTACTTCTATGATAATGAGGTGGTTGAAATTGCATCAAAGCTGCGGCCATCTGAAAGAGGGGAGTATGAAATCACGGATATCAATCGCCACTATCTCCAAAAAGGAAAGCTCGATGTGGGCATTCTTGGGCGGGGAACAGCATGGCTCGACACGGGTACAGTAGGCTCATTGATGCAGGCCGGGCAGTTCGTACAGGTTATTGAAGAGCGGCAGGGTCTTAAAATAGGCTGTATCGAAGAAGTGGCCTACCGGATGGGGTTCATTAGTAAAGAACAGCTTCACGCCCTTGCAGAGCCATTGCTGAAAAGCGGCTATGGTTCCTACCTGAAACGAATCTGAAGCTAAAAAAAGTCTCAGATCAAACCGTGCCGGTTGAGTATTTGTGATAAGAAGGGATCGTCTTTAGCCAAATCTCTTAGCGCAAGTTTTAGCTTGTGCGCATCACCGGATATTTCAGGGTCCTTGTTTTCCAGGGTGGCTTTTAAGTTTGCAATCTGTACATGAACCGGGTCGATTGTTTTTCTCCGGATAATTAACAGAGACAGCACTGTAATCAGTGCTATAGCCAGCATCATACCAATTGCTATAGCCAGGTTGAGCTCAAATGTATTAAACTCTCCAAAAACTGAGTTCACACGACCTTCTATAGTGAGTAACCTCCGGTCGAGTGCAGCCAGCCTGTCATTAATCCTGTCTGTTTTATCCTCAATTTGCAGCTGCTGGAAAGAATGGAGCTCGTTTAGTTCGGCCCGCATACGCTGGATTTCCAGTAGAATCAGATCATGGGCATCAGCTTCTGCATCAGCATCAGGTTGGGTATTTTGGTAGCTGAATGCTGAAACAGGCTGATAAGCAAAAAGAGCTGTTGACAGAATGAACAGAGTTGCAAAAACGTAGAGGAGATCTTTTTTGTAAGTTTGAAACATTACTATTTTTCTTGAAAGTATAATTAAAGTATTTATTGTCAGGTAGTCGCGTACAACACGACTAGTATCATAAATATTTTAGTGCGCGTTCGATTAATTTTTTCTTAAACCTGGTGTAAGGCGTGCCCAGTATCTCAGCACCGGCAGGACCTATCCCGGTTTCCAAAACGGCTGTTTCATTCGACATTTCCCGAAAGCCGTAAAAGCCATGTGCCCGGCCGGTACCGCTGTTATTAACGCCACCAAACGGCAAATGTTGATGAATAAAGTGGCTGAGAACATCGTTGGAAACAAATCCACCGGTTACTATTCTTTCCTTACAATCGCGGATAAATGGTTTAGATTTACTGAATACATATGTAGCAAGAGGACGTGGAAGGGATCCGATTTTCTCAAAAACCTCGTTTTCTGATTCATATGTTCTTATAGGAAGTAATGGCCCAAATATTTCTTCATGCATAATTCCAAGTTCATCATTTAAAGACTTTTCCAACACTATTGTAGGAGCAAAAAATCTCGTTGATTCATCATACATTCCGCCGGAGAGTAGCTCGTACCCGTCAGCTAGTGCATCTTTGAGCAATCCTTTAATATGATTGAAATGCTTTTCATGAATAATATTTCCGTAGCTATCGTCACTATTTTTACCCTCATAAGCATCAGGGAAACGGCGCTTCAGTTCTGTTAATGCGTGTTTTATAAATTCATCAGCCACATCCTTGTGTACAAGTACGTAGTCGGGAGCAATGCACGTTTGGCCGCAGTTTATAAACTTGCCCCAAATTACACGGGAGGCTGCTTTCTTTAAATCTGCTGACTTATCTATGATGCAGGGTGACTTCCCACCTAACTCGAGCGTTACGGATGCGAGATTCTTTGAAGCTGCCTCCATAACCTTTTTACCTACAGCGGGACTACCGGTAAAAAAGATGTGGTTGAATGGCATCGCTGTAAGTTCTGCAGCAACTGAGGCATCTCCCTCTACTATCGAAACCTGTTCTGGCTCAAAACTGGATTCTATAATAGAACGAATCACTTGATTTGTGGAGGGGGTAAATTCGGAAGGTTTTATGACCACTCTGTTACCAGCTGCAATGGCAGATATTAATGGACTTAGGATTAGGTTAAAAGGGTAATTCCATGGTGCTAAGATGAGTACAGTGCCTTTTGGGGTATATTTCACAGAGGCTTTGGAATTATAATTAACCAATGTTCGTTTGACATTTGTATCGGAAGACCATTTGCTCACATTGTTAATAGCATGTCTTACTTCTGTAATTACGGGTATGATTTCGGTCAGGTCAGTTTCAGAGTGGGGTTTACCCATATCTTTCAGTAAGGCATACTGAATTTCTGTACGATTACTTATGATGTGTTTTTCTAAAAGCTTAAGGAGTTCAATCCTGCTCCTTATTGAAACAGGCTTCAAAAGTTGCTTAGAAATGGCTATATTCGATGCTACAGTTAAAAAAGAAGATTTATTCATAAACGGACGTTAGAGTATTTTTTTATAAGTTAAATAATTTTATTTTACTTAGGTACTCTCTCTCTACAAAACAAACTAATTATATCATATTATGAGAACTAAATTACTGACAGCTGCGCTATTATCAGTATTCCTGCTAGTACCGGGTCTCTACACTGATGCCGACGCACAGGAAAGAAATGACAGAAGGTTCAGTATTTCTCTGCACGGTGGTGTTACTGTCGCAGATAATAGCCTTCGAGCTACTCCAGGCGGCGGTTTCGGCGTTGAAACTGAAACAACTCCAGTTTTTGGTGGTGCTCTTCAATACGCTTTAAGTCCTTTATGGTCTTTAGAGCTTATGGGTCAGTACCAAACTTTTGAAAATGAAAGCGGTGCTGCTGTAACTTTCGAAAGCGAAATTATTGAAGTTACACTGAGAAACATTATTCATATCAACCAGCTTCTGGGTACAAACAGAATCTCCAACTATATCGCACCTTACGGACACTTCGGTGTGGGTGTACAGTTGTACGATTACGAATCTAATGTTCACGGATCTGACGACGGAACAAGTCTGTTAGCTGTTGCTGGTTTAGGTTTTAACATCTACCTGTCAAGAACTATTGATTTATTTGCTCAGTACGATTTTCACCTCGCTTCTAACGTAGCTAACGCTCGTTTAAACAGCGACGCTGGTGAGAGCAAGCACACTACCTATGGTACAGCCATTGGTGGTCTTAGATTCCATTTCGGTGCATCCGATGCACGCCATGCTTCATGGAGAAGAGCTTCCATGGATCTCAGCCAGTCTGACTACGAGCGCCTGATGGGCCTCAACAGCAGAATGGATGAGCTTGAAAGACAAGTAGCTTCTCAGAGTGATGATATTGCTCGCCTGGAAAGTGAAATTGATTCAAGAGCAGGTGCCCTCGAAGGCCGTGCTGACCAAACTGAATCCCGTGTTTCTGACCTCGAGCGTCAGTTTGCAGAAATGCAGCAGAGCATGAGAGACAGAGAGCGTGAGCGTGAAACCCGTGCGGAAGTTGACGAAGCTGGTCTAACTCAGCGTCTTGCTGATGGTCACTACGTACAGATTTTTGCTGGCCTTACAATGAGCTCTGCTCAGTCTGCCCGTCGCACGATGATAGAAGCTCTTGACGGTGTGGTTGATAACCCATCTGAAATGGTACTTATCACACAGCGTCGTCAGTTTTACGAAGTACGCGTTGGTGTATTCAACCGCTTCCCAGACACAGTTGATGTACTGAGAACAGCTCAGAATAGTTTCAGTGATGCATTCGTGGTAACATTCCCACGCCCTGCACACCTGAGTGATGCATACCGCGACCTCAGAGACTAAGCAGTAAATCATTTTCGAAGCTAAGCGTGAAGATTCACGAATAGCTTAGGATTTTTAAAGCCTGCCCCTTAACCGGGTGCAGGCTTTTTTTATGCAATGAAATGAGTGAAGTTTAGGGCGGCGCTTTATAGCGCTACTCACTAATACTGTACTGCTCTGAGCAGGTTAATTGAATTATTCTATACAAGAGGGTTGTATTTCAGGCGTCTGAAGATGCAAAAGTTGTAGTATATAACTGGTACAATTGGCCTGTAAGTAATGGACAAAACGATGAACATGTAAGCCTAGGGATGATTGAATGTGTAACTGAAGGCGGCTTTCTGACACAAAAAAACTCCCTGGGTCGCGAAACACAGGGAGTTAGATTAAACTGCTAATCTTTCAGGTTGATGCATAGCCTGCCCTGAAAGACTGTAAGGAGCAAATTTAGATGAATGCGTTCAGTATAAAGTAAATCAGCACACCGGTTACAGAAACGTAAATCCAGATAGGGAAGGTGTACTTAGAGATTTTTCTGTGGATTTCGAATTTGCCGGCAAAGGCAAAAAAGAAGCTGGAAAGAATCAGCGGAACCACCACTACTGATAAAATAATGTGGCTTATCAGGATGGTGAAATAAACGGGCCTTATGGCTCCTTCACCCGGGAAGGGGGTATGACCTATAAAATTGTGATAAAGCACATAGCTGATTAGAAAAAATGCTGATGCAATGAACGCAGCAAGGTTATAGCGCATATGCATCACAAAGTCCCGTTTCTTGATTTGAACAAAAGCCATCACAAGAAAGATTGTGGCAATCGTATTGAAGATAGCGTTAACGGTAGGCAGTGAATATACCCACTGAGGTATGACCTCAGCACCTTCGCGGAAATAAAGAAGCCAGAACAGAAAAATAAGGACAAGGCCGCTCGCGACCATAATGGCAACAACTGCGCGGGCTACTTTCAGGTTTTTGAAAGCGTCAATTGTTACTTCATGCTCAAAATTTGTACTCATAATACTTGCTTTAATCGTTTAATAATAGTGTTTAAGTCCAGACAGAACAGAAATAATGGGAATTACTTCTGGTGCTGCTTTTTTTTCATGTTTAAAATATACTGCAAATATAAATGCTCAAGTGCCAAACTTTCAAAGCCTTTCCAGGCGCTTATCATATTCTGAAACTGGTCTTCTGTGGTATTGTCGGGATCACCGCCGTAAGATAAGATTATCCAACGTCTAAGTCCTTTTTCTTCACCTTTACTACTGTTCGAGGGGAATGAAGCATCAGGCCGGTTTCTAAACATCATCAGGTCCTGAGCCGTTGTTGGTCCAACTCCGCGAACGGTAAGCATGGTTTCATAAAATTCATCAGGGGGAAGCAGTTCGAGCGCATTCAGCTCCAATTCGCCGGAGATAAGAAGGTGAGCAAAGCCCACAATGTATTCACCCTTGCGAAGGGAAAGTCCGTGTTTTTTGAGCCCGACCGGATCCGCCTGCATAAGCCGGTGAGGCCTTGGCCATGCGGATACTTGTCCGAACTGGTTTTCCAGAAGCGTGCCGAATTCTTTTCGAACACCATATACCATTTTCTTAGCCGTTGGTTTATGGCTAATCTGAGCTATAATTACCCGGTTGATTGTATCCTCAAACAGATTAGCTCTGGAAATGCGTTTAAATCCGTAGCCTTCATTCATAATTGATGACAAAACAGCGTCTTTATTGGCCTGCTCGTACAATGGCTTTAAATCCAGATATGTACCAAGTATCCGGGAAAGGGAGCTATTGGCATCTTCAACTTCATCTTTGCTGAGATGCTCATCACACTCGATATGAAAAACAGGTGATTCAACTTCTCCGTTGAAGTGAATATTTACCAGAATATCCCGGTCACGAAGTGGGACAGGTCGGAGGAAACCACTCTCTGGAATAATGGCCGGATCATGCTCTTTATCGAAATAAGAATCTATATCCAGACTGATAAAAAAATCGTGCGGTGGTTTAGATATCAACTTCCAGCTGAAGGCCATAACTGCTCTGTGGGGGTTAGGTTAAGAAGAAATCGATTGTAAGATTTCGAGTAAGAATAGTTACGTGGTTAACCTGAAATGAGGTTTAAACGTTTATTAAAAACTCAATTTGGTTGTTCACTCACATAGGTACGAAACCATACATTTTTAGAGGCAGGAACAGGTACAGCGTAACGGTTAGCGCCAGAAGCCCGTTTACCCTAACCTGAATGTATCGGTAGCGAACCATTAGGGGTAAAACTACAAACCACATAATGAGGGCAGTGCCGAGCATGTAAATAATCTGCACGTTAACGAAGAAGTTAAACAGCCAGCTGAATATTGCTGAAAAGAAAGCGACAAATCCTCCTGACTCAGTAAAAATTCCAATAATCAGGCTTCCTACCTCCATGCCCGAAATGCTCATATGCATGAAGAAGCCAAGTACTATCAGCAGGGTATAAACAAGATTTATGATGCCACGCGAGCTTTGTTCGCTCATAGAATTAAATGTTAACTGAGTGTATTTTAAAAAATAAAGCGGCATTACCGCCGTCTAAAATGGAAGGCTAAATATACGCTGAATCGCCCTAAATCCCGATGAAAGATTGATGCTCACTTTGGGGCTTGCGATCGTCGTGAAGCTTTTTGTTGTACAATTGCTCTACGTCCATGAGCGTATCCGCATCGGAGGGAGCCAGGTCCCATCGAATAGCTTTAAATCTGGGGAAACGGAGTGTATAACCCGCTTTTGTACGCTTATTAACCTGTATGTCGTCAAATTCAAGTTCCACGACTATTCCTGGCTTAAGTGAATAGGTTGGGCCAAAACGATCCACGATGAGCTTTTTCATTTCCTTGTTGAGCCGTTTCAACTCAACGTCTGTATAGCCACCGTAAGCTTTGCCAATTGGTATAAATTCTTCTTCATACCGGTCATCTTCACTTACTGAGACTCCAAGCGTGAAATCGGAGTAGGTTCCTCCGCGTTTTCCGCTGCCCGCATGGGCGTACATGATAACGGTATCAATTGATCCGCCCGGTTTTTTAACTTTAAGCCATGATTTACGCCTTTGGCCATATTCATAGGTGCTTTGCTTGTGTTTAAGCATGAGCCCCTCATTTCCATGGGCCAGCGCACGGTCAAACATGTCTTCTACCTGCTCGCGGCTTTTCACCTCAAACTGACGGCTTCTCATAATCCCGAAAGTGTCACAAAATGACTTAAGAATTTCACGTCTGTTTATTAATGACTTTTCAAACAGTGGTTCATCATCGTTATAAAGAATATCGTAAGCAATGAAGACAACAGGATATTCACCCGTCATTTTTGGTGATGGCTTTTTTACGCCCATCCTCTTTTGGAGAAGCTGGAAAGGCTGAATGGTGTTGTCGGTGAACACGCATAGCTCGCCGTCTAGAACCACGCCGGGCAGTGACTTTTGTTTAAAAAATGCAACCACTTCCGGAAAACTGTTTGTGATTTCATTCAGGTCGCGGGAGTAGAGCATCACCGTATCACCCTGGGCATGAATCTGGCACCTCATGCCGTCGAACTTTTCCTCGGCTATATAATCGGTGATGTGATCTACCGAGCGGCTTTCAATAGGGGAGGCCAGCATAAATGCGACCGGCTGGAACAGCTTGAAGGTTGCCGTATGAAGCCTGTTTTCGAAGCTCAGGACCGCAGCCTCGCCAAGGCTGCCTGTTATCATGTGTGCGTACCGAACGGCCTCTGTATCGCTGCTGAAGGCTTTAGATACCGCATTGATGATACTTTTGGCTTCAAAGCCGATTCGAAGGCTTCCCTGTCCCATAACCCGGATGAAATACTTAATCTCGGTTGATGTCATTTGTTCCCAGGCCCGTACTAACAAAGCCTGCTTGGCATCGCGCTTTCGCTCTTTTTCCAGCTGTATGAAAAGTTCTTCAACCTGAGCTAAACTCAAAGCTGATGGCGTTCTTTTTTCGCGGGCTTCCGGAATATTATCCATGAGCTTTTCGATGGTCTCTGAAGCGCTTCCGGTCGCGGTACGGCAGGCTTTAAAAACAATATCGTAATCGATATTACAGAACTCGGCCGCGCACAAAGCAACGGTACGGGAACCGATGGACGCTCTTTTTCCCGAAACGCTGGAAAAAGCGCCTTCACCAGCAAAGCGAACCGCCCGGTCTATATCGCTTGTGTTCCCAAGTCCAGAAAGGTAATCGGCGAAAATATCTGTTTTTCTTACGGTGCCCCGGCTTTCAGATATAACCTGTACAATTTTACAGAATAGGAGAAAAGAGTCTTGTCCTGGCTTAGTCATCATCAAACCCCTCCATATTAAGCGGTCGGGAAGCAATTCCTTTTTCGCTGAGATAATGTGAAACTACTCTGGGATTCGGAGTATGGGTGATGTAAACCATTTTTGGATTGAGCGCTTCGCACAAATCAAGCAGCTCAAAAAAGTCGATATGGTCCGACAGCGGGAATAGTTTATCGATGGTGAGCTGAGTGCGGCGGGATTCATGGGTTGCCCATCCCGAAACGTAGGCTACACGTTTGCGCTTCAGGTTTCGTAACATGGGCTGATCGAGCGAGGAGGATGGTGTAATCAGGATTCGATTATCACTTACTGTATCCCTGCTGTAAGGTTCGAATTTACCTATGTCATAGCCAAGCTCATCATAAATTTTACACAATTCGTAACCGGCGCCGTGTATCTGCTGGGTGAATCCAAGCGGCGCCAGCCCGTGCATCACTTCCTGAGCTTTACCCAAATTGTAGCATAAAAAAACAGGGGTAAATCCTTCCTTTAATGCCTTAAAAGCAAATTCACGCATTTCGGCAAAAAGCTCTTCATGCGGTTGCCACTTATAAATAGGAAGGGGAAATGTAGCTTCGGTGATGAAATAATCCACGCTTTCGGGCCGGCTGAATCCCTCAGTGACCGGCGATGGCGGCGTTTTATAATCACCGGTGTAAAGCGTATGGCCTTCATCAGACTCGATACCAACCATAGCCGAGCCAAGTATGTGTCCGGCAGGATAGAGCGTTACACGGGCATTTTCAAGCTCTAAAGGCGACTCAAAATCAAGCTCTGTTACATCACCCTTGAAACCTCTGGCGCGCATCAGTCTTGCGGTCGCTTGCGTGGCGTAAACGTGGATATAGCGATCTCTCGGCAGGTGGTCGGCATGAGCATGGCTCACAAAAACGTGACGGGCTACATCACCTGAGACGTCCAGCCCGATATTCTGATTCGGGAGGATGATTCCGTGATTTCTCTCTAGGGTATAATTGAGCATGTCGAATGTGTGTGCAAAGCCGGTTGCTATTGGGCTGGATTAATCCGGATTTGCGAAGATCTGTATCAGGCAAAGCCCCATGTTACGAGGCGGTACCATGTAAGCATGAACAGCACAAATCCTATGGAAATCATCATGAGGCCGCCTTTTTTTATCTGGGCCAATACTGCGTCCGGATTTTGGATAATAAGAACTTTCAGCTGATCCCATTTCAAGATGATTGAACCAAAGATGAAGAGCATTAATAAACTCCAGATTGAGAAAATCAGTTCAACAACCGAAAATGGTATAAGGGAGAGTATAAGTGAAAGTCCGGAAAACAGAGTGAGATAACGCAGTGTTTTAAGGATAAGCAGGGGTCGTTTGTCTGCATTGGCATGTTCCTGAAGGTATTCCTGGAAATGATATGGTTTCCGATACCAGATAAATCCATTTATTAGCAGAATGAGGCCAAGGCAAAAATAATAGACTACAAACCAGTTTAGACTGATCTGATAAATAAAATTCATGATGTTTAACGCATAATCGTTGGTTGGAAGGATGGTGTTGCAAATATAAAGGATTCATTATACTTCTTCTTGCAATATTTAGTCCTTGGCAGTAGCTTGCGGGTAGCAGTTTAATTACAGCTTTCTCTAAAGCGAACTTAATTAAGATCACTTTAATTCTTCCTATGGTTATGAAAGAAGATGTTAGCGTTGCTTCCGCGGCCCTTGTGCGAATCAGCGGTCGGGTACAAGGTGTTGGCTTTCGGTATTTTGTATACAGGTATGCCAAAAAGAATGAGTTGACCGGTTGGGTGCGGAATAATGAAGACGGTAGCGTGGAAGCACGTTTTGAAGGTCCCAAAAATAAAGTCGACGTAATTGTTGAGCTCTGCCACAAAGGCCCGGTTGGTTCTTCTGTGAAAAAAGTCGAAGTCGAAGAACGCGAACCGGAAGGGAAGTACCAGGATTTTAAATTCAGGTATCAGTGATTCATATGCCGCTGCTATTTTTAATTAAGAGATACAACGTTTATGACAAAGAAAATTAAGTTCTATATAATTGCCACTACAGGCGTATTTGTTCTGCTTTCCGGGCTGGTTAACTTTTTTACTAGTTATGGCGATACATCCTTTATGGGGATCTTTACCCAGATTACATCGGTTATAATTATACTCGGTGGCTTTGTTAACTTAATGGTAGCAAGCAACCTTAAAAAAGAAATAGACTTTACAGAAGACCATAAACCAGACGCTCATTAGCAGACTATGCTGGTAACAGCCCGATAGCCCGATAGCGGGAAAACGTCGTGGAGTAAGTACCATTTTTTGAAAGAGGAAAGGATGAAGAGGACCTCTGTGTTTAGTTCATTATTGACTATTGGAGCTACACTGGTTTTAATTTATTTGATTACCGGTTTACTGCTTTTTCTATTGCAGGATAAAATTCTGTTCCTGCCTTCTGGTGATATTCGTACATCTCCGGCATCTGCCGGAATGACCTATGAAGAACACTTCTTCCCTTCGCACAACGGAAACCAGATTCATGGCTGGTTTGTGCCAGCAGCAAGCAATGAAAATGCCCTTACTATTCTGTTTTGCCATGGAAATGCCGGCAATATTTCAGGCAGAGTATCGCTGATAAGTCTGTACCATTCTCTGGGCTATAATGTCTTCATTTTCGACTATCAGGGATATGGCTTAAGTGAAGGCAGTCCGTCCGAAACCAATATCTTAGAAGACGGGCTGGCCGCTTGGGACTTTCTCACTCATGAGCTGGGTGTACCGTCTCATTCAGTGCTCCCGGTTGGGCGTTCTATGGGCGGGGCGGTTGCAGCACATATTGCAGCACAACGAAATCCCCGGGCGCTGGCTATTGAATCTACCTTTACATCCGTGCCCGATATGGCTAAACAAACCTACTACATTTATCCTATAGACCTGATGGCCCGGATACAGCTTCCTACTATCGAATTCGTTCGCAACTTCGATGGTCCGGTTATGATAGCCCACAGCCGGGAAGACCGGCTGATTCCTTATGAAATGGGAAGGAAACTTTATGAAGTAGCTGGCCCGCAGCGATTCTGGCTCGAGCTTTCCGGTGATCATAATGAAGGTTATATTGCTACAGGCAAAGCCTATGGCGAGGCTTACAAAAAGTTTGTTAAATCACATTTTGCCGATTTGCTGCCAGGCGAATACTAAACTCAATTTTAGATTGCAGCACTTTATATGATCGTTAGAAATCAGAATTCGCGTAATGTATTTTGCATAACACAGTTGCATCACAGCCTGATGACCGGAGCACTGGCAGACGCCTGGAAACCTGATTTTACGAGCACCCTGAATGCTTTTGATAAAGTAAAAAAAGCCGCCTTGCTGCATGATTTTGGCTGGCTCGACTGGGAGGCATCACCTGAGGTGAATCCTGAGACAAATCATCCTCATGATTTTCTCGATATGCCCAAAAAAGCCCATCTCGATATCTGGAGAAACGGGCTTTTCGATACAGCAGCACTCGATCCGTTAATTGGTTTACTGGTTCTCCGCCATAACATGACGCTTGCTAAAAAGGATGCAGAGAGCGATGAATCGGTAAAAAAGTTTATGGATTTAATGAATATCGAGGACGCGCTTCTTGAGGACCATATTCTTGATATAATGCCAGAATTAAACAGGGCAGAGCTTAAAAGAATGAGCGCCTTTATCTTATTGATGGACTATATAAGTTTACGAATGCTGATGGGAACAACACGGGAAAACCCGTTTGGGCCGCCGCCTGCTTTCGATGGCATTAACTTTGAGATGAAACCTTTGGGAAACGCCCCAGAAACTATGAGCCTGTCTCCATGGCCTTTTGCTAAGGAAATCTTTGAATGGAAAGCCTGGGGCTGGGTTCATAAGCAGGGTGAACGTTTTGAAAGTCTGCCGGCTCCATCGAAAAAAGATATGCTCTTTACGTTAGTGCCCGGATAGACATTCGTTGTACGGGTTAATCACCATCTACATAAATTTCAGACTATTATTATGAGACATTATATAATAACCGGAGCTTCAAGAGGAATTGGTGAGGCGCTGGCCAGAGAAGTTGGCTTGGGCGACACCACGCTTCATCTTGTATCCCGCGGAAGCGTAACGGAACTGATGAGCCAGATTTCGAGAAAGGGTACGGAGGTGTTCAGCTACGCATTCGACCTTTCCCGTACGGATGGCATCACCATTCTTACCGAAGAGATATTTTCCAATATCGATTTAAATGAGGCGAACTACATCGCGCTTGTAAACAATGCGGGCATGCTTGAGCCCATCGGGCCGATTGGCAAACACGAGACTGAAGCCTACCGGAAAAATCTGGAGGTCAACTTTGTGGCCCCAACGCTTTTGTGCCACGAGTTTATTAAACGCACCTCGGGTTTTGATGGACAGCTCAGGATTCTGAACGTATCAAGCGGGGCTGCGAAAAATGCTTACTATGGCTGGAGCCACTACTGCAGCACGAAGGCAGGCCTGGATATGATTACCGCGGCCATAAACGTAGAACACGGTAAACGAATCGGCGTGTTTGGGTTTAATCCCGGCCGCACGGATACCAAGATGCAGGATGAAATTCGCGAGCAGTCCCCTGAGGATTTTGAGCACGTGCAGAGCTTCATCGATGCCAAGGAGCAGGGAATTCTGAACAGCCCGCAAAAAGTGGCTATTATGATGAAAATCGTGCTCGATGAAGACCGCTTCGAAACGGGCAGCATCGTTTCAACACGCGATTTTAATTAAGCGGGTCGGTTAAAAACCCGGATCGATGAGACGTTCAGCAGCTGAAGTTTTATCTGAATCCAGCTGTTGTTCTTCATCAGTTTTTTCCTGCCGGGCTTTGCTGAGGTAGTTTGGCTCTACCCACTCCACGTAATCTAGAACGGTGTCGGCCTCAAAATCCAGCGCGTTGAACGAAGCGCCGGTATCGGAAGAGGCAATATTAACCGTGAGGCTTTTAAGCCCGCGGCGGCGCTGAAACCAGTTATCCCAGCCGCTAACCGACTGAATGCGGTGGCGCTTAACGAAGGCAGTGGTTTTGGCCAGATTTCGATAGCGAATAGTCATAGTGTTATCATCATGACCGGCGGCCGCCGCTTTATATCTGTAATAGCCAAGGGTTACGGCAACAGGAATGGTGAGCAGCGCCCAGTGGCCGAACGGGAAGAGCCAGTAAAATAAACCGATAAGGGCAGCAAACGGAATCATTGTACGGATGATGTATCTGCGTAAGGCCCGGGCCGGCGGCTTCACAAGGTCTGTTTCACGGCTGTAATCGGGTACCATAGTGCGGATAAAATCTTCTGCCTGGCTCAGTTTCAGCATGGGGAAAAGAACGGTCGATTTACCACTTTGCTCTCCATATCCGGCGCTGTCAACAAAAAGAGTACAATAACCGATGGGCTGACGAAGAATTCCTTCCTGAATCCGTACCGCCTGTATGCGGCTGTACGGAATGGTAATTTGTTTCTTTTCAAACAAGCCACGCGCTATAACAAGCTCGGCGGGGCGTTTGTAAATTTCGAAATTGGCATAGGATAGAATAGTGCCCACAATAGAAAGTACCCATGCCACAAAAATCAGTCCTGCGCCAATCAAAATGAAGAATGTGGCGCTGGTTCCGGCAAAGCTGTCAATCAGGTCGAGGATGATGCCATCGTCGACTACGGCGTTCATCTGGGCGAAAATTGTACCCACGATTGAAAGAGCGATACCAAAGCTGCCCGAGGTTGTACCGGCCAGAAAGAGCGTGTTCCAGCTGAGGCTGTATTCAGGTTTGGCCGGCTCCTGATCCTCTGCGGTTTCATCATCCGGCTGGGCATCACCATTCCGGCTCAGATTCGTCTTTATCCACTGGGCGTCTTCAAGCGTAAGGGCGCTTATTCTGGCCTCTTCGGCTCCGCCACCGGCCGTTTGTACATTCAGGCTCACCAAACCAAACATGCGCTGCAGGATGCCCGAGCTGATATCAATCACCTGAATCCGGTGACGCGGAATATATGAGCGTTTACGAACCAGAAGTCCGTATTCGATACGGAGCTCATCATCCTCTACTCTGTAGGTAAAGCGCATCCATTTTACGATTCCGGCAACAAGCAGAAATGTGATGAAAATGCTGATGTAATACGGATTACTGAACAGACCATCGTCGCGCCC
Source organism: Balneolia bacterium (assembly GCA_003555145.1). Classification (GTDB taxonomy): domain Bacteria; phylum Bacteroidota; class Rhodothermia; order Balneolales; family Cyclonatronaceae; genus Cyclonatronum. The sequence continues at coordinate 29,321 of PWID01000254.1, read as the reverse complement.
GCTTCCCAGGAAAAATACAAGGACAAGGGGGATAAGGAGCTCTCTCAGGGTTCGCAGGGTGCTGGTCAGGGCGGCAACAGGATGCTGCCGCCGGGGCTCAGACATCCTGGTCGGCTGCTCGGGCAAGATCTGAGATTCGGTTTCTGACTTCATCTGCGACTTCGTCGTTTAATGCTGGAATTTCGTGTGTAGTGGCTGCGGTTGTAATCGTAACCGAAGAGAGATCGAATGAGCGCATAATCGGCCCCTGACGCGTATCCACGTGCTGAATTCTGTTTACCGGTATAAGCGTTCTGCGAATTATGAAAATACCGTGCTGAAGATAAATTTCATGCTTATCGATCTGATAGCTCCAGCGGCGCCAGCGAATGCTTGGTATAAGAGTAGCCTGAAGGATTGTATTTAGAACCACCAGTATGGTTAGAACGATAATTGGCCAGCGTTCTGTAACCCCACCCAAGGCGAAAAAGCCGTACACAATGGGAAGGAACCACCAGAATAGTGATCCGAGTCCTCCCGTGATTCTCCATGCCGGAATAGCTTTTATATCAATTTTCTGATCTGGATCTGGACGCATAAGTAGTTAAATGTACTGGAAGATGCCTAACCGGCATCAGGGCTGTTCAAAAGGAGTTCAAAAATAAGGTAAAGGGGCTCAAATTCATAGGAGCAAGACGTCAATTTAACTGCTGATTAAAACACAACTTTCTTATCTTCACACGAGCATTAAACACAAATCCGCAATCAATCATTTTGCCACGTCCTTCTTTTATATATTTCGATATAGACGACACGCTTCTCGACCACGTCGCTGCGCAGAAAAATGCTCTCAGGCATGTTTTCGGGCAGTACCGTTGTTTCAAAGAAATCGATTTCGAATCCTTCAGCCAGGCGTACAGCCGGATTAATACGGGACTGTGGAAAGATTACAGTCTCGGAAATATCAACCGGGACGATCTCCAGAACCGCAGATTCAGGGACTCCATACTCGAAGCCGGAGCCGATAATTCTGAGTCGGAAAGCATCGGCAGAGACTACATTATGGCCTACCGCAACGAATGGAAATGGATAGACGGTGCCCGTGAGGCCCTGGAGAACCTGAGCAAAAACTATCGGCTTGGATTCATTACCAACGGGTTTTCAGAAACACAAAAGCTAAAAATCGAATCATTTGGCCTGAGCTCGTATTCGGATCACATCATCATTTCTGAAGACGTGGGATATTTGAAGCCAAGTCCGGAAATTTTTAACTATGCTGAGGAGCTTGCCGGCTCCAAAGGTGAAGATGTTCTGTACGTAGGCGATAATTTTATGAGTGATATTCAGGGCGGTAATTCTGCAGGATGGCAAACCGCCTGGTACACCAGCGAAAAGAATGATGCGCTCACATCACAAGCGAACATTGTATTTAGTAAATTTGAGCAGCTCACTAAAACGCTGAGCTGACAAAAACCGGCAACATCAAAAATCTAAACCACCAACCCAACTACGTTTATGTCGTTACCCAAAGAACCGGAAGTCACGCTGCAGCTCGCCATTGATCACGGCCTAAGTGCGGAGGAATTTGACAAAGTTAAAAACTATCTGGGTCGGGTTCCGACCTTTACCGAACTGGGCGTTTATTCGGTGATGTGGAGCGAGCACTGCTCTTACAAAAACTCGATTAGAGTATTAAAGACCTTGCCAAACAAAGGCCCGCAGCTGTTGGTTGAAGCCGGTGAAGAAAATGCCGGTCTTGTGGATATTGGTGGTGGCCTGGCGTGTGCATTCAAAATTGAGAGCCATAATCACCCTTCTGCGGTAGAGCCGTATCAGGGTGCCGCAACCGGAGTTGGCGGGATCCACCGGGATATCTTCACCATGGGTGCGCGTCCGGTTGCCTCGCTCAACTCTCTTCGGTTTGGCTCACTTGAAACGCCTAGAGTGCGTTTTCTGCTGGATGGCGTGGTTCACGGAATTTCCGATTATGGAAACTCATTTGGCGTGCCAACTGTAGCCGGCGATATCTTTTTTGATCCAAGCTATGAGGGAAATCCGCTTGTAAACGCAATGAGCGTAGGAATTGTAAAGGCGGGTGAAACAGCTTCTGCAGCAGCGCCCGGACCCGGGAATCCGGTTATAATTGTTGGAGCGAGCACGGGCCGTGATGGTATTCACGGTGCGACTTTTGCCTCAGAGGAAATTAGTGAAGAGAGTGAATCGAAGCGACCAAGCGTACAGGTTGGCGATCCGTTTATGGAAAAGCTTCTGCTGGAAGCCACGCTCGAGGCCATTAAAACAGGAGCCATTGCGGGCATTCAGGACATGGGAGCAGCGGGAATCAGCTGTTCGTCTTCAGAGATGTCGGCCAAAAGCAAAACGGGAATGCGCATCAATCTGGACAAGGCTCCGCAGCGTGAAGCCGGAATGACAGCCTACGAGATGCTTCTGTCTGAGAGCCAGGAGCGTATGCTAATCGTGGCCCACAAAGGCCGTGAGCAGGAAATTCTGGATGTATTCAAAAAGTGGGACGTAAGCGCAGAAATTATCGGTGAGGTTATCGATACCGGCGAAGTTGAGTACTGGATGCACGGCGAACTGAAAGCCAAAATTCCAGCCGACTCTCTGGTGCTTGGCGGTGGTGCTCCGGTGTACGAGCGCGAAACCAAAGAACCGGCTTATATCGCTAAAAAGCATGCCTTCGACATGGCTAAGGTTCCCGAAGAAACCAATTTCGAAACGGCTTTAATAAAGCTCATGCAGGCGCCAAACGTGGCCTCCAAGCGCTGGATCTTTGAGCAGTATGATCATATGGTGCGCACAAATACGGTAGTGGGGCCGGGGCCTTCCAACGCGGGTGTAATCCGGGTGAAGGGCACAAAGAAAGGACTGGTAGTTAAAACCGACTGTAATGGTCGCTATGTGTATCTGAATCCTCGTAAAGGCGGACGCATTGCGGTGGCGGAAGCTGCCAGAAACGTAGTCTGTACAGGTGCCAAACCGCTTGCGATTACCAACTGCCTCAACTTTGGAAACCCGTACAAGCCGGAAGTCTACTGGGTGTTTAAAGAAGCCGTTGGCGGCATGAGCGATGCCTGCCGGGTGCTGAATACGCCGGTTACAGGAGGGAACGTGAGTTTCTACAACGAAAATCCTAAAAGCTCGGTATTCCCGACGCCTACCATAGGCATGCTTGGCCTTATTGATGATCTTGAAAAAGGCCTCATGACACCAGGCTATAAAGAGGCAGATTCTCTGGTTGTTTACGCCGGTGCCAAACGAAAGGGCTTAGGCGGATCGGAATACCTAAGCTGGAACCACGGACTTACCGAGGGGGATGCTCCTGAGTTCGATCTGGATTATGAAGCCAAGCTTCACCAGTTTATACTCAAGGCAATTGAAAAAGGACTTATTCATTCAGCTCACGACTGCTCGGATGGTGGTCTTCTTGCCTGCCTTACAGAAAAATCTGTTTTCTCCAAAATTGGTGCCACAATCGACACTAAAGATTTACTGCATTATTCCGGCAGCTCACGCAGAGAATGCTACTTCAGCGAGGCGCAGTCCGGTGTGGTTTTTAGTCTGGGTGAAGGTCAGTTTGAAGGGCTTACGAAAACGGCCGAAGAGTATGGAATAGCTCTTACCGCACTTGGCAAAACGGGCGGTTCAAAACTTATGATTGATGACACCATCGATCTGGAGGTTGAAGAGCTCCACGATGCGTATGAGGGAGCGATTCCATCATACATGAACAGAAAAGCGTAAACTCTGCACCAGGCATAAAAAAAGCCCCGTAGTCTGTTATTCAGGCTGCGGGGCTTTTTTGTTGATGGAATTAGGGTAAAATCTTACTCTGTTGTCATTTCTCCGCGTAGGGATCTCAGGTAACGGTCGCGGATTTGATACGGGCTTTTGTAACGGCCGAGCAGGTACATCATCTTTGTAAGAGCTGCTTCCAGTGTCATGTCGCGGGCAGAAATTACGCCAAGATCCCGGGCTATTCTCCCGCTGGAGTATTTTTCGAGATCGACTGAGTCGTATAAAGCCTGTGAGGCCATCACCACGAAAATATTTTTTTCTGCACACTTTTCGAGCAGGGGAATGAGGCTGTACTCGCCTGATACGGGAAAATTACCGCTTCCAAATCCTGAAAGAATAACGCTTCTGGTTCCGTTTTCGAATAATCGAAGAAACTGTTTCGGTTTCATTCCGGGAAAAAGCCGCAGTACAATCACATCTTCACTAAAAACCGGAAAGCACTCCATGGGTAAGGCGGATGGCGGCAGAGAGTGCTTGATATTTATATCAAGACCGATTTCTGCAAGCGGTGCAAAGTTAGGTGAGTTAAAGGCGTTAAACTCACCGATGCTCAATTTAGTGGAGCGGTTTGCCCGGAAGATTTTATCGCTGAAACAGACCGCAACTTCATTAAACGGGAGTGTCGCCATTTGGATGGCGTTAATAAGATTGCGCTTGGCGTCGCTGCGGATTACGCTCATCGGAACCTGACTGCCGGTAAAAATAATGGGTTTGGTTAGGTTTTTAAAAGCAAAAGACACGGCCGATGCTGTATATGCGAGCGTGTCTGTACCGTGCAGAACCACAAAGCCATCAAAAGAATTGTAGGTATCGCGAATAGCCTCGATAATTACAACCCAGTCGGCGGTGGACATATCTGAGCTGTCTTTAAAAAAAAGTTCGCGACATTCGATATCCGCAATTTGGGAAAGCTCAGGTATATACCGTATGAGGCTATCGCTTTGGGTATTAACCATTTCACCGTTGCTCTCGCGACGTATCTGCATGGCGATGGTGCCGCCTGTTTGCAGGATAAGAATGCGTTTCATGTGTTGCTAATTTACAGTCATCATCAAAAATAATTATCCTTACAATCTACGGGAAAAAATCACGAAATACATATTGGATTAGCTATTGTGAATTAAATCTTTAGATAGGCCGAAATGTGCTTTTTTCTCTTGTAACATTCCTAAAATTCTGATTAATTCAAAACATGGTGCTTTAAAAAAACCTGTGCTACTTAAATAGCTAAAGGTGATAATTATTATTAGATATGCAGTAAAAAGCGCTGCAAAAAAGGAGAATTGAATATGAATGTTTACGACACCTCACGAATCCGGAATGTTGTCTTGTTGGGCCATTCCGGGTCAGGGAAAACAACCCTGGCCGAAACCATGGCTTTCGAATCCGATACAATTAAACGAAGGGGAAGTACGGAAGCCGGAAATACCCTGTCGGATTATCATCCGATGGAAAAAGAAAAGAAGAAATCAGTGTTTACGACGGTACTGAATCTGGACTGGAGAGGGCATAAGATAAACTTGATAGATACACCCGGTACCGCAGATTTTATTGGTGAGGTAGTAGCTCCCCTGAGAATCTCCAGAAATAATATTTTTGTTCTGGATGCAGAGCATGGTGTGGAAGTGGGTACCGAAATGCTATGGAATTACGCCCGTGATTTTAATACAACATCGATGATCGTGGTTAATAAGCTGGATCATCCTAACTCGAATTTTGAAAAAACAGTAGAAAGTGCGCGGGAGCGTTTCGGAAAATCAGTGGTTGTGATGCAGTTCCCTTACAGTGAGGGTGATGGGTTCAATGCCATTATCGACGTTATGAAAATGACGATGTATGAGTTTCCGGAATCCGGCGGTAAGCCCGACAAGCTGCCGATTCCAGACTCCATGAAAGCCACAGCAGATTTGCTTCATAATGAGCTGGTTGAGGCTATTGCAGAAAACGACGAAATGCTGATGGACCTGTTCTTTGAAAAAGGCACACTCGACGAAGATGAGCTGATTGATGGCTTTAGAAAAAGCATGCGGAATAACTCTATACATCCCCTTTTCTGCGTATCGGCCGAGCGAAACATGGGTACAGGAAGGGTTATGGGCTTTATAGATGCGGCCATCGAATCACCTGAAGACGGTATCCCATCCACACTGTCTGATGGCTCCGAGCATGTAATCAGTACGGATCAGCCGCCTTCTATGTTTATATTTAAGCATACCAACGAAGACCATGTTGGAGATATGGTTTACTTTAAAGTTACTGGTGGCGTGTTAAAGCCGGGTATGGATTTGTACAACGAACGTACCAATAATACTGTAAGGCTTGGTACTCTGGCTGTGCCCCAGTGTGGCAGACGGGTTGAAGTGCCCGAACTCAGGGCCGGAGACATAGGCGTGGCCGTAAAGCTAAAAGACTGCACCACCAACGATACGCTTTGCGAAAAAAGCTCACCTGTCGAATTCAGGAAAGTTACATATCCGGAGCCAACGATGAGCCTTGCTTTGAAATCTGAAAACGGAAACGAGGAGAAACTGGGAACGGCGCTTAATCAGTTTGCGAAGGAAGATCCGGCTCTCGTAATCGATCACAACGCGGAGCTACGCCAACTAATCGTGAGTGGTCAGGGGGAGGAGCATCTCAACAAGATTAGTCATCTGCTGGAAAACAGATATAAGATTAAGGTATCGTTTGAGGATACGCGCATTCCTTATCGTGAAACCATTTCCAAAGCGGTTAAATCTCAGTATCGCCATAAGAAGCAATCAGGAGGAGCCGGCCAATTTGCAGATGTTCATTTGTTGATCGAACCATGGTCGGAAGGCATGGCAGATCCGGACGGGATTACGGTTAGAGGCAGAGAAGAACACGACCTTCCCTGGGGAGGTAAGCTTGTTTTCCTGAATTGTATTGTAGGGGGTGTAATCGATAATCGCTTTCAGCCTGCAATTCTGAAAGGTGTAATGGAGAAAATGGAAAATGGTCCGCTTTCAGGCTGCCGGGCAAGAGATGTGCGTGTTAGCGTCTATGATGGCTCCATGCATGCGGTGGATTCAAATGAGGCCGCTTTTAAAACAGCCGCAATGATGGCCTTCAAAAAAGGTTTTCTGGAGGCCGCTCCAAGATTGATGGAACCGATTTATGAAGTGCAGGTTTTTGTGCCTGCTGAGTTTATGGGGGACATCATGACGGATCTGTCCGGTCGCCGCGGCCAAATCGTGGGAATGGATTCCGAAGGCAGCCTTCAGAAGGTAACGGCAAGGGTTCCGCTCAGCGAGCTTAACAGGTACACCACACATCTGAAGTCGATGACGCAGGGAAGGGCCTCACACAGCCGTAAATTTCAGGATTATGCGCAGGTCCCGAGGGAAGTACAGGACAGAATTGTACAAGCTACATTGGAGCTTGAGGAAGCCGCCCTGTAATTCAGGATTAATCACTAGTTCACCCATTAAAAGCGACGCCTTTCGGTTCTTTTCCGGAAGGCGTTTTTTTTGTTCGATTAGCTGATAAAATCAGGAGTGTGAAGAATCAATAAGGTGTGTATAAATCAACCTGTTTCTTGAGTTAGGAATGGGGTATAAATAGAAATAAAGTGGTGTTAAAAAATACGGAAATTATGGAAGCGCTTTTCTGGGCTTTAAAAGCCTAAACGTATAGAATCAATAAACATACTATATATATTATAATAGTAATGTTTGATTATTGGTACTCGTCTGTCTATATTTCTAGCGTTGTCAGCCAAGACAGCGGCAACCTGCAAAAAACAGACATTTTTTTAGAATCTTACGCAAGTTAGCGGAGAATAGATTATGAGCTATAGAAATGAAGTTAAGCACAAAGAGTTAATCGCCTGGGTAGAAGAAATGGCCCGGCTCCTCAAGCCCGATAATGTTCACTGGGTTGATGGATCAGAAAAAGAAAATGATGTGATGATTGAACGCCTGGTAGCTGGCGGAACCTTCAAAAAGCTAAACGAAGAAAAACACCCCGATTCTTATGCAGCATTTTCAGATCCTAGTGATGTAGCCCGGGTTGAAGACAGAACCTACATTTGTAGTCGTCGTAAAACGGATGCGGGACCTACAAACAACTGGGAAGATCCGGCAAAAATGAAAAAGACCCTGGAAGGTCTTTATGATGGTGCCATGAAAGGGCGCACCATGTATGTAATTCCTTTTAGCATGGGCCCGATTGGATCCGATATTGCTGAAATTGGAATTGAAATCACAGATTCGGAATATGTAGTTGTAAATATGCGCATTATGACCCGCATGGGTCGCGAGGTAGTCGATGTTCTCGGTGAGGATGGAGATTACGTAAAAGCGGTTCACTCTGTGGGTGCTCCACTCGAGCCGGGGCAAAAAGATGTACCTTGGCCATGTAATCCTAAGACCAAGTACATTGTACACTACCCGGAAGAGAAATTAATCCAGTCGTACGGTTCCGGATATGGTGGTAACGCTTTGCTTGGTAAGAAGTGTTTTGCCCTGAGAATTGCCTCAACCATGGCCCGCGATAACGGCTGGCTGGCTGAGCACATGCTCATTCTGGGAGTGGAATCACCTGAGGGTGAGAAAACCTATGTAGCGGCTGCATTCCCGAGCGCCTGTGGTAAAACCAACTTTGCCATGCTTATTCCGCCTAAAGAAATGGATGGCTGGAAAGTAACAACAATTGGCGACGATATCGCCTGGATTAAGCCAGGTGAAGACGGGCAGCTATATGCGATAAACCCCGAAGCAGGTTTCTTCGGCGTTGCGCCGGGTACGAACGAAAAGACAAACCCGAACGCAATGGCTTCAATCCGCTCTAACACAATTTATACCAACTGTGCCATTACCGACGACGGCGAAGTATGGTGGGAAGAGAAAACCAAGGAAGCACCGGCCAATCTCACCGACTGGCAGGGTAACCGCTACGATCCGAAAAGCGGTAAACCAGCTGCTCACCCTAACGCACGCTTTACGGCTCCGGCCGCTCAGTGCCCGTCGATTGATCCGGCATGGGAAGACCCCAAAGGAGTGCCAATCAGCGCATTTATTTTCGGTGGACGACGCGCTACCGCAGTACCTCTCGTGTATCAGGCCTTCAACTGGAACTTCGGCGTATATCTGGCCGCAACAATGGGCTCAGAAATGACTGCCGCCGCTTTCGGACAAATGGGCAAAGTTCGTCGCGATCCGTTCGCACAGCTTCCTTTTGCAGGTTATCACATGGGAGATTACATCAACCACTGGCTGCAGATTGGCCGCGAGATTCCGAACCCGCCTCGTATCTTTGGCGTAAACTGGTTCCGCAAGGATGAAGACGGCAAGTTCGCATGGCCTGGATTTGGCGAAAACATGCGAGTTCTTCGCTGGGTTGTTGAAAGAGTTAAAGGAAGAACTTCAGCTGTGGAAAGCCCGCTGGGCTGGATGCCACGTTATGAAGATCTGGACTGGAGAGGTCTGGATTTCAGTGAAGAAGACTTTAACAAAGTAATGGATATAGATACAGAAGTCTGGAAAGAAGAACTTCTGGGACATGAGGAGCTTTTCAGCAAGCTGTATAACAAGCTGCCTAAAGAAATACTCTTCATGCGTGAACTGCTCGTATCCGGCCTGTGGCGCTCTCCTGAGCACTGGAGTCTGGCACCAGAACGGCCCGAGCTTCACAAATAGCAAGACCTTAGTTGATAGAGTTAGTAGTAGTTAGTTAGTAGATGAAAAGTTTGAACACAAGCGGGTTGCCATGACAGGCAGCCCGCTTTTTTTATTTATACAAACAAAAGAAGGCAGTAAATAATCAGTAGTCCTGTTTAGCAGTTATCTGCTGAACTTTTTCTTAACTGCTTTCCGATTAATGTCTACTTTAGGCTTTTCAGCTGCTTTAATTGAGAAAATTGCAGGGATTTTATCTAATGCCGGTAGGGGAGTGTGCTTCCATTCCGAAACGGCTTTTGTGTCTATGATCTGTCCGTCGAGGGTAAGGTTGGCTCCTACAGAAAGCTCGGTTTCATTTTGCAGTGTCCGGAGTGCAGCTTTAAAAGTATCTATGTTTCTGTGCGGCGTTTCCATAAACATTTCGGTAGATCCGTGGTCAGCTGACCGGGCTTCGAGATCTTTCATAACTTCGTCCCGATAGGTTGGCTTCATGGGCAAATACCCGCTGAATCCGAATTTTTGCCCACCGAGGCCCGATCCCATAAGAGCCAGAATAGGTGAAGCCGGCCCGGTAAGGGGCTCTACAGGAATCCCAAAATGATGAGCTTTACGAACAAGACCCGCACCGGGATCGGCAACGCCAGGGCAGCCGGCATCGGTAAGGATTCCGATATCGATACCGTTCATAAGCAGAGTGATGTATTCCTGTTGCTGCAAATCGTTCGTCCGTTTAGAAAGCGGGTAAAAAGTAAGCTCGAAATCTTCTTTGGGATGTTTTACCCACTGCAGAAATGAAACAGACTGCCTGATATTCTCCACCGCAAAATGATCCAGCCGATGCACGATATCGATCACGTGCTGTGGTATGGATGTATTAACGTGATTCTTACCGAGCGGCGTCGGAATAAGGTAAAGTGTGCCGTATTCGATATTCATGCGGAAGGTGAGTTTAGGTACTCTAGGTTGAGGGCATCATTGCCGCCGTTTTCTTTTTGGAGTTTCTTTTTCCGGATGGCATATCGGCTACCAAAAATACTTACACCCTTCAGGACCACAAGGGAGAAAAATACGACAGCAATGTTTATGAGAACTGTTTTCCGATGGTAATCAAACGTATCTATCATAACGATATCATACGTGGATCCAGGCATATAGCGTATATCGACTTCATTACTGCCAATAAGCCTGGAAGCATGTTGTGCGTGGAGGCTAAGGCGTTCGCGAACGTCATTTCCCGAATTATCTATAAACTGCAAATCTACATAACCATTGGTCTGAGCGGCAATCTGTTTAATTCTGAAATCGGTAATATTGGCCGTGTGTACTTCACCCTGTTCAAAAGTTTTGTTGATTCCGTAATAAACGGCACCTTGCTGTATCATAAGAACGAGAAGGGCGGCAGGAATAAGCCAGACTAAATGGGTGAGATTGATTGCTTTCATCGTTGTTGAACGTCAGTTTTCTGATTGGTGTATTTCGCTGTGAGGCAGAGAGGGGGATGAAAAAAAGAGACCGGAAGCTAGGCTGCCGGCCTCAGTTATAATGTTGGCCACTATTTTAGAGCATGTTAATCTTTTTCATGGCTTCAACTATCAAATCGGCCATTTGTTCTGCATTGAAGTGGTCGTTTCTGAAAACGATATGGTACAGCGCGGGATCAGAAACTTCCTGTCTTGAAAACTTTTGTGTAAACTCAATGCGCTTACTGCTCTGTTCGCTCACAATCTTTTCAGCTTCATAACGGCTCACGCCGAGCTCCTGCTCCATGCGGGATACACGAAAATCGAAGCTGCCTGTGATGCGTACGTTGAAGAAATTATTTTCTTTTTGTGCCAGAATGGAAGCGCCTGAACCTACAATTACAGCGCGTCCCTGTTCCCCAATCAGCCGCACATTTTGAGCGAGATTTTTATAGCGGGTGAAATCTGAAGGAGCCACATTAAGTAATTCCTGCAGGTCCTGGACTATTTTGTTCCTGTTTTTTTCTTCTTCCTTGTCGTAGAGTTCAGCAAGTAAATCGGTCTCATCAGTTATCGAGCTGATTAAATCCCGGCTGTATAGCTCCCAGTCCATGTTGGGTCTGGAAAGCTTTCTGATGATTGCATTTGCCAGAGGGAAACCTTCGCATCCGAATTCACGCGAAATAGTAATGGTAGGAAAAGTATCTGTTACTGTTGATGAACTCTTTAGTCTATTGGCTTTTTTTATTTCCTCAACATAATCCGAGACGCTTTTTCTGAATTTTGGCGTAAGCTTAGATCTCATATAAGTGGACTCCGTTAAATTTGGGTTTGAATTTCAGTTGTTCATTTAATTATAAGATACACAAAGGGAATCAGTTATTCGGTGTTAACTGCTGTTGTGAAGCCAGAGTACTGATTCTGCGAAGCTCCGGATCGTATATGAGCCTCCGCTGCAAATCCTGATTCATATAATTACTCGACATATGCATGTAGAATGCTACAGGCAGATTATCGAAAAACAGCGTTTGGGCAAAAGACTCGCCTGTATAGGCAGAGGTGCCAGCATCCATACCGGTAAGGTAACTCAGGCGACTGTCGAAAAGCGCACCATAATCACTGGAATGTTGCCGCACTACTGGATCTTCGTATGCCCATGCGAACAGGCTTAAAATACGCTGACTTGCTTCTGTACTCAGGAACTCGTTCTGGTAAATCATGGCCATTATTTCGGTAAGGCGCAATGGTTCGGCTTTGCTAAGCAGCCCATGGATAGCGCGTTCGTCTGCTAAAAGACGTTCTCTTATTGGGCGGGTGCGTTCGCGAACTTCATTCCGTATTGTTTCGTCTTGAGCAAACCTGAGGCTGGAATCATAAAAATACTGAGCTCGCTCGTTTATTGGAAGCTCTTTGAGCCGAGCAATTGCCTCACGAACGCTCAGTTCGTCGTCTCGCATTGTTACTGCCAGCTGTATTCCGGATCCTGGTATCCATGGTTCAACAGCACCTTGGCCGAGCGAATCAACAAGCGCATTTACGTTCTCTGGCCCCAGGAAAAAAAACATCCAGTCAGACACTGCCTGGCTATAATGCTGGCTTACCAGAGGGAGTAAATCTTCAAGCCGAATTTGATTGTTTTCGGCTTCGACATGGCGCATTGCGTTTCGATACGCATTTTCATACCAGCTTGGAACTACAAAAGCATCGATATCATGCTTATTAATTAGCTGATCGGGATTAAGCTCTCCGGATTCACGCTGGCGCTCGAACTCCATAAGCAGGAAAATATTGCTAAGGGCTCCCATCACCCTGGGTTCATGCTCGTTATAAAGAATAGACTCTTCTGGATTGGTCAGGTTTAAAGAAACCAGTGAAACGTGCTGGGGGTTGGCTTCGATATATTCTACAAGCCCAGCAAGCGAATAGGTAGTCTCAATCCATTCAGAACCTTCAGAGAAAGTTTCAGGATCGGAAAAAACAACTTTAAAAGCGGTCCAGTTTAAACCAATTACCATTCCAAGAATGCCAACGGTTACGAAGAAAAATATCAGCAGAAATTTAAATGCTTTCATATTGGAGAAGTTGCAGACAGGCTGCGGAGGAGTTGAAATAAGTGATTAATGATAAGCTTCCTAAAATACATAACACCAACGGTTCATCCATAGTGCGATTTGAATTTAATTTGCTGCTAAAGCTCAATACCATGAATTGCGAGTTTGCATAATTATGGAAACTGTGTCTTGGATAAAAAGGCAAAAAAAAACCCCGGCCAATTTCCATGACCGGGGCTCCCAAACATAACTAACAACTAATCTTATGAATCAATCTAATCTAACATATCTATCGTATGAAAGGTCTTTGCTACTTTATTCTGAAAATCGCACTGAAAAAAGAACGAATATAGTTTCTGATTATGCGGTTCCAGTTGCTGTGATAGCGGTCGAAATCGTGAAGATTGTTTTTGCGGATGGTCAGATTCGTGTTCATTTGTTACCTCCGGGGAAATAAATGTTATTTAATAGTTTGTGCGAAGGTTGTCAGAATATAAAAATACTAAAATAAGAACGATTGCGATGCAGTGGAGTAAGGTTTAATAATACTTTAGTTAACCCCGCTGTTTCAATCACTTGTTTAATATACGAACATTTCAGACAATTAGTATGAATTAATTGTTAATTGAGTTAAAAAAAGCGGGTTTTTGGCTGTTTTTTTAGCTGTAATAAGAAAACAGTGTTTAATCCAAATCAAGAAGGATTATTTCTTCAAAATCAGACTCGATTTCGTCCAGAAGGGGGCTTGCCAGCTCATTTATCTTGTCATCTGTGAAAGAAGACAAACCTTTTATACGAATGTAAAGGATTTCGCGAAAGCTGTCTATGGTAATCTGGTATTCTTTTGTTCCGAAAACGGCGGCCATTTCACGGGCAAGTTCGTCTACTGAAATTTCTTCTTCCATACGTCTCTTTATTTAATGTTTATTCTTAGCTTGGAGTGTGATGTAATCACTAATGTCTAAATTACGGATTTAAAGGACGAAAATTGGATGTCGTTTTTCTTTAACAAACCTTTGTATCAAGCCAAATCCGGAACCGGCATTCTGGGTATCGGGATTCAGTCTGGCACTTCCCAGGATGGGCTGGATATGGTATTGTGCAGATTTGAGTTCAGTCCTGTTGAACCTGTGAGACCGGTTATAAAACTGCTCGAAGGAACAACAATACCATTTCCGGAAAAGCTTCAAAAAAAACTAAAGCTTCATAGCTTCGAAAAAAAAGCCGATCTGGAAGAGGTTTTGATACTTGGCCAAAATCTGGCCGCTTTTACCGCCGAATCCCTGCTTGATAAGCTATCCGAATGGTACATAGCACGCGAAGAGGTTTGTTTCATTGCGTCTCACGGTCAAACGCTATACCACAACCGCGTCTCTATTCCGCATCCCATGGTTTGTACATATCAATCTACAGATTCCGATTTATTATCGGAGCTTACGGGTATGGCTGTAGTGAGTGATTTCCGAGCCCGCCATATAGCCGCAGGCGGGGAGGGGGCACCTCTGGCACCATTGTTTGATCATGCCTATTTCAGGGATGATTCGAAGACAAGAGTACTGCTCAATATTGGCGGAATAGCTAATATCACGATTGTCCAGCCGGAACATGAGCTTCATGAAATTGTGTATGGCGACACGGGTCCTGGTAATAAAATCATGGATCAGCTGGCGTCAGAAATTAAGGACGGGATGAAATATGACGAAGGCGGCAAAATAGCAGCTTCGGGAAAGGTTGATGAACACCTGCTGGAAATTCTGGCCGATAATCCCTACTTCAAACGTCCGTTTCCAAAATCTACCGGCCCGGAGTTGTTTAACCTGAACTGGGTGATGCGGGTACTTACAAAAGCGGGACTCGACCAGCCCTCATCAAAAGATCTGATGGCTACGTTAGCAGCCCTGAGCGCAAAAACCATATCCGATTGTATTCGTAAGCATGTTCCATCAGGTGAAAAAGCAGACATTATTGTGAGCGGTGGCGGGGTGAGAAACCATCACCTCATAAATTTGCTAAAAAAAGAACTGCGTTACCCTGTATATAATATTGATGAAAAGGGAGGTTCTGCGGATCATAAGGAAGCACAGCTGTTTGCCTATTTAGGCTTTTGTACTCTATTTACAACAGGCTTGCCCATATTTGCTCCGGATAAGTTAATCCGTCTGGGAAAAATTTCACTCCCATCAGACATCTCAAAACCGGCTGCTTTCTGAAAGCATTTTTTCAGTAAAAGTCCTTAATTCCGTATCTTAACCTTGATATTCAAATACCATTAGAAACAAATAAGATGAGATCACAGGGCCATAATTGGGATATTAATACAGATGACCAAAGATTGATCTCGAAATTAACATTAACGCTCCGGAAGGAGCAAAAAACGAGTTATTACAATGAGCGATTATAGAATCGAAAAAGACTCCATGGGCGAAATTAAAGTGCCCGCCGGAGCATTATACTCGGCACAAACTCAGCGTGCTGTCGAAAATTTTCCTATCAGCGGTATTCGGTTTAGTTCAGAGTTTATACAGGCGGTAGGGTACATAAAAAAAGCTTGTGCAGAAGTAAACAGTGAACTTGGTTTAGTAGATAAAGATCTCGCAGAGGCTATTTCTCTGGCTTGCGACGAAATTGTAACAGGTACGCTTAATGAGCATTTCCCCCTGGATATATTTCAAACAGGGTCGGGTACCTCAACCAATATGAATACGAATGAGGTGGTTTCTAACCGTGCCAATCAGATTTTAAAAGAAAAAGGCATCACCGACAAAAAGGTGCATCCTAACGACCATGTAAATTTCGGTCAGAGTTCAAACGACGTTATTCCTACGGCTATACGGGTTGCAGCTGTTATATCAGCGAATTCCAGCCTTATTCCGTCTCTCAAAACACTTCATGATGCATTCCTTGCTAAAGGTAAAGAGTATGCGCATGTGGTTAAAACCGGGCGGACTCACCTTATGGACGCTATGCCTGTAACTATTGAGCAGGAGTTTGGTGGCTATGCACGCCAGCTGGAGCTTGGTATTGAGCGGGTTAAAACTGCACTTCCACGTTTGCTTGAGCTGCCCCAGGGCGGAACGGCGGTCGGGACCGGAATTAATACCCACAAAGATTTTGGCCGAAAAGTAGCAGATAAATTGTCCG
This sequence comes from Balneolia bacterium, assembly GCA_003555145.1. Lineage (GTDB taxonomy): Bacteria > Bacteroidota > Rhodothermia > Balneolales > Cyclonatronaceae > Cyclonatronum. The sequence goes on along the minus strand of PWID01000254.1, from coordinate 13,232 downwards.
AATATACTGGATTTAAGTTTCGTGAGGCCGTGAACCATTTCGAAGCTCAGGCAACCGTCGATGCACCTGTAGATTTTAGCGGGCAGCTAAAAACTATTGCCGTAAGCATGATGAAAATCTCCAACGATCTGAGATGGATGAACTCCGGACCTAACAGCGGTATCGGTGAAATTCAGCTGGCGGCCCTGCAGCCGGGCTCATCTATTATGCCTGGTAAAGTAAATCCGGTGATTGAAGAATCAACGAACATGATCTGTGCTCAGGTAATCGGCAATGATACGGCCATTAGTATATCAGGTATTAACGGAAATTTTGAACTAAACGTAATGCTGCCGGTAGTAGCGCATAACCTGCTGCAATCCATTCGCCTTCTTGCTAACGGAGCAGCAAACTTCGCGGAATTATCGGTATCCAAAATTGTTGTCCGTGAGGCGCTAATTGCTGAAAAAGTCTCTAAAAACCCAATATTGGTTACAGCCCTTAATCCTATTATTGGCTACGATCTTGCGGCTAAAATTGCGAAGAAAGCTTTCGCGGAAGACCGCGCACTCAAGGATGTAGCTCTCGAAATGACGGACTTAAGTGAAGCGGAACTCGATAAAGCACTCGACCCGATTAAAATGACATCAGGCGGTTTTACCGAGTAATTCATTACCGGCTAGATAATCTGCCTGTTTTTCCAACGGGCAGATTATCTAAATGGGGTTCTAACGTGCCAAAAATAAAGTGTTTGGCTTTTTGAGACATTTGATAAAAATAAACGCATTATTTGTTAGATTGCATTTGCAATCGATGGTTCGTTTAAATATTTTTGCATTATAAATTTCACAAAACTAATTTCATATCCGATGAAGAAGCTCGTTACTATATTTACTGCAACAGTTATCATCTTCGCAATTACCCTAATGCCGGAGTTCGCGGCGGATGCTCTAAGTCAGCCTCCCGGGTTTCCAGGAGAACCTGATCAAGTGCCTATCGATGGTGGTCTTGGTTTACTTGCTGCCGCTGGCGGTGCATACGCAATCAATAAATTTCGCAAAAACAGAAAGGCGGAATAAGTTTAGCAACGCCTTTCACTTCATTTTCCGAAAGCCTGTTTCATTTTTTGAAACAGGCTTTTTTTTGTCCGGTTCACATCAGTGTATAAAAAGTAGTTTCGGTCGTACTTGTTTTACTATTTATTAATACAAAACTGGCTCATATAACATATATTTGACCGACGAAACCAACCGGAATTTAATATATATGTGATGTCAAACGATTCGAATAATAAATCATCATCAGGTTTTAATCGCCGGGACTTCCTTAAGTTTGGTGCACTTGGCGGTCTTATTGCAGGTACCGGCGGTCTGGTAACTTCCTGCGCTGATGGAAGTGCAGCCGGGCGAAATGGTCAGAACTATTCGGGGAAAGCCAAGTACATTATCTTTTTAGTGTCCGACGGGATGAGCCATGGAACCCTGCAGATGGCCGATCTTATGAGCCGTCGCATGCACGGCCGCCCATCTAAATGGATTTCTCTCTACGAAGAAGGGAAAGTAACGCGCGGGCTTATGGATATGACGACGGGTAACTCTAACGTACCGGATTCCGCCGCTGCAGCTTCATCATGGGGGTGCGGGCAACGTATCTACAACGGCAACGTAAATATGGCCGAGGACGGCACAGAGTTCGAGCCGATTCTGCCAATTTTTAAAAGTGCCGGCCGGAAAACTGGCCTGGTTACCACAACAAAAGTTACACATGCCACACCAGCAGGTTTCTCCGCAAATGTACCAAGGAGGGGTATGGAAGATGAAATTGCGCAGCAGTATTACGAGCGTGAGTTCGACATCGTTTTAGGTGGAGGAAATATTCATTTTAGTCCGGATCGGCGCGAAGACGGCCGCGATATGTATGCTGCCTTTGCCGATAAAGGGTATAAAGTTGCGCGGACAAAGGGAGAGTTGGGATCTGCTAACGGCTTCGAAAGAACGCTTGGTGTATTTACCGATCATCACCTGCCGTATTCGCTGGATCACGCCAACACGCCAGACCTGGCCGAAAACGTACCAACACTTGCTGAGATGTCGAAATACGCCATTGATAACTTGTACGCGTCAGGAGATGGTTTCATTATGCAAATTGAAGGCGGCCGTGTAGACCACGCTGCGCACACAATGGACGGAACAGGTTTGGTGTACGATCAGCTGGCTTTTGATGAAGCGATTAAAGTAGCTTTCGATTTTTACGAAGAGCACCCGGATGAAACGCTGGTGATTATCACTACTGACCATGGTAACGCTAACCCTGCTTTGAACGCCGCTGGATCACGCTATGATGATTCTGTACCTAATTTCGATAAGCTTCAGTCGTTTACCTACACGAACAACTGGATCATGAGCGAGCTAAATGACTCTTCCTCTATTTCTGACATCAGGTCAAGGATTGGTACAGCAACCGGTATTGAAGTGGAACGTGCCCATGCGCAAATGCTCTATGATGCTCTTCGTGGCAATTTCCGCGCTGCCTACCAAATGAAGGAAAGGCCTGCAAACGTACTTGGCGACATCATGTCGAACCATACGAGTATTGCGTTTACGGGAAGCGTACACACGGCCGATTACGTGGAGTTAGCCGTTGCCGGGCCGGGAAGCAGCTCGATTGGTGCGTTCACACGAAATACCGATCTGTTTGATCTTATGCTTGAAGCGGCCGGGGTCGAGGCCCCTGCGTACACAGGATAGCATCATTAGTATATACTGATAAACAAAAAAGGCTTCACCTGATTTGGGTGAAGCCTTTTTTTTGTGCTAAAACTTTGATGTGTTATTCCCGCTGATTCATGATATAACGAATAGCTTCATCCAGTTGAGGGTCGAGGTCATTAAGCAGATCATGGAACGTATTCCGGACCTCAATTTCAGGTTCTACCCCAGTTAGCTCGAGGTTGTCATCATCGAACGTGTAGACGCCCCAGCCCGGCAAGCGGTGCGATGAGCCGTCGACCAGCGACATGGCCGTGGTGAAGATGATCCAGCGGTAGGTCGGCATGCCTATGAGCGTGCCTATACCGAGCTCTCTGAGGCCCGCAGCAGCCATCTCGGCATCACTGAGGCTCTGCTCGTTGATGAGCACTACAATGGGCTTATCGGAAGGCGCGAAGTTTGGCTGACCCGTTCGCTCACCACCGCGATATTGCCAGTTGAGATAGGTCTGCCGGCTGAGGGCATTAATTACCTCATCGTGTACATTCCCGCCCCGGTTGTAGCGCAAGTCGAGAATCAGCCCGTCGCGGTGCACAAACTGTCGGGCGAGCTCCTGCTGGAAATGGCGCAGCTCGCCGCCCCCCATATTTTTCATATGGATGTATGCAATGCTGCGGTTACTCTGCTCGTCTACGATATTCTGGCGGGCGTGCATCCATTCATCGTAAAGAAGGTTTCTTACCGATGCAGAAGTTTGTGATTCAAGCCTCAGGGTAAATTCAGCACGCCCCCGCATAAAAGTGAGTTCGAGCTCCTGATTCCCACCGGGACTGCTAAAATAACGCTCCCTGTTCGACTCGAAATCTACCCGGTTACCGTTAACGGCACGGAGCACATCACCCTGCTCAAGTTCCTCGCTAAGACCAAAAAGTTCAGCATTTGATGCCTTAATGATGCGGTCGAATACAAAGGGATCATCATTCTTAAATACAATGCCGGTCCCCAGTGAAGTGGAGGTATAGTACAAAGACTCTTCAGCCCCACTTGAGCTGAAGCCCATATGCGATGAATTGAGCTCTCCCAGCATGTCGTTGGTGAGAGTCCGGAGATCGCTTCGGCTGTTTATAAACGGAAGAAACTGCGCATAATGACTGCGAAGCGCACGCCAGTCGCGGCCATGGAAATCCTCATCATAGAAATTCTCTTCCAGGTTCGCCCATGTTTCGTGGAAAATCTGATGAAACTCACTTTTTAAATCGCGGCTGAAGCTGTGCTGAATTCTAATAGCCGAACTGCTGCCAGCTCCGATATTGAGCGAATGAATCGTACCACCAATCAGAAGATAATACGAACCGTTGGCACTTTTGATGTTGGTACTCATTGTCCGCACGTCTTCAAATTTCGACGTGACCGGAGCCTTGAAAGGCTCAATAACGGTTTTCCAAAGAGACGGGCCCTGTGCATCGTGGGCTGAGCCATAAACAATCGTGTGTTTTTTACCGTCAGTAATTACGAACGGCCCGGCCTGGGAACCATTATGACTCGTTATCTGCTCCCAGCGGCGGTGAAGTTCTTCGTATTCGATTAATACAGAAACCTCAGGCTCATCACCATTATCATTCTCATCTTCATCACTTGTGAAAAGGGAGTCGAATTCCTCCAGCCTGACAGGGCGCTGCTGGGTGGTTAGCGCCATACGCCAGATATTTGAATCGCTCGTGCCCATAGGGTAAACCGGCTGAATCCGATCGGTGTTGAAGTACAGATATTTCCCATCAGGCGAGAAGAATGGCGCGTTTTCGGTTACGCCGGTTTGCGTAAGGTTGAAGACATCAGATTCGTCGAAATCATAAACCAGAATATCGCGCTCAAAGAAGCGATAGGCGTTGAATGCCAGAAAGCGGCCGTCCGGCGACCAGTTCAGGCTTTGATTTCTGAAGCTCCAAAGCTCATCCTGGTGCAGCATGGTACTGCTAACCGATTGAATATTGAAACTCATTACATCGTTTCGGCCACGGATATATGCCACGCGGTCTTTTTCGGGTGATGGCGTCAGATTTCGATGGTGCATTTCCAGCTCGGTCATTTGTCTTTCGGGACCGTCGCCGGTGGCTCGTATCATAAACAAATTGTGGTATCCGCGCCACGTTTGCGTGTACATGAGCTCATCATCGCTTACCCAAATGACTTCGCTAACGCGTTCGCCAGTGTGCGTTGGCATTTGCCGCACAAATTCACCGTTGGTATCAGATACGAAAAGTTCACCCCTTGAAATAAAAGCCAGCTTTTTGTTATCGGGTGAGACGTCGAAACCCGTAATGCTGGCCGTGGTTGAAAATGAAACCGGAAGCTGAAGGGTAGGGTTGCGGTTCAGGAAAACGGGAATGAGGGTGGATTCACCGCTCGAAACATCGTACTTCCATAGCTGGTAATTCTTTTCGAAAACCACTGTCGAGCCGTCGGCACTGACCTGAGGATACTTAATTGAATGATCAAAAGAAGTGAGCTGCTCGGGCTCTCCGTCGGCCAGGCGGTATAGGTTATACTCGTTGTTGTACACATCGGAAACGTAGTAAACCACGCCATTCTTATCAATTGATGGCCACATGTTTTTGCCATCGTGCGTGGTGTGCTCAGTATAAGTATCCGTGTAAGGATTATATGAACGGATAACCGGATTAAAAGGCCCGCGGTAGCGTTTGCGCTCATAAAACCGAAAGCTCTCCCATGTATCGGTGAAGTAGAAATCGCCGGTCTCGGGATGCTCTGCTATATCGTGAGGCAGATTAAAAAAGTGATCGTTAATCAATCGTTTCGGCGTGCTTCCATTAATGCCAACTTCATACGAATCGATGTAGTTGTAGCGGTCGGATGAAAAGCGAACCGACTGGGAATCCCACGACCAGGAGTTCACCAGATTGCTTCCGTCGTGCCATGTTAACCGGGTGATGTCACCGCCTTCTACAGGCATGGTGTACACGCTGGTGGTGCCGTCCTGAGAAGCTGAAAACGCAATGTGGCGACCGTCGGGAGAGAATCGCGCATGAGTTTCTTCGCCGGCCATTCCCGTAAGCCGTGAGGCCTGACCACCATCCGAACTGACTCTCCACAGATCACCCTCGAAAGTAAAGATTACGCTGTTTCCATCGGGTGATGGTGCCGGGTGTGAGAGGAAATAGAGTTCGTTTTGAGAATCCTGCGCAAAGAGCATGGATCCGCTTACTAAAAATAGTGTCGCAAGTGCGCACAGTCGCTTTAAAAACATAAATCAGGATCTGGTTAGCGTTTTTTGATTCGAATTAATATATCGAAAAAAAGTGCGCTAACCAGTCTGAGTAAAGTTGGTACTATCGCTTATCAAGCTGTCTGAAAACCAGCTTTTCGACTTCAACCAGAACAAAAACAGCTAAACCGCCAGCCAGAGCCCAGCTCCAGTAGCTAAGCGGAATTGGCTCTGTTCCAAACCATGCATTCATGAAGGGCGCATAAACAAAGACAAGTTGAAAAAGCACCAGCGCACCAACCGCTCCTAAAGCCACTTTGTTGTCTAAGAATCCGGTACTGAATGCTGATTCCCGCAAATAGCGACAATTGAACAGATAGAACGCCTGACCGGCAACAAGTATGTTAATTGCGATAGTCCGGGCCTGCTCGAGCTGGTAGCCATTGTCCTTCAGGTAGTAATAAGCCGCAAGGGTGATGCCGCCAATCAGCAGGGAAACGAACGTCACCCTCCAGATAAAGTACCCACCCAAAATGGATGCTTTCGGATCGCGGGGCGGCCGTTTCATTACGCCGAACTCTGCGGGTTCAAAGGAAAGGGCAATGGCGAGCGTCACCGCGGTAACCATGTTGACCCAGAGAATCTGAACGGGGGTAATCGGAAGGGCAATACCCATTAATATGGCTGCCATAATCACAAATGCTTCAGCGCCATTGGTTGGCAAAATGAACAAAATGGCTTTTCGCAGATTGTCATAAATAGTCCGTCCTTCCTCGACTGCCTTCGCGATAGATGCAAAGTTGTCGTCTGCCAGCACCATGTCGGACGCATCTTTAGTCACCTCCGTGCCTTTTATACCCATGGCGACGCCCACGCTGGCTCGTTTGAGCGCAGGGGCATCGTTCACGCCGTCGCCGGTCATAGCAACGACCTCACCGTTTTCCTGTAGGGCTTTTACCAGTCGCAGCTTATGCTCCGGGCTGGTTCTGGCAAATACATCATATTCGTGTGCAAGTTTGCGAAGGTCTTCGTCGGAGGTCTGCTCCAATTCGGAGCCGGTTATGGCTTTTTTCTCTTCACATATGCCAAGCTCATGGCCAATGGCGCTGGCCGTGATAGCGTGATCGCCGGTTATCATCTTAACTTTAATTCCTGCCTGCTGACACGCTTTGATGGCTTCAATAGCTTCTGGTCGCGGCGGGTCGATCATACCAATAAGGCCAAGGAAAACGAGGTCTTCTTTTACGTCGCTCATCTCGATTTTACCGGCCGAAGCAGACGCTTTCTTCATTGCGGCCGCAATTACGCGTTCACCTCTGGCAGCAATTTTGTCTATCTGCCCGTGCCAGAATTCTGAATCCAGGTCGCCTTCACCTTTTTCTGTGAGAGCTGATCCGCACATGTCGATTACCCGCTCGGGAGCTCCTTTTAAAAAGATGATGCGATCATCCTTTCCGGCCGATTTATCGCTGTGAAGCGTGGCCATAAACTTATGGTCGGACTCAAAGGGGATGGTATCATGGCGGGAAAAGCCATCCACATCATTCTGGATTCCCGCCTTTTGTCCAAGGGTGATGAGAGCGCCTTCGGTCGGGTCTCCTTTTAGAATCCACTGCTCGTCTTTTTGCTCTATTTCGGCCTCATTACACAGGTAGACCGACTGAAGCAAGCGGGTGAGGGCGTCATCATTCTTCGGATCAAAACCAGAATCAGGAGATTTTATTTCACCTTTGGGTTCGTATCCGGTTCCTTCAACCTCATACATACTGTTGGCAGTAACGACGGTTTTGGCCGTCATTTCATTTCGGGTGAGAGTCCCTGTTTTATCGGAGCAAATTACCGTAACAGAGCCAAGTGTCTCCACAGAGGGGAGTTTTCGTATGATGGCGTTTTTTGATGCCATTCGCTGCACGCCAAGCGCCAGGGTGATGGTCATGATGGCGGGAAGTCCTTCCGGAATGGCGGCCACAGCCAGGCCAATTACGGCCATGAACAGTTCGGAGATTTCGTAATCATGGAACAGGTATCCGACCGCAAACATGGATGCAGTTAGTACAAGAATGGCAACGGAAAGCTGCTTTCCAAAGCCGTCTATCTGCTGTAAGAGGGGAGTTGTCATTTTTTCGACCTCTCCCATCATGGTGTTTATTTTGCCAATTTCTGTGTTGGCTCCGGTGCCTGTCACAATTCCTGTGGCCCGGCCGTAGGTAACCATGGTGCTGTTAAAGCCCATGGATTTTCGGTCGCCGATAACAGCGTTTTCGTCAACGGGTTCTGTCGTCTTATTTACCGGTTGCGATTCGCCTGTGAGAGCCGATTCTTCAATCTTGAGGTTTCGTTGAGCGATGATGCGAATATCGGCCGGGATTTTATCTCCCGATTCCAGCTTTACGATATCGCCGGGTACAAGCTCCTCAGCATTAATTTCAATTCGCCGGCCATCGCGAACCACGTTTGCCTTCAGCGAAAGCATCTTTTTGAGGTTCTCGAGTGCCTGCTCGGCTTTCCCTTCCTGCACATAACCAATTACCGCGTTTATAACCACAACCGCGAGAATCACCCAGGTATCAATCCAGTGGTCCATAAGTGCGGTTACCACTGCCGCAGCTAATAGCACATAAATAAGCACGTTATGAAACTGCATAAGCAGTCGCATGAGCGGGCCGCGCTGCTTTTGTTCAGGTAGTTTATTGGGGCCGAATTCTTCGAGACGTTTTTTTGCCTCATCGGATGTAATACCTTCTGATGCGTCGCTTTTGAGTTTGTTTAGGGCTTCTTCAGCATCCGTAGTGTGCCATTTGGTGGCTTTAAGTTCTTCTGGTTTAAGCATGGGCAAGTCTGCAATTCTGGTGGAGGAATTTGAGCACTAAAATTTTATTTAACTACAATGTACTAACTGGAAAAGGATGATGTGTTGCTAATATGATACGCTTTTTGAGATATATATTGTATCGGGCATAATGATTGAACTTCAGCCAAATGAAGCTAAATAATTGGGCCAAAACTTAACAATATGCCTGTATTTTCTTTTTTTGGCTGGCAGGAGTATCTTAAAGTATAACATAACAGCTAAATAAACTGCACCTCAGACCTTTACCTATGAAAACTTCTTCTGTATTATTACCGGGCCTAGTAGTAGTACTGCTGCTGCTTACCTACTCTTGCGTTGATTTGGTAACGGGGCCCGACAATCCTGAAGGTTCCCCTGACGTAACCATTGTTGAACTTTCAGAGATAACCGACACCGCTATTGAAGTTACTGCTGAGGTGAGAGATGCCGGTGAGGCAGATGTATTCACCCGTGGGGTGTGCCTGAGTACAGAACCATCGCCTAACCTGGACGACAACTGCATTGAGGCCGGTTCGGGTCTTGGCACCTACAACGCTCTGTTTAAAGACCTTGAACCGGAGACAGAATATTTCATCAAAGCATATGCTACCAATGAACTTGGAACGGCCTTCAGCGTTGCCGAAACGGTAACGACTCTAGAGACGCCGCCATTTATTGTTGAGGATATTGATGGCAATGAGTATGAGACGCGGGTTTACGGAAACCAGCGCTGGTTTACTCAAAACCTGAGATCATCCGCATTTGCAAACGGCGATCCCATTCCATTTGTGGAACCCGGCTTTGAATGGTCCGGCACGCGCGAGCCAGCGCGAAGTATTTATATGAATGATCCTGATACCCCTGAAATATTCGGGCAGCTCTATAACTGGTACGCCGCGTCTGATACCCGGAATATTTGTCCACAGGATTGGCACGTAGCAAGCGACGAAGACTGGAAAGAGCTTGAGATGTTTCTAGGACTGCCTGCAAACCAAGTGGATATCGAAGGCGCACGTGGTGCCAACATCAACCTTGGCGGCATTATGCGGGCAGAGGGCAGTGATTTTTGGGTTCAGCCCAATGAAGGAGCAACTAATGAATCTGGATTTACAGCTGTTGGAAGCGGATTCCGGGATTTCTTTGACGGCGGCTTTCGTCAAATGGGGTTTGTTGGCTCATACTGGACATCAACCGAAGAGCTGGCAGAATTCTCATGGAGACGCTCACTCTTTAACAATGATCCGGCCGTTGAGCGCAGAATAGAGCGGAAAACCTCAGGATTTGCGGTTAGATGCGTTCAGGATGTGGAGTAATTGAGTTTTAAGTTTTGAATGTGAAGGCGGCTGATCTTATCGGGTGAAGAGACCTGAGTTCCATATCGAAACTTAATTCATCATTTATAATCATTCACTGACCCCGAATCACTTGGAAGAGCCCCCGGGCACCATCAATAAAAATCTGTGTACGGTTTTCGTAGCGGTTATCTACCGGGCGCCAGTTAGTGAAGGCGTCTGCGTTACGACGATGGCTGTGCGTAAACAAGCTGCTTTGAGTGTATCGGAAGGTAGGATTTAGAAAATCCGGGTTGTTTGTGTCTTTGTAATTACCAGCATGATGTGAAATAAGGTCATTTTGTACATTACTGGCAGGGTGTACTATGGTTTCCGAAACCAAAAGAGAGTAATCGCCTTCTATTTCGATGCCAAGGCCTGTGGGAAAGCTGGTAGTTTGTGCTTTTGATACAGAAACAAAAATTGCTGCAATAAACAAAGTAAGGGCTAAATATTTCATGAATCTGACTTTGATGATTATCTTTTTGTTTAGATACAAATATGTGGATTATAGTCAAGTATTTCAAGTGTTTATACACAAAGGTGGTCTGTTTTGTTTCTTGTTCTTTGCTATTATGAGATTAGCACCTTTACGTTAAAACTACGAAGTTTTGTAAAACAATTAGTGCATGTGTATAGATACGTTTGGTTTATTCGGCTAAGGTTAATTTATTGTGGCTTAATGCTACACAAACTCCAAACCAACTAACTCACATGAAGCACGTACTATACAGTATTTTACTTTCCGGTGCCTTGATCCTTACAGGCTGTTCCGGATCACAATCGGCCGCAGATAATGGCTCGAACGGAATAGTGGCACAAGCAGCTCCACAGTCCGATTATGATAAGCTTATAGATGAAACCGACTCTGTAGAAGAGGGAATGTTTACAGTAATTCAAAAAGACAATAAAGTGTTTTTTGAAATACCGATGAACGAATTGAACCGTGATATGCTGCTCGTCAGCCGTATTGCTGAAACCCAAACAGGACTCGGATACGGTGGTCAGCGTTTTAATAACCAGGTTGTTCGCTGGGAAAAGTCGCACGAGAAAATTTTGTTCCGCTCGATGATTTATGATATTACGGCCGATTCGACCGACAATATCTTCAGAGGAGTGGAAGCATCATCCTTTGCGCCTATTATCGCTTCCTTCGATATCGAAACCTACAATAACGACTCAACAGCTGTAGTTGTTGATGTTACCCGCCTCTATTCGACTGATGTTAACGAAATGTCTCCACGCCAGCGCTTTCAGGCGCGTCGTCTGGATCCAAGCCGAAGCTTTATCGACGGCGTTCGTTCTTTCCCGGAAAACGTTGAAGTTCGCAGCGTACTAACTTACGAAACCGAACGCGTTCCGGGCAGATGGAATCTTGGCACCATTTCTGTGAAGATGAATCACTCCATGATGCGTCTTCCAGAAACCCCAATGATGCCCCGTTTTCACGATGAGCGTGTGGGATACTTTTCTGTAAATACGGTAGATTTCAGCAGTCCTGAACACCGGGCAAAGCGAAACAGAATGATTACCCGTTGGAGACTAGAAAAGCAGGATCCTGATGCAGAAATGTCTGATCCCGTGAAGCCGATTACATTTTATGTTGATTATGCTACTCCTGAGTGGCTCATCCCATACGTTTTGAAAGGTGTTGAAGACTGGCAGGTTGCATTCGAAGAAGCCGGTTTTACTAACGCTATCGTTGCGAAAATGGCCCCGACTCCTGAAGAAGATCCTGACTGGAGTCCCGAGGATATTCGTTTCCCGACCGTTCGCTGGTATCCTTCTCAGATTGCTAACGCTCAGGGACCGCACGTAAACGATCCTAGAAGTGGTGAAATCATCACATCTTCTATTAGCATGTATCACAATGTGCAGAATCTGCTACGCAACTGGTACTTTGTTCAGGGTGCCGCTGTAGACGATCGTGCACGGAACCTCCCGATGGATAACGATCTGATGGGCGAGCTTGTACGTTATGTGGTGGCACACGAAGTAGGCCATACGCTTGGTCTGCCGCACAACATGAAGGCTAGTGGCATGGTGCCAACTGATAGTCTCCGCAGCCAGAGCTTTACCGAGAAATACGGAACTACACCTTCCATCATGGATTATGCACGTATGAACTACGTTGCTCAGCCGGGCGACAATGCATATATGTTCCCAATAGTTTCTATTTATGATAAATTCTCCATCGAATGGGGCTATAAGCCATTTCCTGAAGCAACCACTCCACAGGAAGAGCGTCCGTTTCTGAATGAAATCGCTGCCCGCCAGATGGATGAGCCTATGCTTCGCTTTGGAAACCTTTCCAATATCGATCCTACACAGCAGCGTGAAGCGCTTGGTGATAACCACGTTAAAAGCAGTGAGTACGGAATCGCTAACCTGAAGCGTATTATGGAGTTTATTGTTGAATCTGCCGGACAGGAAGGCGAAGATTACAGCACGCTTGAGGAGCTCTACAACAACGTAGTACAGCAGCGAAGCCGTTATCTTGGCCATGTTGTTAACTGGGTTGGTGGTGTAATCAGCCATCAGAAAGTTTACGGTCAGGAAGGTGAGATTCACACGCCGGTAGAACGCTACCGTCAGGTTGAAGCTGTCGAATTCCTCATCGATGAAGGATTCTCGACTCCACACTACCTGCTAACTCCTGAAATTCTTCGACTGCTGGAGCCGGCTGGTGCATCCGACCGCATCATGCAGGCGCAGCGTTCTATGCTGATGCAGCTTCTGAGCGATCAGCGGATTAAGCGCATGGCTGAAATCGAGCTTACGCACGGAAGCGAAATGGAAGTATACCGCGTAACGCATATGCTGCGCGATGTGCGTCAGGGCGTTTGGTCTGAGCTTGATACATCAAGCCCGAATATCGATCTGTATCGCCGTAACCTGCAGCGTAACTGGGTGGATGTGATTGCCAACCGTCTTGACAGCGATAACCTGTCTGGTGAAACCCGCTCACTCATGCGCGGTAACCTGAGACTGGTTCGCACTCAGATTGAGCGTCGCGTAGGCAGTGCCGCCAATCCAGAAACACGCATGCACCTCGAAGACATGCTCGATGAAATCAAGAATCTGCTTGAAGCCTGATTGATGACTTCATAAAAACGTTTCAAAGAAAAAGCCCGTGACTACCAGTTACGGGCTTTTTTTAT
>PWID01000281.1 GCA_003555145.1 Balneolia bacterium | reverse complement strand
CAGCGTGGTGTTTATGAGCTGAGCACTTTTCTAGGCGAAGGAAATGCATTCCGGCTGGTCAACGATCAGTTTGGCGGCTACCCGTGGGATGAGGATGTCTATCCGACATTATATCACGATTCACCCTTCAGCTACGTTGGAAATATTGAAACGCCGCTCTTGATACTTCATGGCGACAACGATCTCCGCACCGGCGTAAGCCAAAGCGAGATGATGTACCGCGCCCTCAAGATTCAGGAAAAAGAAGTCGAATATATTCGCTACCCCGGAGCGGGCCACGATCTTTCGCGTACGGGTGATGTGCATCAGCGCAAAGACCGGCTTCTTCGCATGGTTGAATTCATGAAGCGATATGTGGATTAGAATTTTGAATGGTGAATTGTGAATTACAGTCGAAGGTCCAAAGTCGAAAGTCTAAGGTCTCTTAAATTCGGGATTCCTAAACCTTCTCAAGATGATGATCAAGCGCGACCTTTGACCTTTGACCTTTGACCGAAAATAATGACCATGTTCAACCAGCCTCGATTTTAACTTAAAGCCCTTCGTCTTTTAAAAAGACAAAGACAATCAAATAACCAAACAAACCGTACTATGAAAAGAATTCTTACCGTATTGATTGCGCTGGTTTTGCTGCCTTTTATGGCATCGGCCCAGTCCGGCGTGCAGAATCTGGAGTACCAGATGCCACCCGATGAGGTTGCCTCCATTGTGGATGCACCTCCGACGCCCGGCGTGAGTCTCAGCCCTACCCGCGAGTGGATGATGCTTACCGAACGCGCCAGCCTTCCCGGAATTATTGATCTTGCCCAGCCGGAACTACGACTGGCCGGAATCCGTATCAACCCGGCTACCAACGGCCCGAGCCGCTCAGCTGCATCCATCGGCCTTCGCCTTGTGGACATGGAAACAGGTCAGGAGTTTGAAGTAAGCGGGCTCCCCGAAGACGCCGCCATCAGCAACCTGAGCTGGTCGCCAAACGGCAACTACTTCGCCTTTGCCCACACCACGCTCAGCGACATCGAGCTCTGGATGGGCTCGGTTTCCGACCGCAGCGTAGAGAAAGTAGAAGGCGTACAGGTAAACGATTCTTATTACGGCTCGAGCATCAGCTGGCACCCGTCTTCTGATAAGCTTTATGTGCGTACCGTGCCTGCCGGCCGTGGTGACGTGCCCGTGGCTGAGCTTGCCCCCCGCGGCCCGAATGTACAGGAAAACATCGGACGCTCGGCTCCGGCAAGAACCTACCAGGATATGCTGGCCAGCTCGCACGATGAGAATTTGTTCGAGTATTATTTCACATCACAAATCGCGGAAGTAACCCGTGCAGACCACAGCGTGCGCGAAATTGGAGAAGCTGGTATTCTTCGCGGTGTTTCTCCATCACCAAACGGTGAATTCATTATGGTTGCCTTCACCGACCGGCCGTTCTCCTATACCGTACCGGCATCGCGTTTCCCGCTTCGCACCGAAATCTGGGACAACGACGGGCGTGTGGTTGAAACCGTAGCCGAAGTGCCGCTTCAGGATGAAGTTCCGATCGGATTCAGCTCGACTACAACCGGCCCGAGAAGCATCACCTGGCGCAACGACGCTCCTGCCACCGTAGTTTGGGTGGAAGCACAGGATGAAGGCGATCAGCGCATACACGTGGACACCCGCGATATCGTTTATATGCATCAGGTTCCGTTTTCCGGAGCTCCGTCGGTTCTTGCCCGTCTCGAAAACCGGTATTCCGGTATTCGCTGGGGGCACTACGATTTAGCGTTGATCACCGAGCGCTGGTACGACACACGTAACGAACGCCTGTGGCGCGTGTCTCCGGAAAATCTGAGAGGTAGTCAGCAGCTGGTTTGGGAACGCAGCTACGAAGACATTTACGCCGATCCGGGCTCTCCTGAAATGCGCACCAACGAAAGCGGTTATTCCGTACTGGTAACCGATGAAAGCGGCTTCGGTATTTACCTAACCGGTCAGGGCGCATCCGATGAAGGAAACCGACCGTTTCTGGATCGTTATGATATCATGACAGATGAAACCGAGCGCCTTTGGAGAAGTGAATCGCCAAACTACGAGTTTGTTGTAACCCTGCTCGATAACGAGGCCGAACGCATCATTACGCGCCGGGAATCAGTGACCGAGCCGCCGAACTATTTCCTGCAAAACATGAGCGACGGAAGCGAAATTGCCATCCCCCGTTTTGAGCACCCGAATCCGGATTTGCGTGATGTTCACCGCGAGATCGTTAGCTACGAGCGCGCAGACGGTGTTCCGCTTACGGGTACGCTGCTTCTCCCTCCGGGATATGACAAAGAAACCGACGGACGTCTTCCATTAGTTGTTTGGGCTTATCCGCGTGAGTTCAGAAGTGCCGATGCTGCCGGTCAGCGCTCCGACTCACCTTATCGCTTTAATAACATCAGCTACTGGGGACCTCAGTGGCTCATCACACAAGGCTATGCCGTTCTTGATGCAGCTACCATGCCGATTGTGGGTGAAGGCGATCAAAGACCAAACGATACCTTCATCGAGCAGCTTGTGATGAACAGCGAGGCCGCAATCAACGCAGTGGCCGACATGGGCATCGCTGATTCTGATCGAGCCGCTATTGGCGGACACAGCTATGGAGCTTTCATGGTGGCGCACGTTCTCGGCAATTCCGACCTGTTTAAGGCTGGTATAGCGCGCTCTGGTGCATACAACCGCAGCCTCACGCCATTCGGATTCCAGCGCGAGCAGCGCACTATTTGGGATGACACCGATCTGTACATCACCATGTCGCCGTTCTTTAACGCGCACAACATCAATAATCCGATCCTGCTGCTGCATGGCGAGGAGGACAACAATTCAGGAACCTTCCCTATGCAGAGTGAGCGACTTTATCAGGCGCTTCAGGGGCTTGGCGGCACGGCACGACTGGTGATGCTCCCACACGAGAGCCACGGCTACCGCGCCCGCGAATCGGTGATGCACATGCTTTGGGAAACCCTCACATGGCTCGATACTTACGTGAAGCATGCTGAGGTGCAAACTGCAGCATCAGCCAGATAAAGGCTAAGCTTCACGCTTTAAATTAAAAAGGCTGACCTGATCGAAATGATCGGGTCAGCCTTTTTTATAAAGTAATCAGAGATTCCGAATCTCAGCATACCTGCTTGTTCTCATATATTAATGAACAATCTTCTGAAGTTATATTAATTCTGTATCCCTGCAGCTTTTTCTTT
>PWID01000083.1 GCA_003555145.1 Balneolia bacterium | reverse complement strand
TGCTATCACCTAATTGTCTTAACCACTGTTAAGCTGATTAAATAAATTTACTATGATAATTCCGGGCATATTTAACTTTTAGTGGTTTTTTGAGTTTCCTTTTTTAGTGCCTGCCTAACAGACTTGGTAGGTTTCTCTTAAATGCTTTAATAAGAAGAGCAGAATCTTAACTGACAGTGACGCCTTCTGTCACCTATTGGTATTATATTGCCTTCCTCAGACACTGCCGGCTTGCTATTTTGGCTGCAGTGTACTAAGATTCGCCGTATCTAGATTCCCGTATCCCGCACTCAGACACTCAGACCAGGTTTTTTATGCTGCACGTAATTACATCAGGAGATCTGACCACCCTTTGGCAGACGTTCGAAACAAAACTCAGAGAAAACCCGAATTCCAATCTGCTCGAACCTGATATTATTATTGTACCCAATAGAGATATTGGAAGATGGATTCAGGTGAAACGTACTACAGAGTCAGGGATTAGCGCTAACCTGGAATTTGTTCTTCCCGCCAATTTTATCCACAGGCTGAACCTTGCAGCCGATAAAAATTACGAGTCTAAGCTGCCCGATAAATTCCGGCTTGGCTGGATGATCTATGCCGAACTTGCGGCCGATATAAACGGAGAACAGTACCCGGACTTAAACCAGTATATTAGCAAACAAAAGGGTGATGAATCCGGCGCATTAAGCCTTAGAAGATTCCAGCTTGCGGTAAAAACAGCGGATATTTATGATCAGTATCAGCTATTCCGGCCAGACTGGATTAGCAGCTGGAACAGGGGAGAACAACCTGAAGAGCTTCGCGACATAAAAACGGCACATTGGCAGATGCAGCTTTGGAATAACATCCGGAAAGCACATCCCGAAATGACCGACCGTGCCGCTTTGCACCAAAAACTGTTGGGAAATATTGAATCGGGAAACATCACTCTTCCGAAAAACCTGCACGTTTTCATGACCGGTGCGGTGCCGCCCGTTTATAACGAAGCCTTAATAGCGCTTGGTAAGCAAAGCAACGTTTTTTGCTACAGGGTGATGGCAACCGAACCCAGTTCCGCCACCGGAGCCAAGGATTCAAATCCGCTTTTTATTCAGCTAGGCGAAGAGCAGCGGGATTCGGAAATCCTTTTCCGGGAGGGTGTCTCGAAAACAGGTGTTCAGGCAGTACCAGAGAAGGGCGGGCAATTTATCGGAGAAACCGAAAAAAATCTAAGCCTTATCAGGCAGATTCAGCACGATATCCATACCGCTAAAACATCACCCTTGCCTGTCGATGACAGCATTCGGGTCCATGCATGCCATAATCCAACCCGGGAAATTGAGGTGCTGCAGGATGAAATTATCGATTTTCTTGAAAATCATCCCGATGCCGGACCATCGGATATTCTTGTGGTTGCTCCACAGCTAAGCGATCATATTACCGCTGTGCATGCGGTTTTTGGTCATCCAGCTTCAGACAAGCTTCGCCTGCCGTATCACATTCATGATCCTTCTACATCTGTAACGAGCCGTTTATTTGAGCTCCTCAAAAGCCTGATGACGGTCGACCGAATCCGGTTCAAGGCGGCCACGCTTATGGAATTAATTGACAGTGAGCCCATTAGGGAGCGATTTGCCCTAACAGCAGATGACATCAGCCTGATCGAACACTGGCTAAAGGAAACGGGCGTTCGCTGGGGCCTGGACGGAAGCTATCGAAACGACAGCGGTATCTTTTCCTGGGATTTTGGTCTGTCGCGCCTGCTAATGGGCATTATGCAACCCTTGGAACGGGACGAGCCCATAATGGGCGTTATGCCTTACGCAGATATCGAGGGTGCCGGTCAGCTTAGGGTAGCCGGAGTTCTGATCGGAATGTTCGAAAAGCTAAAGCACTGGTCCGAATTTTCAAAGCTTGACCACTCTGTACCGGAGTGGCAGACGGAGATCAGAAACTTAACCGAAAGCTTCTTTCCGCAAGACAGCGACACCCAACGTGCTCAACTGCCTTTAGATCGGGCTATTGAGCGCCTGAGGGATGCATCGTCCTTTATAGGAGAACAAGCTAATTTGTCGCTGAACCTGGTCTATGATGCTATAAACGAGCAGATAAAAGAGCGTACGGCTGGTTCGGGCTACAGAACAGGCGGCATAACGTTTTCGGCCATGGTACCGGTGCGTCATTTGCCGTTTCGTTTCATCGCCGTTCTTGGAATGAACGAGAACAGCTTTCCGGGGCGAGAGCAGGCATCCGGATTTGACCTCATGTTACAAAAAGCCCGTAAAGGGGACCGGCAGAAACGAATAAATAACCGCGCCCTTTTTCTTGATGCGCTGCTAACGGCATCCGAACGGCTTCACCTCAGCTACGTAGGATTTAGCTTCAAAGACGGTGCCGATATTGCGCCATCGCTTGTTGTTCGTGAGCTTATGGATTACATCAAGAGTCATTCCAAAGACGACAAAAAAGCTTCACAAATTCAGCTCAGGCATCGACTCCACGGTTTTCATGAAGACTATCTTAAAGAAAGCGAAAAAGGTTTATTTACGTATGATGAGTCCCGCGCCGGAATTCAGCGACAGATACGCGCCGGGCTTCATGATGATGACGCCCGAAAACGTTTCGACATCAGACCGGAGCCTCCGGAACTGCAGGATGACAATAACATTATTGAAATTTCTTCCCTGATTGCGATGCTGAAGCATCCGGTTCGGGCAGTAATGGAAAGCCGAGCCAGAATGAAGCGTATTTCAACTGAAGAGCTGCAGGATGAGCGCGACATTTTCAACCTGGACGGACTCGGTTCGTATAATCTGAACCAGGAGCTTCTGGATATTCTTATAACCAATAAAGACTATCTGGAAGAAGGAACAGGTGCCTTTGAAGAGCTGGAGGAAAAGTTTCGGCTTAAAGGATGGCTGCCTTACGAACAGGCGGGAAAAACAGCCATGCGTATTGGCCTGGGTAATGCCGTTTCTTTTGTTAAAGAGGTTGAGGAACAGGCCGGCCCGCTCACAAATCCACTGCCAGAGATTCATGCTGTAAATCTGCGAATAGGCGGTAAAAATGTACTGGTAAGAGGGCAGATACCACCGGCAGAAAACGGCAGAGCGGTAGTTGTTCATTATGCCGAAGCCAAAGCTAAACGAAAGGCTGAGGTATGGGTCGGGCACTTATTACGGGCGGCGTCTTCAAAAGAAGAGCTTACAACTGTTTATGCCAGCTGGGATAAAAAAAAGGGCGAAGCTGTATTGCAAAAGGTACGAACCGACAAACCGGCAGAACGACTACGGGAGCTGGTTGAGTACTATCTTGCCCAAGATCTTATTGGCTTGCCCGCAACGGCCTCGGCGCTTGAAAAGCTTTATGAACTGCTCGTCGCAACCGACCCGAAAAAACAAACTAAAACCTTTACAAGCTTTAAGGGCTACTTCGATAATCCGGACAGCGAATGGAGTTTTGATACACTAAAGAATGAAGACCCGTACGCTTTTATGCTTTTTGGAGAATATGAGGACGAAATTAAGGAGCTTATGCTTCCTGTAGCAGAACAGATCTGGCAGCCGTTGGAAAAGGGATTTGAAAAATTTGAGGTGGTAAAATGAGCACAAAGTTTGATTTATACAATGCACCAGATTCCGGAATTAACCTTGTTGAATCCTCTGCAGGTACCGGGAAAACATACAACATCTCGGGCCTCGTTGTCCGCTTTCTGGCTGAAAATGAAAAACTCAGTCCCCAAAATATTCTGGTGGTAACCTTTACCAATGCGGCCACTCAGGAGCTGCGCGACCGGATTGCCACTCGTGTGCGAGAAGCCGTTTTGGTTCTTAAAGATCGTGAAAAAGCTGGAGATGATGAGTTTCTGAAAGAACTGGCCAAACGTTATGGAGGAAACCCGGAGTATCTCAAACGGCTTGAGAAAGCCTCCCGCGATATGGATCAGGCTTCTATTTTTACGATTCACGGATTTTGCCAACAGGCGCTGCAGGAGTATGTGTTTGAAAGCGGGAGTAATTTCGACACCGAATACACCGGAGACGACAGCGAACTCATGCAGGAGGCGGCCGACGATGTCTGGCGTGCCGAAATGAACCGTTTGGCAGGCGCAGGAGAGGAATCAAATGTGCTTCTGGAATACATGGTTTCGTCTATCAAAACACCGGATGAGATGCTGAGAATGCTCAGGAATCTTGCCGGTAAGCCCTATTTGGAGTATGCCCTCGAAATGGGCGAAGATGCCTTCAAGCTGCAGCTTAGGCGGTTATCAAAAATTATCGAAACCATGAAGGCTAATTTTAAGCCGGATGAAATTCAGAAGCTGCTGGATCCGAATGTAATGAATCAGCAGAAATTTAAGCCCTCGCAGGTTAAAAAAATGCTGTCGGAGTTTCAGCAGGATTTCATAAACGGCTTAAAAACCGAACGATGTGAATTCATCAAGCTGCAAACCAGCAATTTAAAGACTAAAGGCGGGCATCCGCTTCCTCACCACCCGTTTTTTGATGCGGTCGAGGAGTATGTGGAATTCGACACGGCTGCCATTTTCGAGGCCTTTTATATTCGGCTGGACTTCTTGTTTAAAGCCCGTTTTGAGGCGCTGAAGGAAGAGCGCCGTATCCGCTCGTTCGATGATATCCTGACTGCCATGGATGCTTCTGTTTCCGAAAACCAGGAAATGCGGATGAAGCTTCGCACGCAGTATCCGGTTGCATTGGTAGATGAATTTCAGGACACCGATCCGGTACAGTTAGGCATCTTCAGAAATCTGTATTTTGATGCAGGTCCTAAGCACTGTATCTACATGATTGGTGATCCCAAGCAGTCGGTTTACGCGTTTCGCGGAGCCGATATTAAAAGCTATCTGAGCGTTTCTAAAGACGATAAAGTGCGGCAATTTACGCTTGGGAAGAACTTCCGTTCAACAAAAAACATGGTCGATGCAGTCAATGGGATTTTTAGTTATAACGAAGAGGGGCATCAGTGGCCGGGCGGGCTTGAATTTACCCCGTCTGAGGCGCATAAGGCGGAACCGGAGCTTTTTATAGACTCCGATTTAAAGGAAACCGAAGAAGCCGCGATGCACATCATCCTGCCTGAAGATGAGGAGCCGCTAAATAAGGGTGATGCTGAAACGGTTGTGAATGATGATACAGCAAGGGAGATTTCTCGTCTGCTAAATCTTTCCACGGAAGGAAAAGCCACTATACTGGAATCCGGTACACTAACGCCTTTACGTCCAAAGCATATAGCGGTATTGGTGCGCGGACACAGGGAAGCAGACGCTATACGTAAAAAGCTGCTTAAAAAAGGCATCAAAAGCGTTCATAAATCAAAAAAAAGCGTGTTTAAAAGTGATGAGGCCTTGTTTGTGGCAGAACTGCTTCAGATCATAAAGAACAGCGCAAATCCGGCCCGGCTTCGCATGTTTTTATTTGGGCGTATGATGGGTTACCGTCTCAGCGAACTGGAAAAGCTTGAACATGATTCCGGCCGTAATGCCAAAACAATCGAAGCTTTCCTGGAGCTCAAACGGACGTTCGAAAGGCAGGGTTTTTCCGCTATGCTCCGGAGTTTTCTGAATGCAGATTTAGCTATGGATGAAGGCAAATCCGTTCCGGTTATACAGCATTTTCTACGATTTACAGACGGAGAGCGAATTTATACCAACCTGATGCATATAAACGAGCTAATCGATCAGTATGAGCGTGAGCAGCGCCCCGGCCTGGAGGAACTCATAAAGTGGATTAACAACAAGATAGAAACCGCACAGGATTCAGAAGACGCGGAAATCAGGCTGGAAAGCGATGATGATCTTGTTCAGATTGTTACTATGCACAGCAGTAAGGGCCTTGAATACCCGATTGTGTTTTGTACAAGCCTGTGGAGCCTGGGGTTGCCGGGCGGGCAGCGAAACAAGGAACCGCTGCTTTTTTATGAAAACGAAGAGACAAAAGTTGATATCACGGGCTACGGGAAAGACAGAGTGCAGGGATTTGTGAATGAAGAAAAAGTGGCAGAAAATATCCGTCTTATGTACGTGTCCCTTACCCGCGCCCGATACCGTTGTTATGTGATGGTGGGTCCGTATGAAGATAAAGTCGCCGGAAGCAGCGTGCTGCATTTTGCGATGAAGGGCTCAGAAGCAACGCTTCGCAATAAAAAGGTCGATAATTTTGAAGCCTACATGAGTCAGCTACGGGATTTTGCCAGTAAAAGCGAAGGCCTCGCCGTATGCAGGACAATTTCTGAAGATCACACTTACGAGGAGCCGTCTCAGGAGGTGCAGACTGAAATAAAGGCCCGTGCTCTTACCAGAGAGTTGAGTACGTATCCTGACTGGTACCTGACATCCTACAGCAGCATTAGTAAGAAACAAAAGGCTGGCATTGAACAGGCGCTGAAGTTCGACGAGGACGTTAAGACAGATGATAAAACACCGGATGATATACAGGATCCGGATCAGAGTGATGCAGGCCTGATTACAAACGAAACTGATTATTCCAATATATTTGAGTTTCCGAAAGGCGCGGGGCCCGGTACATTTATGCACCGCTTGTTTGAAGATCTCGAGTTTATCCGTTTTGAAACCGATGCTGAAACAATGGTGCGGAATTACCTCGATGAGGATGGATTCGAACCTGAATGGGCACCTGCCATACTTTCGATGCTTTCAAATAGCCTGAGGGCTAAACTCCCAGGTTCAAATGCCCGTTTAATCGATAAGTCGGCGGCTGACACTGTGGATGAGATGGAGTTTTATTTTTCCATTTCCCGCTCAGACGGAGACGAAATTGCGGAAATTATAAAAGGCGGGGACAGTTTGTATGAAGCCCAAATCCGCAGAGGGTTTCTGAATGGTTTTATCGATTTATTATTTGAACACAATGGCCGTTATTACATTCTTGATTATAAAAGTGACATGATTGGGTCAGAGCCTCAGAACTACTCTAAGGAGAGTTTAGGAAAGGTGATGTTCGACAGAGGTTATGTGTTTCAATATCATATTTATCTGGTTGCGCTGAAGAGGTTCCTCATTCAGAAAATGGGTGATGCTTTTGACTACGATAAACATATAGGCGGCGCGTACTATCTGTTTTTACGGGGCATTGATGATAGCGGTAACGGCATCTATTTCGATAATCCGGATAAACGCATCATAGAAAAACTGGACGCTTATTTCGAAGGAGGAGCACATGCAGCGCGAACTGTTTGATGAATCTAAAAATAAAAAGTCAGGAATAATGAAATCGCCGGGTTCCGGAAACAAGCAAAGTATTAGTGAACTTTCAGGTAAGCTGCTTGAAGCCGGTGTGCTTACAAATATTGATCTTGCATTAGCTGAATTCTTAAAAAAGAAAGGGGAAGCTAATGAAGATATTTTACTTGCGATATCGCTGGTCTCTGCCGCAAACCGGCTGGGGCACTCCTCGCTTGATTTGAATCGCCTGAATACAGATCCTGCGTCTATCTTTGCGCAACCCGGCCGGAAAAAGCCTCAGTTTGGTGACTTTACTATTTCTGAAGAAAGGCTTCGCAGCTCACCGGTAACCGGCAATGCCGAACAAGATCCTGAAACGAAACTCCCCGTGGTGCTCGAAAAAGGACGCCTGTATTTCAACCGGTACTACAACTACGAACACGATATTGCGGCACGTCTGCTCGCTAAAGCCGGGGAGCGCATCACCAACGAAAAAATACCAGACGACGAGTTAAAAGAATGGTTTGAGCAGCTCTTCGATCCGGGTGCGGAGTCGCTCTACCAGAAGGTTGCAGCAGCAGCATCGCTTAACCGAAGGCTAACGGTTGTGACAGGCGGCCCGGGAACCGGAAAAACGCATGCCGTGCTTCGTATTCTGGTGCTACTGATGCATCAGGCAGGAGAGGAGGGGCTTCGTGTAGCCATTGCCGCCCCAACAGGGAAAGCGGCCAACCGGGTGCGGGAGTCCCTGATTGAAGGCATGGAAAAACTGTTGGAATCAGAGATAGCTGTTAAGATACAAGGTCTTACTGAAGCTGCACGGGCTGTTCCGTTACAGGCCCAGACCATTCATCGCCTGCTGGGTGTACGCTACCGCAGCGCTGGTTTTCGCTACAACAAAACGAATCCGCTTCCCTACGATATAGTGATTGTAGATGAGGCATCCATGATTGATATGGCATTGATGTCGAAGCTTCTCGAGGCTTTGAGTCCGCAGGCAAGGCTGATTATGCTTGGGGATAAAAATCAGCTATCCTCGGTGGAGTCGGGTGCGGTATTTGCCGATATATGCTCGAGGGGAGATCTGCGAAAGTTCACTGGCGATTTCGGTGCATTTTGCGGCAAGGCGGGCATCACCCTGCCTGGAGAAGACATCCTGCAAAACGAAACAAAAGGTGCTATGACCGACTCCATTGTTGAGCTGGTGCATTCAAGGCGCTTTACGGCTGGATCGGGTATCGGCAGGCTGGCGAGGCTAATCAATAGCGGAAATGCACAAGGTGCCATAGCGCTGCTGGAGGAAGGATTAGATGACGTAATCTGGATGGATACAGATCCGAAAAAATCCCTTAAATCCATGAAGGATACGCTTAACAAGCAGTTTGAAACTTTTAAAAGCCGGAAGCTTTCCGACTCCGATAAGCTGAGGGCCATGGCGGGATTTCAGCTGCTATGTGCACACAGAAGAGGGCCGGGGGGAGTGGAAGAACTTAACGGCTACATTGAGAACCTGCTTGGTGTCGACAAGAACAAATCAGGCGAATGGTACGAAGGCCGCCCTGTAATGATGACGACCAACGATTATCAGCTGGATGTTTTTAATGGTGATGTGGGCGTTACCGTAGCCGTCCCGCAAATTGATATTCCGGAGCGTTTGGAAACGTCTCAAAGTGTGAGCGCGCCTGCTTTAAGGATTGCCCTTGAAGAATTTGATTATGTACGTAAACTGAAAACGGTTCGGTTGTTTCCTGTAACACAGCTGCAGCAAATGGAAACCTGCTGGGCACTTTCTGTGCATAAAAGTCAGGGCTCGGAATACGATACGGTGCTTTTTGCGCTGCCTGATCAGGATTCTCCGGTGCTTACGCGGGAACTCATTTACACGGCCGTTACGCGTGCTAAGAAAAAGGTAATAATAGCCGGCAGCAGAGAGATGTTAAAAAGAGCGATACACCGTAAAACGCTACGCTTTAGCGGGTTGGCTGAACGCCTCGATACGTAGTCTGTTACGGCAATTAGTAATCGTTTTTTGATATAGAGTAAAAAAGATAATTAACAGGCGGGCAAACGGTTAAAAATAGATTAAATAGTACCTCAAGCGAATAATCGGAATGGACTTTTAGGCCGATTCGTTGTATATAAGAAAGAGAATAGAACCTAATCGGCAAACATAAAACTAAGGAGCAAATATATGGAAAGACTAAGTCTGGATTATCTCAGGAAGCTTCACGACCAGCAGGATCCTAATTCTATATCTATCTACATGCCAACCCATCGCGTTGGAAATGAAATTCGCCAGGATCAGATCCGCTTCAAAAATATTATTAATGGCGTAATCGAAATTCTCAAAAAGAAAGGACTCCGCGATACAGAAATTGAACATTTAATGAAGCCCGTTGAAGCTTTTAGAAATGAAGCGCCAAACTGGCAGGCAATGAGTGATGGCCTCGTAATTTTTCGTTCTAAAGACCATTTCGAGGTAAACCAGTTTCCCGAAGCGTTCGAAGAGTTGGCAGTGGTTTCACATCGTTATCACCTCAAGCCTCTGATCCCGTTGCTTAATGGTAACGGTTTATTCTATGTGCTTTCACTAAGCCAGAATAAAGTTGCGATGTTCGAAGGAACAAGGTTTAGTATAAAAGAAATTGATTCTACGTTTTTACCCGAAAATCTTGCGAATGCTCTTCGTATTGATGAGTTTATGGAGTCTCAGCAGTTTCATACCGGAGGCCCGGTAACTGCTGGCGGTGGTCGTGCAGCGCTTTTCCACGGACAGGGTGGTGGAGAGGATGATCAGAAAGTATTGATTGAACAATTCTTCCGTAAAATCAGTAAAGAGATGTCCTCATTTTTAGATGATCGTAATGTGCCTCTGGTTATTGCCGGTGTGGATTATCTGCACCCGATATATCAGAAAGTGAATTCACATAAAGGTTTGCTGGAAAACGGTGTTCATGGAAACCCGGATGGCTATACGCTGGACGATTTACATGAAAAAAGCTGGGCTATTGTATCGGAAGTGTTTGAGAAAGAGCAGCAAGATGCAGCTAAACAGTTTACCGATTTAAATGGCAGTTCCCGTGTACTTACAAGCACAGATGAAGTCGTTCCTGCAGCCGTTGAGGGACGTATTGAAACACTGTTTATTAGCACAGACGAACATATATGGGGTCGCTATGATGTTACTAATTCTGAAATGAGGCTTGAACTCGACGGGGAGACTCCGGAAGATCTGATTGACCTCGCTGCAGTGAAAACACTCTTCCAGAGTGGTAAAGTTTACGGTATGAAACGCAGCGATATGCCAGGTGGACATCAGGTTGTCGGAATTGCCCGCTACTGATTCGTCCCGATTAGTTTACAATAACAAAGCCCGCCTGTGACTACAGGCGGGCTTTTCTTTTTATTTAGCCGGAATTATAGTCTGAGTATTATCATTATCTGTGTAAAATATCACACTATAAAAAGACAAAGATGTTAATCGAACAGCAGATGAGCCGGCTTATTGAGCTGGCACGAACAAGTGAAACGCCATATACAAGTATGATTCTGGATCCGGATGGCATAGTTATAGCCATGGCACCAAACCGGGTGAAGCAGGAGGCAAACCCGACTTCCCATGCGGAAATAAACGCTATTCGAGAAGCTTCAAAAAGGAGAAATAATCCGGATCTGAGCGGTTGTCATTTAATTTCTACTTGTGAACCATGCCCGATGTGTGCATCGGCTATTTTTTGGAGTGGTATAACTAAAGTAAGCTGGGGATTATCGATAGATGAAATTTCCGACATGGGCCACCGGCAGCTAAGTCTGCGGATGAACGAAGTTCTCGCTGATGTTGAAGGGAAAATGGAAATTGAAGGTGGTCTTCTCGCCAGTGAAGTAAAAAAGCTTTTTTAAATCGGAATGAGGTAATTAACACAAACAAAAAAAGCGTCGGGAAGACGCTTTTTTTGTTTGTGTTAAATAAAGTGTAGAGAAGCTATCAGCCTGCAACCCAAGCTGAACACCATCCAGCAGGATGAATCGGACCTGCCATAATTGAGCAACCGCCACAAGGGCTGTCGCCTGCCGGCTCGATCCAAAGGGCGCAGTTATCGCAACGCTCTTCTGGGTTTGGTGTCTCTGCAACGTAATTAAGACTTTCACGTCCCTGAATTTCAGCTTCAGATAAACCGGATAGGTCTCCGCAAGGATCTTCTGAAGGTGCCGGTGCAGCTTCCGGTGTTTGTTGTGGAGCTTCTTCACCACCGCCACAAGCCTTTAGTAGGGTAGTAGCTCCGATAGCACCGATTCCGAAGAGAGAAACTCTTTTGAAAAAGTTTTTTCTATCGATATTCTTGTTTTCCATATTCTTCGTATTTATTAAGGTTGGTTCTCAAACGTATTTCTATAACATAACACAGAAAACCGAATCAAACAGTACAAAATTCGCTCTTTAACCTATTTGGAAGCGGTTTAAATAAAAAAGAATATTCTTGTTAGATTAATAAAACCTGCTTTGTAATTTGCTGCAATTCAGCTGTTTACCAATTAAAGATCCAGCTGAATATCATTATAAGTAACGCAACAATAACTATTGAAATGCGAAACCGGGTACGAAACATAACCGGATGGAAGAAGAATCCGAAGCTAAGCGGATAGCCTGACAGCCAATTGTAATAGTGATGACGATGCAGCGCCCCTAATGCCATGGTTACATGCCCGTGTAAAATGGTCATCATAAACGGTAGTGCAAATATAATTGCACCCAGATTCGCGATTGGCGAAGAAATTCCCGTCCAGGTAGCTACCATATAGTAAGGCCACGCGAATAGAATGAGCATAGGCAGCGTAAGGCTCCAGTTAATGAAGCAGATTCGCCTGTAGTTTCGCTCGGTCAGTTCGGAGTAGCTCATGAATTGTGGTTGTGGAAGGTGTTGTTTGTCAGAAAAGAAGTAAACAAAAAAAGCGGACCAGCCATTTGGCCAGCCCGCTTTAAATATATCTGATTCCGGCTTCTAATCGTAAGACCGGTTTAATTAGATCTTATGAACTAGTTACCAGCTTCTTCAAGGGCCTGCAGACGCGCTGCTTCGAATTCGTCGCCCGGAGTCCAGGACTGCATCACATTATCGTTTGCAACGCGATAGGCAACATTAAACAGCAGGCGCATATCAGCTTCTGCACCTTTGAAAGTGATTACGTTTTCGATCGTATCATGTACGGTGTGATATATTTTTTGCAGATGCGGCACAACGACTTCCTGATGATAATCCTCACCTTCGAGATACTCAACCCCATTGTTTGGATAAAGCGCTGGAATACCAACACGGGCAAAAGAGAAGTGATCGGAACGGTAGTAGAAACCCTGCCCCGGATCCTGATCCGGAACTACGGTGCGGCCCATTTTTTCGGCCTCTTCCACCATAATGTTATCCATGGAAGTACGGCCTTTTCCAACTACTACAATGTCTTCAGTCTCGCCATAGCCGTTAATCATGTCGATATTTATGTTAGCTGATACTTTGCCAACCGGCACAGGCATGTTGTTTGCCAGGTATCGCGAACCGAGTAATCCTGATTCTTCAGCACCAACGGCGGCGAAGAGCAGGGTGCGCTTTACGTGAGGCTGTACGGATTTGAACGCCCGGGCCATTTCGATCATGGCGCTGGTTCCGCTGGCGTTGTCCATGGCACCATTAAACACAGAGTCTCCGTCCACAGGAACTGCAGCGAGACCAAGGTGGTCATGGTGTGCTGAAAAAATGACGTATTCATCGCTCAGATTGCGGTCGCTTCCCGGAAGTTTGGCAATTACGTTCTGGAACTCAAGGTTTGAGTAGGTTGCCGTGAGGTCGATGTCGAGATATATGCCCTCAAGCGGAACCGGCTCGAAATCAGGGCTTTCGGCTCTGTCGAGCAATTCATCGATATCCAGACCTGCACTGCTGAACATGGCTTCGGACTGCGGGAACTGCAGCCATGCGCTCAATTCGGTATCAGACTCTTCCTGCATTTCGTCTGCAAGAGCAAAACGCTCGCGGCTCCATCCACCCGATACCACGTTCCAGCCATATCCTGCCGTTGGTAAAGTATGTATGATGATGGCACCCAGGGCACCGAGCTCTTCAGCGATTTCGTACTTGTAGCTCCAGCGGCCGTAGTACAAGCGTGTATTGCCGGCAAATCGCTCGGGATGCGTGCTTGGATCTGAGTTTTTGAACACCAGTATTTTACCGGTCATATCCATGCCTTTGTAATCATCCCAGTCTTCTTCAGGGGCGATAATGCCGTAACCAACATAAACAAGCTCTGCATCGCGGATGTTTACTTCACGTTGACCCGCAGCAGGCCATGCCATCATTTCGGTATAATAGTCGAACTCGTGCAGTGTGCGATTGCCGTCGGTAATGCGCATCACAGAACCGGGAGCAGTCTGCTGACCTACAGCGGGTACGTGCTGTACAAAGCTGCCGTCGGGCATGCCGCCTTCGAGTCCGATTTCCTCAAACTGACGAATCAGGTAGTCGACGGTCATTTGTTCGCCTTCGGTTCCTGGCGCGCGGCCCATGGTGGAATCGTGAGCAAGTGCCTCAACATGGCTCATGATGCCTTGTTCGGTTATCAAAGAGCGGGCATGCTCGAGATCCGGCTCTGAGTCTGATTCACAGGCCGCAAAAATGGTGAATGATGCGATTATAAAGATGCTAAGTGTTTGTATATGCTTATTCATTCCTGTAGTGTTGATGGTTGGTGTTGTGAAAAAACGGTGTTTGAAAAGGGTGAAGAGTGCATCACCCTTAAAGAAATGCAGAAAGAAAAACTGGCTCTAAATCCGGCTGGCTATGAGCATTTCTATGTCGCGGTAGGGGATATCAAAAAAGTTGGACAGCGTTTTCTTTGTGAGGTTTTTCTTGTATACGTAGGTCCCGGTGCGAAGGCTGTGATTCGACCATAAAGCCTGCTTAAAGCCGCCCTCATCACCTATTTCCAGAAGAAATGGCACAATAACGTTATTTAGCGCATAAGTTGAGGTCCTTGCCACGCCGGAGGGAATATT
>PWID01000079.1 GCA_003555145.1 Balneolia bacterium | reverse complement strand
TCGAGCCAAACCGCATCCGGATCATATTTGGCAAAATACGGACGATTAGCCCAGTCGGGATTTCTGCCCTGAATCATGTTCAGCACAAAATATTTTTGTCCCTTAATTTCGGTTACGCCAAGAATGTGAACTTTACCTGGTTTGCACGACATTGAAGGTCCACGTACCGTACGACCAACGCCGCTGACATTTTTATACGCCTCAGAAAAGATTTCGTGCGCACGTTCAAGAGGGATGTCGAAATAGTGGCGTGCGCCGGTATCCCGGACTACAAACATGTAATATGGAATAAGTCCCTGAGATACCTGTTCCTGCCACATATCGCGCCATATCTCCGGATCGTCGTTAATGCCGGCGAGCAGAGGCGACTGTGTACGAATTTCACATCCTGTTGCCCGCACATTTTTAATGGCCTCTTTAACAGCCGGTGTCTTAAGTTCAACACCATGAGAAAAATGGCCCATTAAGGCGAGATGAATTCCGGAATCGACAACTTTCTGAAATAAAGCCAGAGTTTCGGGTGCATCCCTGTCGGTGGTAAACTTATACGGCCAATAGCTTAGTGACTTAGTACCAATACGGATTGTTTTAAGGTTAGGCAGGTCCGCCTCAAGCAGCGGTTCGATATAACCTGCGAGAACCTTAGGCTTCATTATCATAGGGTCGCCTCCGGTAAAAAGAACATCAGTAACTTCAGGATGCTCCTTCAGGTATTCAACAAGCTGGTCGGCTTCACGCATGGCAAACTTGAGCTCATCCAGACCAACAAACTGCGGCCAGCGAAAGCAGAACGTGCAGTACGCGTGGCAAGTTTGTCCCTGAGAAGGGAAGAAGAGCACGGTTTCTCTGTATTTGTGCTGCATGCCGTCGAGCGAGTCACCACAACTGAGCGCGGGTTTATTGAGCTCGACCTGACCTGCCGGATGCGGGTTAAGCTGCAGACGGATTTTATCTGCCGTACGCTTTATTGTTTGCTTATCAGCTCCTGAGCGTATTACATCTGCCATTTCATCAAAATGATGCGGCTTTAGCATATCGCGTTGGGGGAAAGTGAGGCGAAAAATCGGATCATTTGGTACATCGTCCCAGTTTATAAGCTCATCAATTACGTAATTGTTGGCTTTAAACGGCAGCACATTACCTACCACTTCCATTTCAAAAATATGATCTTCCCCAAGCGCCTGAATTTGGGGCAACTTGCTGAAATTCCTCAGGCTGTAACTTTTATACTTATAGTTTTCGGGCGATTGCTCCGATAGCCCGTTTCCACTTGTTGTCGAATATTTGATGTCCAAAGCTCTATCCTTTTCTTTTGTTCACAATAACAGTCAGCAGAGTGTCTAATTCTTTCGAATTACTTGCTGCAAAACCACGACACGGCTCATTGTTGGCGCCGTATTAATCGCTGTCCCTATACAATTGATGATCTCTAAGATGCATTTAACTCTTAATAAAGGGACCAGCGCGAACTGAAAAGCGCAGTTCATACTAATAAATATCAGTAGCTTAAGCTACAAATGCGCGATTCATGACCTAACAGAATATAACAAACCTTCTTAGCCTATGAAACCAAGTGTACATATTTATTGAAAAGTCTGCAGATGATAACACTTATTTAGAGTAGGAATTAAATACGGTTATTCTACATCTCCTTCAAAATAATCTACTGCACGCCTGGGATCTGAATTACCCGTTTTTTTCTTTTGTGCAATACGCGTTTTAATTCTTTCCTGAAACGCCTTGGCAGAATCGTAGCCATAATTATTAAGCAGGTAGTTCATGGCAATTACCTCGGCTATTACCGTAATATTTTTACCCGGGGTAATCGGAAGCCTAATAATTGGTACCGATACATCCAAAAGGGACTCTCTCTTTTTGTCGAGGCCAGTTCTGTCGACCTCGGTAAGCTCATCCCAAAGGTACAGCTCCAGCAAAACCTCGAGTCTTTTCTGGTAACGAACTGCCCGAATTCCAAACATACTCATGATATCAATAATACCGAGGCCGCGCACTTCCATAAAATGCTTGTTCATATCAGTAGCTGCTGCCATAAGTACATTGTTTTTCTTGGTGAGGGTAACCACATCGTCGGCCACCAGTCTGTGACCACGTTCTACCAGATCCAAAGCGATCTCACTCTTGCCAATGCCCGCTTTACCGGTAATGAGCACACCTATACCATATACATCAACCATTGCCCCGTGTACAATTGTCTGCAGGGCAAACTGATCTTCAAGGAAATCGCGCAGCATATACATAAACTTAACCGTTTCCATATGCGTCGTAAAAACGGGGATCTTGCCATCCTCCGCCATTTGAAGCAGTGCAGGAGGCAGGTTATTGCCATGGGTTACAAACATAACCGGTATATCGAAAGCCGTTAGATAGCCAAATGCTTTCTTTTGTTCTTCTTCAGGAAGATTAGCAAGGTATTCGCACTCTGTATTCCCCAGAATCTGCACACGCTCCCAGGCGTACAAGTGGGTATAACCGGTTAAAGCGAGTCCGGGCCGGTGTAGGTCAGCTTCTGTTAAATAACGCTGCATACAAGCGCCGGGCGCTGCGCATGCCTGTACCTGCATTCGAACTTTTTCGCGAAGCTGGGTTACCAGAAACTCAACTGATATCCGCTTTTTCTTAGGAACGACCGGATTATTTCCAAAAGGCATGGCAAGGAATTAAGGTGATTAAAAAAGAAAGGCAGCCATAAAACAGGGCTGCCTCTCGAAAATAAATAAACAATTGCAGAATCGGGCTAAACCCGAGACATATTAGCGACTTTTTTTGTCTTTATACTTTTTGAGCTGTCGCGACATGTTTTCAATAGCCTTGTTTAGTGCCTGCTCAAAGGTTGGAGCCTGCTCGCTGGCCTGCAATAAATCACCCTTCACCTTTACTGTGAGTTCCGCACCCTGCGGCTCGTCGTGATCTTTGGTTGGCTGCATGATGATATCACAGTCGAGAATCTCATCATAGAACTTGGTAAGCTTTTGTACGGCTTCTACAGAATGGTTATGTAAGCGTTTGCTCGCATCAAAATGTCTGGCGGTGAATGAGGTATTCATACGTTTTCCCTTTTGTAGTTAATGGTTGGTTAGAATACGCTGCGGTTGAACTTGGTCCGCAGCTATTGTGATTTAATATTTAACAGTAATATAACATTTTAAGAGCCTCTTGGGTGGGCGTCTTCATATACTTTTTTCAAATGTTCAACGCTTGTATGCGTATATACTTGTGTAGAAGTTAGGGCCGCATGGCCTAGCAGCTCTTTAATTACGCGTATATCCGCTCCTTTATTAAGCATGTGTGTAGCAAAACTATGCCGAAGTACGTGCGGACTTTTTTTTCGAATCTCACTAACTCGCTCTATTTGCTTTTTAACCAGCCGCTGTACAGCAACCGGATAAATGCGCTTTCCCGATTTTGAAAGAAACAGAGCCTTGCGATCGGCATCAGCTGCTTCTTTGTCAACGTAGCTTTTTCGGTGAGAAATCCATTCGTCGATAGCTTCGCGGGCTTTGTCTCCGAACGGCACGTATCGCTCTTTGGATCCTTTTCCCATCACGCGGATTAAATCTGAGCTATGCTCAATATCCTCCACGTTTATGGATATGAGCTCTGCCAGACGTATACCAGTGGCATAAAGCAGCTCGATAATGGCCCGTGTCTGATAATCCCACCCGGTTACAGAGGGCATTTCATCAAACAAGGCGTTTATATCTATTTGCTGAACGGTATCCGGAAGTCGCTTTTCGGCTTTAGGCACCGATACCAGCAGTGCAGGA
The DNA here is from genome assembly GCA_003555145.1 of Balneolia bacterium. Classification (GTDB taxonomy): domain Bacteria; phylum Bacteroidota; class Rhodothermia; order Balneolales; family Cyclonatronaceae; genus Cyclonatronum. The sequence continues at coordinate 10,539 of PWID01000079.1, read as the reverse complement.
TTCTGATCCACATGCCCGCGGGCAAAGGCATACTTAAAAAAGGACTTCAGGCAGGAGACTTTGCGGCCGATCGAACGATTAGAAAGACCGTTATCGCTCAGGTGTCCCATCCAGGCCCGTATGCTGAAGCGGTTTATACGCGCTACATCATCCAGACTTTCTGAATCATATATTTGCAGAAAGTCCGTAAAGTCTTCCAGATCCCTTCGGTAAGAGGTGATTGTGTGAGGAGAGGCGTTTCGCTCGATCCTTAGGTAGCTTAGATATTTATCTGTTATTCTGCGCATCTGATACCAATATGTAATTTTCACGATACATATGGAAGCGAAAAACACGCTTTATTTTAAGTGGTGATGCATACCGCAACCTGTAACAGCCTACCGCTTATGGCTTATATCATCATCCTTCCATTTTACCGCGCGCCCCTTCAGAAAATCGATTAGAGTAATAAATCCGAGCTTCTGAAACCAGCCAACGCCTATAACGTGCAGAAATGCTTTGGAAACGTCCCACTTCATCCAAAGCGCAAGTATAATGCGATGCACGGAGAAAAGAATGATATTAATAACCGCCAATTCCACAGCAAGGGTGGATACAGGCAGAATTAATGCGGCTAAAAGAACGAGAAATGGCAGCATGAAAGCGACAAGATGCATTACCGCCATAAAAATGAATAGCGGGATGTTGTAGTCAAAACCAGCCAGAAAGTTTTTCCGGAACCCCTGCATCATGGTTTCTTCAGAGTCGTACATACGGCAGTAGAATGCATCAACCCCATGATACATGCGCATGCGAAAACCGTGCTCAATAATCTTTCGGGCCAGCATCACGTCTTCAACAATCGATTTCTTTACCGATTTGTGACCATCAATCTGCCGGTAGGTTTCCAGGCGAAATGCCATGAACTGTCCGCAGGCAGCAGCGAACATTGTCTTGAACCTGAAATGGAAGAATCCGGGCATCCAGCGGGGTTTTCGCTCAGTATATATTACCGGCAAAAGTCCTAACAGAGCGTAATAGACGAGTGGAACAACCGTTTTTTCCCAGAATGACTTCAGCTTTTGCTCCGGCCAAATTGTGATAAAATCGATGTTATTCCGGTTGAATGAGCCCACAATTTTATTCACAACATCCGGATGCATCCAGGTATCGGCATCTATGAAGATGATGATGTCTTCTTTCACCAGTTTACTCAACTGATGACACGCATAGGGTTTTCCAAGCCACCCCTCAGGACGTTCCTTGCCGTGGGCTATTACAAGCTTGTCTGAATGTACTTTGCTGTACTGATCCAGTATAACAGAGGTGTCATCTGTAGAACGATCGTTGAGGACATATACACGGGTATTGGCGTAACTCTGGCTCAAAGCATGATCGAGACACATGCGAATTGTAGACTCTTCATTTCGTGCCGGTATACAAACAGCTACGCTCAGATCTGAGTCTTCAGCTCTTTCTTCATCGGATATTCCCCTGAATTGAAATCTGTTTCTAAATAGGACTAATGTAATGCCTGCCAAAAACAGGAAGCCCGCAAAAAGGAGGCTCTCAAGCAGTACCATGTAAGATTATTTGATGAAAAAAAGAACGATCTGCAGTTTTGTGCCATGCACCCCACCGAAGATCGTACTGTGAACGCAAGCTTGGTTTGGATGGTTCACATGTGCTAAATTAAGGCCTATGAATATAACATCCGATTTTAAATTTGATAAACCCGCTAAAAAGACAGCCCCGGGCAGCTACGAGTGGTGGTATTTCGATGCGGCAGACATTAAGGGCGAGTGGCATATTGTTGTTATTTTTTATGATGGGTGCCCGTTCTCAACCCGCTATAATAAAGCATGGTCCAACAATTCTGATACGGCTTTAGCAGAAAATCACCCGGCTATAAGTATTTCGCTCTACTACAAAGGAGAGCCTGTTTTTTACAGTATGAGTGAATATCCTGTGTCTCAGGCATCTTTTTTTGCCTCCAAAGATCAATTGATTGAAATTAAGGTGGGGAATAACACCTTGAAACTTTCAAAAGCTGGAGAACTGCTTCATCATACTATTGAGCTCGATGAGCAGCTTCCCGGAGGCGACGCGCTTAAGGGTACGCTAAGCTTTTCTTCTGAAGCTGTTTCAAATAAACTTTTCGGCATTTCCGATGATATGAAAGCCGGGCACGGATGGAACCTCACGCAACCCCGTGCAAAAGTGGATTGCAAGCTGGTCCTTCATTCCGCACTAAGGGGGGAGCAGCAGGTAAAGTGGTCCGGCATAGGCTACCATGATCACAACCTGGGTAAAGAACCCATGAAAAACGAGTTTAAAGACTGGTATTGGGGGCGATTTCACTTTCCGGAGCACACGCTCATCTTTTACCTGATGAATAAAGGTAAATCATACGAATATAAAGCCTGGCTCTTAAACAGAAATGGCGGGTTACGAAGTATACTCTCAGAAGGCAGCCTTAGTGCGTATATGAGCAACCTGTTTATGCTTACCGCTGCACGTACCATCAATCTTAATAACAAGGAAAAGGAAAAGGTGATGATACAGCAGTCGCATGTGCTGGATTCAGGACCATTTTATTACCGTTTCCGCAGCGACGCAATACTCCATTTGCCAGACGAAGACATTTTAGAACAGGGTAGCGGTATTACAGAATACATTCATCCGTCACGAATTCATTCCAGTATATTTTTCCCGCTTGTTCACATGCGTTACCGTTACACAGACAACCCGCACTGGGTGCAGAAATCACCAAAACTATATCGCTGGACCTGGTAGAATAAGAGCTCAGCTCATGCTGTCGTACAGCGTCTGTATCTCGTGAGATTCGTACGCACGAACGCCTGATATTCTCTCAGAGGGAAGGTGAGTCATTACGTACGCAACGTTCTCCGCCTTAATCGGACGATTCTTGCGAAGAGGACCTATCATTATGGGGGACAATAGTTTCATAACCCCAACCCCAATCTTTTCGCCCGGGCGAAATTCATTGCGCTTACCCAGGAGTCCAGCTGGACGAAAGATAAGCGTTCGCTCAAATCCAACCTCCGTAATGGCTCTTTCAACATCACCCTTTACCTGCAGGTAGAAAAATCTGGAGGTCGAATCTGCACCTGATGACGAAACCAGAAAAACAGATTTTGCTCCGTTTTGTTTCATCAGAATTGATGCTTTAAGCGGGAGGGTGTAATCGATAAGACGGAACTGCGTTTTTGAGCCTGCTTTTTTGATGGTTGTGCCTAAACAGCAGACTAGTACATCAGCCTTGAATAAATCGGCATGACGATCCATTTCCGTCAAATCAAAAATGTGCTCCACAAGCTTGGGATGTTTAATTCCTGTGCTGCTCCTGCCAACAGAAATAACGGAGCTGTATGAGTCCGATTCGAGCAGGTGCTTCAAAACATGCGAACCTACAAGGCCGGTTCCGCCTAAAATGAGTGCTGATTGTGCCATAAGTGCTGGATTAAAAGGTTGACATTATTTCGCGTAGAGACTTCCGGCTAAGATCAGGAACGGTCGCATCCTCAGACGGAAAACCCACAGGAATAACCAGAACGGGCGTTTCATTAGCCGGGCGGCTCAGTATCTCGTTCAGAAATTTCATAGGATTAGGCGTATGAGTTAAGGTTCCGAGTCCCGCTTGATGCAACGCCGCTAACAGCAAGCCGGAAGCTATTCCAACCGACTCGTTTACGTAATAGTTTTTTCGTCTGATACCATCAACTAAGCGAAAGTTCTCTTTAAATACAACAATAACATATGGCGCATCGGTCAGATGTGGTTTTTCGTGGTTGGTCTGCAGGCGCGATATATCTTTTTTCATCTCTTCAGAAAACCTGCGCTCGTAGTTTTCCTTTTCTTCTTGCTCAACATTTTCACGGATCTTTTGCTTAATGGCAATATCCTTTACCACGCAAAAGTGCCACGGCTGCTTGTTGGCGCCGGAGGGTGCCGAACCGGCCGTTTTAATGGCGTTGCTTATGATTTGATCTGAGAATGATTTACCGGAAAATGAGCGGACACTCCGGCGTTGTGACATCAATTCCAGAAACTGAGCAGACCTGCTCAACATCTCTGGCTCAGACAAATAGCTAAATTCGAGTGGTTTCTGCATCTTTTGTTCTGACACTTTGATCTCCATTCATAAAGTTTTAGTACTCTTCAATGTAAGCAGATCAAAAACAAAACCATCACCCTGTTCATCAGCTCGGGCTATTTCTTCCAGAAAACGCGTGTAAACAAGATAAGGACGGTAAACAGTTCAAGTCGACCAAGCAGCATCATAAATGACAGGATCCACTTTCCCACAACAGGCACTTCGGCGTAGTTCTCTACAGGTCCAAATGCCCCAAATGCGGGGCCAATATTTCCGAGACATGCAATTGAAGCCCCAAACGAAGAGACAAGGTCGAAGCCAAACATCGCCATAACTGCAGATCCCGCAAGGAAAATAAATATGTAGAATAGCAGAAAAGCGAGTATTGTACGTACCTGTGCTGGTTTGATTATCAATTCGCCAATTCTCAGAGGCAGTACGGCATTGGGATGAACCCGTTGTTTTAGTTCGAGGAATATATCCCTCACAATAATGAGCCAGCGAACCATTTTAATACCACCGCTTGTAGAACCTGTACAGGCACCCGTAAAGAACAAAACTGCTAAAAGAACAAGAGGCAAAGGTGCCCATAGCATATAATCATCGGTGCCATAGCCTGTAGTAGTGAGAATCGCCAGGGTTTGAAATGAGCCGTATCTCAGGGCATCACCAATATTATATCCTGACTGAAGCCAAAGTGTAGCTGAAATAAGGGCGATAAAAAGCAGCGTAAACAGGGTATAGAACTTCAGCTCAGGATTGTTAAATACCATTTTGTGTTCACCCCTTATCAATCTGAAATAGAGCACAAAGTTGACTCCGGCCAGGAACATAAACAGGGTAATCACGACATCTATGTATACAGAACCGAATCCGCCTACGCTATCATTATGAGTGGAAAAGCCACCGGTTGCAAGGGTTGAAAAAGCATGATTGAGCGCATCGAACCAGTCCATGGACGGATGTACCCAGAGCGTGAAATAGTGAAGAACCGTGAGACCTAAATAAAAAAACCAAAGGTATTTTGCGGTTTCCTGAAACCGTGGCGTAATTTTATCAGAACCGGACAAACTGGACTCAGCTGAGAACAGCTGCATACCTCCCGTACCAAGCAGGGGCAAAATCGCTATCGACAGAACAATGAAACCCATGCCACCGAGCCAGTGAGTCAAAGACCTCCAGAATAAAATGCTTTTGGGCATTTGATCTATATCTGGGTTTTGAATCCCCTCAAATGTTGTTCCTCCGAGTATGGTTGCACCCGTAGTCGTCAGTCCGCTTATGGTTTCAAAAAAAGCATCAGTGTAGGTCGGTAAAGTACCCTCTAAATAGTAGGGTAGTGCACCAAATGAAGAAAGGAATATCCAGGTTACGGTTACGAGAATAAACCCATCACGCAGCTGTACTTCGCCTTTCTGTCCGAACGCGGAGTATAGAACGCCCCCGGCAAACATGGCAATCCCGGCTGAGATTGCAAAACCTTTCCAGGCGTCTTCATCGTATATAAATGCGATTACAATGGGCAGCAAAAGTGCAAGCCCAATAAAAAAGGTAAACGCGCCAAGAACACCCAAAATAGTGCCCCAGTTAATTACGCTGGTATAAGGCCGTTTTAAAGGTGATGATATCATTGAAAGTAACCCGACACTTTTTCAACGCTTTGGGGCACACTAAAGACCATAATACGATCCCCCGATTGAAGAACTGATTTTCCTGTAGCGATTTCTACTTCATTTTCATTTATGATGGCCCCAACAATACTTCCGAATGGCAGTGTTGATTTGTACAGAGGCTTGTTTGCGGCCCGGCAGTGCGTGCCAACTTCGAGCTCAAGCAGTTCAGCAGAGATACCGTGCAGCCCGGTAACCGAGTACACTTTGCCCTGAAGCACGTGGCGATGAATCTCATTGGAAGCCGAAAGTTTAGTGTTTACGGCTGCATCCAGACCGATAGTTTGGCTAAGCGGAATTAGCGATGACTTTGAAAGCAGAGCAATGGTTTTGCGAACGCCCAGATGTTTTGCCATCAGACAGTTCACGATGTTGGATTCCTCGTCATCAGTTACGCTTATAAACACGTCTGTATCCATAATGCCCTCGCTGGCGAGCAGATTTACATCATCCGGCTCACCCTGAAGCACCAGCACGTTTTTGTTTTCTGAAGCCAGCCTGTAGCTGCGTTCGGGATCAGAATCTATAAGCTTGATTTGCCATTCTCTTTTTTCCCGGCTCATCAGCTTCATCACGTTTTCACCAACCGGACTCCCGCCGGCAATCATCACATTTTTGATTTCTCTGTTGTGATGTCCGGATATTCGTACCAGCTTATCTACATTCTCTGGCTTTATGATCACAAAAATAGTGTCGTTTTTCACAACCTTGTCAGTGCCCGAAGGAATGATAGTCCGCCCACCACGAAGAATAGCAACAACTCTGAAATTAAACTCCAGTTCAGAACTCATGCTATCCAGGGTTTCTCCACTAATTTCTGAATCCTTTTCAATTTTGAGGCCAATAAGCTGAATCTGTCCGTTAGCAAGCTCAATTACGTCCGTTGCATCTGCACGCTTTACGAGCTGCAGGACTTCGTTAGCTGTACTCATTTCCGGCTGTATAATGATATCAATACCAAGCTCAGAAGGAGTTACGGGTGCATCAGATTCGGTGTATTCCGGATTACGCACTCGTGCAATCGTTTTTTTTGCTCCAAGTCTTTTACTCATCATTGAGGCCAGGATATTAACTTCATCAACGTCCGTTGCTGCTATCACCAGGTCTGCATCGCGAACCCCGGCTTTCAAAAGCGACTTGGGCGATGTCGCTGAACCACAAACGGTTAATAAATCATATCTGCTGGAAATACTGCTCAGAGACTCTGCGTCGCGATCGAGCAAGGTTACATCCTTTTTCTCAGTGGCCAGCATACCTGCCAGATACTGCCCGATCTCACCTGCGCCAATAATGGTAATTTTCATAGAAATGGTATAATGTAATAGAAGCGCTTAATTTAGGTAATTCATTTATATGATGTAGCCCAAATCTTTAAAACCAAACCGGAATTGATATATCCTTCGGGCTAACTTGCTGTATGAATTCATTCTTCCTATACTTAACAATATCATACAGATAGTTCGCCACTTCTTTTTTATCAGACCCCATAGCAATACGATCCACCGGCTGACCAACCTGTATAAAAAGATCCGGCTTGGCATGATGCATAAAATGGGCGTGTTGTATGAGCGGAACCAGGTCCACGTGTTCGGCCAGTTGTGAAGTCATCCAGCCGATACCTGTTTCAAAAGGGGAGTGAGGCAGCAGCGGATTGGTAATTTTGCCCTCCGGATAGAGGTAAAGTGAGCGACCCGGTTCGCTGTTGAGCCAGTTAATGCCGTACCGCAATGATTGAAGCGCAGACCGGGGGTCTTTACGATCAATCGAAAAACAACCAATACGCCTGAAAAAAGGGTAGCGGTGAACCTGCTCCCATTCCATAACCGCCCTGGGATGCTGTTTAAAGACGTATTGATTCAGCAAAAGGGGAGTGAGTGCGTCCCACCAGGCGTTATGGTTTCCAAAAAACAGGGTGCTCCTTGTGCTTATATTTGAGCCGTATTCATTTTCAAGATAAACGCGGTGAAACGTACGCTTTGCGAGAAACTTCGTAAATACGGTAAAAAATGAGGCTACAAAACGATTATCTTTAGCATCGATAAATGGTCTGTCTCCGGTTTTACTTAACTGATTAACAGCAGGCATGAAATATGATGTTTCCGGGTATGTGATAAAGTATCCTTCAGAATATAAGACAGAAAAGACAAACACCATTCACCAATACTTACATTAGCAGAGATGAACAAACAGCTTCAGGAGTACGCCAAACAGCACACAAGTGAGGAAAGTGAGGCGCTGAAATTCATAGTAAAAGCTACGGCTGAAGAGCTTCAGTATGATGATATGTTGTCCGGAAGGCAAATTGGCACCTTACTACGATTATTTGTTCAAACAAGTAATGCATCACAAATTCTTGAAGTAGGTATGTTTACCGGCTATGCAACGCTTTCCATGGCGGAGGTTTTGCCCGAAGGCGGTCGCATTACAGCGCTGGAAATGAACACGCTTTATATGGGTATTGCCGAGCGCGCATTTGAAATGGCAGGTTTGAAGGACCGTATCAACATCATTCATGGCAACGCGAGGGAAAGCTGCAAAGAATTAAAAGACAGCTACGATCTGATATTTCTGGATGCCGACAAGCAGCAGTACCCGCAGTACTTCAAAGATCTGAAGCCAAGGCTGAAGCCGGGCGGACTTTTGGTGGTCGATAACGTTTTCTGGTATGGCGGCGTGCTGGAGAAGAACGACCGCAAAAGCATCGCAGTACACGAGCTAAACGAAATGCTCTTAAACGATCCCGACATGGAAACAGTGATGCTTGATATAAGAGACGGCCTGACCATCAGCCGTAAGCGGAAATGAAGAAGAAAGAAGCCGGCAAAGTATATCAATTCTAAAAGATCGGCGCTTAGAACGGATATTTGGAATAGCGCCTCATTGGTTATAATAAGTGTTGTATAATATATATTATGTTAAGTAGTATTATTTACTCTTACTACCCTATATCCATATCTCATCTAATCACCCCTGAAAAACAGTTCTTCCCGGATAACTCTTATGCGCGAGTTTGCATAGGACGTTAAGCCAGGGTCGCTGTTCCCGCTTTCTACGAATCGCATGTAGTGCTGCTTTGCCTGTTCCCTGTTGTTTAGCTTGGCATCGTACAGGTAACCCAAATAATAATAAAGCACATGCTTTTCAGGATCCAGCGTGGCCGCAAGCTTGTAGTCTGCCTCGGCCAGCCTTGGTTCACCTTTGGCTTCATTCACAACCGCTCGCTGAATGAGCGTGTCTGTAAAGAAATCGGACAACTGCGCCTCATATAAAATATCCAGCAGCTCTGATGCCCGTCCCAGATCGTCTTTTTCGCGATATATGACGGCTGCGTACATCAGCGCGGTTAAGTCCTGGGGTTCCTGCTCAAGCACGTGTATGAAATGATCCAGTGCAATATCGCCTCTTTGAAGCTGATAATAACAAAGCCCGATATTTAAATGCGTTTGAAGCGTCTGCTGACCGGCCTCTATCACCCGTTCCCATTCCCGGGCGGCTCTTGCGAAGTTTCTTGCGCTGTAATAGAGCCGTGCACTCAGGTTCCGGATTCTGTGATCATCCGGGAACAACGCTTTGGCTCTGTTTGCTCTTTCTCTGGTACGTTCTGCTTCGTCTTCCAGCATCAGCACTCTTATGAGCTCAATATGCGCTGCTGCGTACATACTGTCTGCCTGCGTTACGATTTCAAGCAGATCAATTGCCCTTGCGACCTGTCCCATCTCAGCAGAAGATCTGGCAAGCTGAACCTGGAAAAATGAGTTTTCAGGCTGTATAGATGTCAGCTCACCGGCTATCTCCAGAGCCACCTCAACGTTTCGCTCTTCTGAATACTGCCTGTACAAAACCAGTCTCGGCCTCACATAAGCTTCATCAAGCGTACGTGATAACTGAAGCAGATTCATCCCCCTTGAACGCTGCCCCTGCTGAAGCAGCGCATTTCCTGCCAAATAGCTTTTAACCGCACTATTTTCTACGGTTTCACCAAATCGACTGTAAAGTTCAGCAACGGCTCCGTAGTTCATATCCTGGTGATGCAGATTCATAAGCAGCTCTACATATGCATTATCAGCCTCAGCTGGGTTTTGGGTTTTATCTGTGAGCCATGCTTTTGCATCCTCCGTATTTCCTTCATAAATCCAGCGGTGAACCTGCTGAAGGTCCGTATTTTCGGCCAACATGAGCAAAATGGCAGTAATAAACAGAAGCATAATATTAAACTAATTCTATAATACTATCTGTGTAGTATTATAGGGCATCTGCTTTTAATTTCAAAGCAGCAAGTGTCGGATTTATTTGTGATGTAGATTAGTCGTTATAATTCAAATAAACCTTTAGATGGCGTACCTACAGCACGCGGTATTAGTTATTCAATCTTTTTCTACCCATATACAGTCACTAAGGTACTTTTTTAACATGCAAATTTCCATGTTCTAGCACATGACTTCTTTCGACTTAAATAATACCACGAACAATTTGAACAGCATTATTTGCCGAAATGCTATTCTTGTCCCAGAGTTCTGTCCCGTCAGGGACAAAATATGGGTAGATGACATCTGCCACCAAAATTACTGTGCCGTAGGTACAGCATATTCCGGGATAACCTAAAAGCTCAATATCATTCTTTGAAATGAATAGCCGCCGTTCGCTTAGATAAACTACAGATCACCCTGCTGAGGACGAATAACTACCTCTTCCACACATGTTCTGGACGACAAACCACAAAGGCCAGCGATTACACGCCCCACATCTTCGGGATCAGCTAGTCGGTTTGGATCT
>PWID01000279.1 GCA_003555145.1 Balneolia bacterium | reverse complement strand
GATGAACATGAGGCCGACCATCACAAAGCCGAGTCCCCGCACCCAGAGGGGCCAGTCGCTCGTAAAAAAGCGGCTCAGAATCTGCACGCTAAGTACCAGCAGCCCCAGATTTAGGTAGCCCAGCTTCAGCTTTCGGTTTCCTTCACTAATGAGCAGCAGTGCCAGAGCGAGCATCATCCCGTTCGAAATGATAACGGCTCCTCCGTAACCATACTGCTGCATTGCAAAAATAAATACCGCAATAGTCGGAATCACAAAAAGCCAGATCCACTTCATGCGGTCGGTGATGGTTTTGTTTCGGAGACCGAGCGCGATTACGGCAATCAACATGATGGAGGTCAGGATAACATCACCCGTGTAAAGCAGTCGAGAGGTGTTGATGTCGCTCCAGACGTAACCCATCGACATTATCCAGAGCACAAATGAAGCCGCGAGAAGCCCTGTGAACACATATCCGTTGTTGAGGCCGGGTCTTGGATCAACTTTTGCGGTGAGGCCGATTCCGGTGAGAAGCAGTCCGGCGGTGAGATAGGCTGGTAGCAGTCCGATGCCGTAGTTATAGAGCGCCGGAAGCAGAGACAGGAACACCAGTGGCACGAGAAGGTGATGGAGGCGCGTGACGGCCGACCAGGGCTTACTCTGATGCATCAGCCAGTAGAAGGGAAGCCAGAGAACGAACAGTCCGGCGAGCCGCCATACTTCTCCGCCTGAAGTAAGGCCCCATGTGGCCAGGTTGAAGCTGAGCACGGTGAGCATGATGAGGTACAGGACCGAAGCCACGTAGCTGCGCATCAGGTAGACGACCGGCAGGCCGAGCAGCGCCCAGATTTGTAATAAACCGACGAGGCTGCCATCCATCTGGTAGACCGAAGAAACAATGACCATAGCCGCCCCGAAGGTGACAAACAGCACGCCGCCGCTGAGCTCGTGCATGCTGCGGTTTCCGTTTTTACGGAGATGGACGAATGCCGCGAAGATTTGGGCCATCACTAATAGCAGCACTGCGAGTCCGGCCTGCTGCCACTTCGGAAGAAGTTCCCAGTTGTTGGCTACCAGCAGGACAAGACCTAGAGCAACCATGCCCCCGCCGGCCACGGTGAGCACAATCCGCAGATAATCGGGCGCGGATTCGCCCCGGGCCGATTCATATTCCTCTATGCGTTTCATTGTTTGCGGATCCAGAATGCCGGCTTCAAACCAGCGCTCGGCCGCACTGCGCACTTCTTTTTTCATCCGTTATCGGAATTGATGAGTTGGGTTCTTCGTAAACACACGGTTTAAATGTAAGGCGTTAAGAAGCAATTTGCTACAGGTATATCAGTATTACAGTATGTCAGGGCTACAGTATTACAGTATGTCAGGGCTGCAGTGCCAACAGTATGTCAGACTTGTGAAATTTAAAACCGGTTGCGTGTTTTTTTAATAATGGTGAAAAGTATTTTAGCAAGTTCGTCTGCATCACTGTATAACGCTGTATAGGTCTCATTATCCAGGTAACCAGTATCCTTCAATATGGAAAGCCAAAACTTGGTTTCTAAACACTCTTTATATGAAATGGTAAGCTTGGCTGAAAAGTCTGCTTTTGAAATTGATCCATTAGATTCGGCAACATTAGCTCCAATGCTTGTTCCACATTTTAAAAGCTGATTCGAAAGAACATATTCCTTGTTCGAACTAGCTAATTTCTGGTATGTTTTGACAATCTTAACAGCAAATGCATATGATTTTATATAGAGATTATTTTCCATGTGATTCTGATTTCATTAATAAAAAGATTAAGTATCAGATACCCGAAAGCTCAAATCCTTACACTGCTTACTAAAAAAATCTGACATACTGCAGCCCTGACATACTGTAATACTGTAATTCTGTAATACTGCTTACGTAACCCATGTTACAGTATATAACCGGGGAGTTATGTAAATTGACTAGTGAAATACAGAAACAGATCAGCAGAGCATAGCTGCTGGTAAGAACCTGAACTCGAATTTGAATTTGAATTATAAATCTATTTTTGAAATGAACAGAAACGTAATTATTTCCGCCGTAACAGGGCTTTTGATAGGGTTATTTGTGATGGGCTTTGCTGGCTTTAACAGCAGTCCGGCCGATACCAGCATGATGATCGAAGATGAGAGCCGCTACGATTTTGATAAAACTATTGAGGTTTTTGAGAAGCAGGTAAGTGAAGCCGGCTGGAGCATCATCACCGTTCACAATATGAGCGAAACCCTGAATCAGCACGGTCATAATGTGGATGAAGTAATGGTATTCGAACTTTGTTCGGCCCGCTACTCAGCCGAGATTTTGCGTCATGATGACGAACGCATCATATCGCCCCTGATGCCATGCCGGGTTGCCATCTATAAAAAGAGCGACGGCAACACCTACATTTCCCGCATGGATAACGAAGCCTTTGCGCGACCCTTTGGCGGCGTAATTCACGAAGTAATGACACAGGCAGCCGCAGATATTGAAGACATCATAGCTGAAGTTATTTAGCATAGCAGGCACAGATTGTTAGGTTGGGTTGAAGGTTAAGGTTGAAAAGACAAAGCCGGGAGCAGACGCTTCCGGCTTTTTTTTGCGGCAGGTATTTCTCTATGATACGATTGCTAGTATTTTTACGCATTGATGCATAAGCTATGAACCCATTATGGACATAGTTTTTGCTAATGAACTAACCTTAAAAAACCAATCTACTATCATGACTAAAACTCTTACTCTTATACTGTTGATTTCAGGTCTGCTTTTCAGCGGATGCTACAATGCTCACATCACCACCGGCGAGACACCATCGAACCAGACGGTTGATCGTCCCTGGGCAAGCGGCTGGCTGTTCGGCCTTGTGCCACCGAGCATTACCAATGTGGCTCAGGAGTGCAACAGCGGCGTTGCCCGTGTTGAAACAAAGCTTTCTTTCCTTAATATGGTAGCTAACATGATCACTTTCGGCCTTTACGCGCCTATGCATATCACCGTTACCTGCTCTGCAGCATCGGCTGAACTGCCGGAGGGCTCCCACTATATGGACCTGGCCTCCGATATGGATATGGATGATGCGCTTCAGCAGACGATTACTGATGCAGCCATCATGTCCCGAGACAACAAGGCTCCGGTTTATATCCGCATGAACTAATAGCTTTATCTGCAGCCTGTAGCGCTGCAATTTTCAATATCAAGGCATCATCCGGTTTCCGGGTGATGCCTTTTTTTGTGCCCTTTAAGTAATCCTGAAGGCGCGGATTTGCACAGATTTCATGCCATGT
>PWID01000143.1 GCA_003555145.1 Balneolia bacterium | reverse complement strand
TCGGTTATATCAATTATGAGCTGGGAGTATTTCCAGTACTGATACTGGTCTTTGGCCATGAAGAAATCACAACCGTAGACTTCACCCAGGAGCACATCACTCTTTCCGGTAATAAAATCGCCCTTCTGGAAGCACATGGGCGATGAGCCGTCGCAGCAACCACCACTCTGATGGAATATCAGCTCGCCGAATTTTTCTCTGAGGGTATCGATCACCTTTTTTGCTTCGTCGGTGATACGCACTTTGGTTGTATCCATTGCAGGGTCCTGTTGATGAAGTTGAACAAAAAAGAGAGAAGCCCGGGCAGGTATCCCCCTGAGCTTCTCTCCGGATTTAACGGTTTCGCAAGCCGGGTTTAGAAGAATCCCAGCGCGTTCTGATTGTAGGAAATCAGCATGTTTTTGGTTTGGCGGTAGTGATTGAGCATCATCTTGTGATTCTCGCGACCGAAGCCGGATTTCTTGTATCCGCCAAATGCAGCGTGAGCAGGGTAGAGGTGGTAGCAATTCACCCATACGCGTCCAGCCTTGATGCCTCTCGGAATCTGATAGGCCTGATGCATGTTTCTGGTAAATACCCCGGCCCCGAGTCCGTAAAGCGTATCGTTGGCGATTTCGAGCGCTTCTGCTTCATCCTTAAAGGTTGTGAGTGATGCCACCGGCCCGAATATCTCCTCCTGGAAGATGCGCATCTTGTTATGACCTTTAAAGATGGTCGGCTCCACGTAAAAGCCTTCATCGATTCCGTTTCCAGCGGTTTGCCAGGCGTTTCCGCCAACGAGCACTTCGGCTTTTTCCTGCTTGCCGATATCCATGTAGTTCATGATTTTCTCGTACTGATCTTTCGAGGCCTGCGCTCCAACCATGGTTTCGGTATCCAGTGGGTGGCCCCGCTTGATGCGCTTCACGCGTTCCACCAGGCGCTCTATAAAGGCATCGGCAATGTCTTCCTGAACGAGGATACGCGAAGGGCAGGTACAGACTTCACCCTGGTTAAGGGCAAACAATGCAGCGCCTTCAAGGCATTTATCGAAAAAAGCATCGTCGGCATCCATCACGCTGTTAAAGAAGATATTCGGGCTTTTGCCACCGAGTTCAAGCGTTACCGGAATCAGGTTCTCGGACGCATACTGCATGATGAGACGACCCGTGGTGGTTTCGCCGGTGAAGGCAACTTTAGCAATTCGCTCGGATTGTGCGAGTGGTTTACCTGCCTCAGGACCAAAACCGTTAACTACGTTGAGTACGCCTTTAGGAAGAAGGTCGCCAATCAGCTCCATAAGAACCATGATGCTAACCGGAGTTTGCTCGGCCGGTTTAACCACGGTGCAGTTTCCGGCTGCAAGAGCCGGGGCAATTTTCCAGGTGGCCATAAGAATGGGGAAATTCCAGGGAATAATCTGGCCTACAACGCCCAGCGGCTCTGGAATGAGTATGCTTACGGTGTGCTCGTCGAGCTCGGCCACGCTTCCTTCTTCGGCGCGTATTACGCCGGCAAAATAGCGAAAGTGATCGATGGCAAGCGGGAGATCGGCATTGAGGGTTTCGCGAACGGCTTTACCGTTGTCGATGGTTTCGACCCGGGCCAGGTATTCGATGTTTTCCTCCATCTTGTCGGCGATTTTATTCAGTATGATCGCGCGTTCGGTGGGGGAAGTTCTGCCCCAGGCGTCGGCTGCGGCATGGGCAGCATCGAGGGCTTTTTCGATGTCTTTTTCATTCGAGCGGGCAGCTTTGGAAAAAGCTTTGCCGTCGATAGGTGAAATGGCGTCGAAGTACTCACCGTCTACCGGGGGCACAAATTCGCCGTTTATGAAATTGTCGTATTTGTCCTTAAAGGATGGCGTTTCGTGAAGCATATCAGATTCCTTAGTTATGTTATTGGAAAAGCGCTTTTTTTAGCGTCTGATTGCAGAATAATAAATAATGATGCGACTCAATTGCTGTATCGTCTCAAAGAGTTGCTGTATTGTGTCAATCATTCAGAACTTTAATGTTCTGCCCCCTTGCAAACCGGACACAGATAGTACTTTTAAAGTAAAATTTAAGTTTGTGAAAAAAATCATACTGATAAATGGTCTGCTCAGCGGCAGGCAGGGTCGGTGCACAGATTAACTCCGCGTAACTTGCGCTATAATCAGCGTTCCTTTGAGTCCTTTCACCAGACTATGCGCGCATCCTCCCTTCGAACATTCGTAAAAAGACGTGCATTTTTGGGAAAAGCGGTTTTTGATTATTACTTTAGTGAAAAGCACTGCAAAAATTTTGCAAGTTTATTTCTGAAAATGCAATATTCTGTCAGTCATCAAAAGTAATTTATACCCGCCCATCCACTCGAATTTATGAATATACAGCATACTACCCCGCATTTCATACGCTCTAAAACCGTTCTGAAACCTTATTTATATCTGGTTCAGGGCCTGTTGCTCATCATGCTAACCGCTTCTGTTTCTGCTGCGCAGGTTGTGCCTATTGGTCAGGCCAGCTACAGCACAAGTCTGTCTGCCGGACAGCAGGGGCCAAGTTTGGCGAATGGTCAGCCTGCAACTCCCATGCTTTCCGATGCATTCAATCAGCCCGTACAGACCAGTAACTTCTGGAGCAGCATTCTGTATCCATTTTTTGGTGACAACCATTCTGCTCCCCTTTATGCGCATCCTTTAGCCATGAAAGCTGTAGCAAACGGGCTTCAGCTGGGCTATACTGCTGATGCGGTTGTAAGCGGCCGATTGTATTCATTTCCACGTGCCAATCATTTAACTGTTGGCGTGGAAGGGCTCAACACGCCCGAAACGACCACCCGTCATTACGGTGACTGGACCGTTACAGCCGAATGGCAAAGCAACGGGCGTGAACTGCTCGCTACTTTGGGTCACGGCCTTCCGTTTGTCTATTTTGAAGTTACCGGTGGTGACGCGGTGATCTCCGCAAACCAGACGCATTCCATCTGGCATCAGGATAATGAAGTGCTGGGCGTAACCATTGGCGGTGAACACTACGGAATATTTGCACCAACCGGCTCGGAGTGGTCAACAAGCGGCTCACAGTTCACCTCTTCGCTAAACGGAGAAACCTATCTTTCGGTCGCTGTTCTGCCGGATAATGCCCCGGAAACCCTCGAATTATTCCGTGAGCGTGCCTATGCTTTTGTTACCGATACTTACGTGGAATGGCAGTATGATGAAAACGGATCCATGCTGAACAGCACCTACACCATAGAAACAACCCTGCGCGATGATGCGGATGGGAATTTGAATGAAACCCTTACTGCCCTTTACAGACATCAGTGGCTGAATGTCGATGTTCCTT
>PWID01000015.1 GCA_003555145.1 Balneolia bacterium | reverse complement strand
CTCGACCTTGCAGATATACCGGTAGTAAGAACAGCCGCCGATGACAATAACATAATAGTAAAGCCCCTGGTCGGATTAGCACTTGGCATTTCAACCGGAGACTGGTCTGGAAATCTGAATACCAGCTTAGCCGCTTCATTATTCAGTCCGGATGATGACCTGTCATTTCGGATATCTCCGGAAGTCGTTTTCACCCCGGTGGAATCGCTGTACATATCGCTGGCATACCATTTTCGCCATCTGGAGTCCGCAAAAGATGACTTTGGTCTCACACAAACCCAGCACGCCATAAGCATCGGCATAGGACTTGGATTCTGATATCAGGCTCGCTCCCGCTCGCAATGGTGAATTTTAAATTGTGATCCCGCTCCGAAAAGTAAATTTTGAACCACGAGGGCAAGAGGGCACGAGGACACGAAGTTTCGCTTCGCGGGAATCGCTATCGCTCCGTGCACGAAGGTAAGCTGTTGTCTTTTTGTCGCACTTTATTAGGATTGAAGACATAAATTCCGGAATTGGTAATAATCGGAGTGGCCTCAATTGTGAATTCACTCTCCCTTTCTCCCTTTCTCCCACTCACCCCATCTCCGCGCAAATCAGCGTCATAATCTGCGCAAATCAGCGTCCGTAACCCATTCCATATTCTCTATCACAGCATCCTTCAGCTCCATACCGGCAAATCGCTCCACCAGATGCAGGCTCATATCAATTCCGGCACTCACGCCCGCTGACGTTATAATTCCGCCCTCATCAATAAATCGCTTTTTGGAGCCAACCTGCGCCTTCACCAACGGGAATTTTTCCTGCAAAAGCTCCATATCCTCGTGATGTGTAACCACCTTTTTCCTGTCGAGCACGCCGGCATCAGCCAGAATGAATGCGCCCGTACAGACAGAAGCAACAACCATGGTGTCTTTATACCTCTGCCAAATCCAGTCCTGCAGGTCTTCCCGCGCCATCTGAGGCTCATGCAGTCCACCCGGCACAATCAGCACATCCACGCTCGGATGGTCGTCTATGGCATAGTTGGGCATCACCCTTAACCCGCCCCGTGCCGTTACCGGCTCACCGGTTTTCCCCACCAGAAAAGGCCGGAAGGGTGATGGCTTCCCAAGCCGCTCGGCCATGCGGTTAGCTGTGGCAAACACCTCAAACGGCCCGGTAAAATCAAGCGGCTCCGCATCATCATACACAAAAATCGCAACCTGAAGCATAATTAATCGGCACTTTAATAATTTTTAGATAATCTGAAATTTAATATACTTTGGCTCAGAAATACATTAAACATTTTTCAGTGACAGTTGGGAATTAGCAATAAGGAATAAACAATTAACAATGAAGCTTCAACCCTCATTGCGTTAATCTATGCCATAATCCGCGTACCTCTGCGTCCTGCCAATTCACCATTCACCATTCACCATTCACAATTTGAAAGAAGAGCTTTCACGTTCCGTAAAAACACCCGGCGCCATTTTAATGGGACTGGGCTCCATCGTAGGCACCGGACTGTTTGTGAGCATAGCCATTGCCACGCAGGTTGCCGGAAATGCCGTGATAATCGCCATTATGATTGCGGCGGTCGTGGCCATTCTGAACGGACTTTCAAGCGCTCAGCTGGCCGCTGCTTATCCCGTGAGCGGAGGCACTTATGAATACGGAAACCGGGTTCTGGGCTCCTGGTTTGGCTTCACTGCCGGCTGGATGTTTCTTACCGCCAAATCGGCCTCGGCAGCCACGGCGGCTCTGGGCTGCGCCGGTTATCTGCTGTATGTGTTCGGGTATGATGCGGGTCAGGCCCTGTACACCGGCCTCGGTTTTGTGATTCTGCTGCTCATCACCCTGCTGGTTTCGGGCGGCATCAGCCGGAGCAATGCGGCCAATAAATACATCGTAGGCTTCACGCTGTTCGGACTCGCGGTGCTGGTCATTAGCAGCTTTTTCGTAAACGGCATCCCTATCGAACCGATTGAAAGAGCCTTCACCGGAATCGACACCGATTCGCTTCTGTACGCCTCAGCCCTGATGTTTGTGGCCTACACCGGCTACGGACGCATCGCAACTCTGGGTGAAGAAGTGGCCGAGCCGCACAAAACCATCCCCAAAGCCATCATCCTGTGTATGCTGGTAATTGTCATTCTCTACGGACTGGTTTCGCTCACCGCGCTTCAGGTGATGGGCTCCGAGGACTTCGGAAACACCATCGATAACGAAGCCGCTCCCCTGATGGTCGTGGCACAGCTGCTCTCCGTGCCGGGCGTCGGGCTTATTGTCTCCATCGCAGCCGTTACGGCCATGGCAGGCGTACTTCTGAATCTGGTTCTCGGCCTCTCAAGGGTGATGCTCAGCATGGCGCGCCGCGGTGACCTGCCTCAGTTCGTGGGGCGCATCAACCCTACGAGCAAAAGCCCGGTAGCCTCAGTCTGGCTTACGGGTCTGATTATCGCCGTTCTGGTGATGAGCGGCGACATCACCTTTACATGGACGTTCAGCGCCTTCACCGTGCTCATTTACTACTCCATCACCAACCTCAGCGCCCTGCTGATGCCCGCCGAACACCGCCTTTACCCGCGCATTCTGCCGGCTCTCGGACTCACCGGCTGCCTTACCCTTGCCTTCTGGATTTCCACCGACATCATGCTCATCGGCCTCGGCCTCATTGTGCTCGGTCTCATCTGGCACGCCGTGGTTGTGGCCACCGGTAACAAGAGGGAGATGGAATAATGGAATAATGGAATAATGGATTAAATTCTAAGCTTTAAGTGTAAACACTAAAAAAGAAAAGCACTAAAACCACGAAGTTGAATAGTAGCCATTGGCTTGGACACTCTCACTATTTAAAGTACTGGTTGTTAAAAAGACGAAGATGTAAAGAAAGTTTCATTCACAATTTAACATTGAGCCTACTCCGTTTAATCCCAAATCCTAAGTATCTTCTTCCAACCTATCAAACTCAAACTTAATAATAACAGAATCTTATTTTTTTATACTTCGTGCCTTTCTAACTTTGTGGTTCAAAACCTTAAATGGGTACAAGTCTTTTATTGGCGGTTTTATAAATGAGGAGACCTCTGTGAAAATCTGCGCTGTAATCCGCGCGAATCCGTGTCCTTCAAGATCTTTACAAAACCCGGAGGGTCACAGATTATTAGGATTTTCTTAAGGATTTTCATGGAGAACTCAAGCTACGGCTTCTTTATTTTGGAAAGTGATGTATCTTATGTCCGGTAAACGGCCATTCCGCAGGAGCCGGTTCTATGGCCTCAAGACACTATTCGAAATTATTCCATTGCTATGATCTTTTCTACTTCG
>PWID01000197.1 GCA_003555145.1 Balneolia bacterium | reverse complement strand
GAGTTCCCGTTTAAAGGTATAGCTTTTAGGTTCTAAGAAGCTGAAGCTAATAATACCTCATTAAAAATCTTGGGATTATTCTTTAGTTATAGTCTGGAGTTCATCATCTGTGTCGGCTTTATCAATCAGCTCACCATCTTTTATTATCAGACGTTCAGACCTGTAAGTAATGTTTATCATCCAGTCTGCATAATCGGGAAACTCATTTTTCAGACGAGCCAATACCATCTGCCTGAAATTTGTTTCAATTAAAGAACCTTGTCCGGGCCAAACCTTAAATTTATATCTGATGTAACTCCAGCCGCCCCTCGTTGTTTTCTGAAGACCAAAGTATTCTGGTATGCCCATAATAATGGCTTTATGCTGGCTATATAAAGCTTCGGTAAGAGGCTTTATTAATTGAGTCATTTTACGCGCGTGCACACCTTCGGGTACCTGAAAATCAACATAAGCCCGGACACAACCTTCGCGAAACTGGCTAATTACAGCAATATTGCGATTCGGTAAATATACCCGCTGCCCGTGAAGGTTAATTAAAACAGTAAATCGTAAACCTACTGATTCTACCCGGCCAACATGACCCAATACTTCTACCACATCCCCGACTTTTAGGAGGTTTGAAAAAATCAGGGTAAGACCTATAACTATATCCTGCACAAAACCTTGAGACCCAAAACCAATAGCCAGGCCAATAACAGTGGTGCTGGCCAAATACGCGCGCAAAGACAATTGAAACTCTTGGAGCACGAGACCAAAAGCCACAAAATAAATCATGAATGTAAGGGTGCTTTCCAGGATTGTAATTATGGTAGCCGTTCGCGGGAAACGTTTCGTAAATTCTGAATTTTCGGCACGGGTAGTTTCAATTGTTTCTTTACCCAGAAGAATGTGTTTAGATATTCTTCGAATAATGGTAACAGCTGTATGTGAGACACCCGCTATTACAAAAATAATTAGTATTCGATAAAATAAGGGCAACTCAGCTGCATGCTCTATCCAATCCATTTAGCTATTATTTGGTTTAAAAATTATTTATCAGACTCTGATGTGGCTCGTTGGCTGGTGCATGGTATTGATTCTTTTCTGGCATAAATAAGCCAGGGTATTATACAAAAATCATATTTGATTACGGCTAAGTTCGGAAAAATGTGAAGGAGTAGTTTTAAAGGTTTACCCAATTGTATTGCAAGTATTCTGTGCCTCGATTTTTAGCCTCATGTTTTTGATTATGATTAACCGAAGAAGGTTAGGAGAGATGGGGAGATGGAGAGATGGAGTGATGGAGGAAGGTTGATGGGGTAAAATTCAGGCCGCAAAAATTCACAATTCACAATTTAATCATTGCGAGCGGGAGCGAGCCTTAGCTCTTCATCCAGTTCGATTATAGCCAGGCCTATGCCGATGTCGGTGGTCTGATCCGGTTCTACGTAGCGTAAATCCCGAATGTAGACGCGCCATCCGGTGTCGGTTTTTTCTGATTCATAGTGAGGCAGCCTCAGCCAGTTGCGCATGCCCTGAATTTCTGGAAGCTCAAGGGCAGCTATAACAACTTCATCCGGGGGTTCTATAGGCAGTGGCTCACGGGTAAAGCGGAAGCTTCCGGGCCTCAGCCAGTTGAGCTCGTAGAAGTGATAATGGGTTTCGGTTACGGCTACTCCGTTTCGCTCAAATACACGGGCGGGCAGGGGATTGGCAAACACGGTTGTCGGAGGGTTTCCACCGGAAGTAAGCGCTCTTTCAGCATGGTTTGCTGTGATACGTGATCCGGCGTACATGAAAAAAGTGTAGAGCACAGCTGCGGCAAGAAAGCCGGCGGAAAGCTTATGTCCGTACTTTTTATGAAGTCCGGCCGTGCGGATAATCACAATCATAGCAATACCAGCCGACCAGATAATCTTGGCGGCAAAAGGAACAAACTCTGTGGTGAGAATCAGGGCCGATGTTGCAGCTCCGAGCAGGATCCAGGCGCTGATGCTTTTCCAGCTTTCCGAGCGGGCAAGTACCACGGCCGCGCCGGTAAGCAGCCAGAACCATGCGTCTATAATGAAGAGCGTATCACCATAAAACCAGGTGCCGTCGAAGGGCATCAGGAATCTGACTCCGTAGGTATTGAGCCAGTCCAGCAGCGGATGGCTCCATACGCTTATAAATGCCAGGGCCAGGAGCCAGCCGGACTTCAGCGGCGGATGCGACGCCTGCTTTCCGTTGCGTTTTGCCTTTCGTTTTCGCCCCCACTCGAGCAGCTTGTGGATGCCAATCATCATGCCTGTGAGAACAAACGGCCATATAAACAGAGCCAGAATGCCATGGGTCCAGCCGCGTCTGAACAGCAGCGCAAAATCATTGCTGATGAACATAGCCAGCGCATCGATATCAGGAATATTGGCCCCGATTACCAGCGTGGCGGTGGCGAGGGCAGTTTTGCGTTTGAGCCCGGCCTCAGCCAGCGCAGCACCAAACAGGGTATGAGCGAGAGGATCCATTTAGATTTTTGAGAGCTGATTTTTGATATCTGATGTTTGAATGAGTGTCCGGAAGTCGGGGAAATTAACAATAAGGAATCACTACTGTCAGGGAAAAAATTCAATCGTGGTCGATTAATGCCTTTGGAACTAAATAAAATCTTGTTTCTGGCTATTTTAAAAACCGAACTCCCTGAGTGTCTGATTCAATTGAGTGGTCATTCAGTCGAAGTAAACATCTCTTACCTTTTGTGCGGACAAAAGGTAAACAAAAACCAGCCGGGCTGGGAAAAAAAGTTAGCTAAAGCCCCGATGAATCGGGACAGGCTGTACTGCGTTCCGCTAAAAGAAACCAAAGCTCCCCAATCCTAAGAACAATTTTAGGAGCTATTCAGCAGTAGGTTTCTTTTTTTACGCTCCACTCCGCCGCGCTTCTTAACGCTATTTTTTTCCATAGGCCGGATTGATTGGATGAATTTTTCACCTTATATGTTTTAGTGCTTTATTTTTTAGTGTTTGTATTCAAAGCATGAACTTGAATAGAAATTATCAATTCCTAAGTGGCACATTGCTGAACTGTGTTAAGATGATGAAATGTGATCACAGGTAAGACAATTTCTTCAACGAAACTATCTCAACTCAATCTCATACTTCCCCACCTGCCACTGGCTGGTATCATCATCCAGTTTAACGGTATAGACATGATTCCGGATGATTGTCTGGATGAATACAGAGCGGGGTAATTCCTTTTTGGCTAGTAGCGTGCCATCACTTTCTATCACCCACCATTCGTAGGTATCCTTATCATCCGTGATGGTTGAAACCCAGATCCGGTTTTCATCATCCAGTACCATATTTTCAAAAGCCCGCCACTTATCGGGGATTCCATTATGCTGAAGAGCTCTTCGGAAACTTTCACTATCATGGAAATTCAGGGCTTCATTCCGGGACAGACTGCTGTGGTTGAAAGGGTGATAAAAAGCTCTCAGATAATTTCCATTTGTATCATAAACCCGGAAAAGCATTTCGTCTGAGAAGGTGGTATAAAATTTATTATCTGCTGAAATACCACTCCTTCCTATTCCAGAAAATGGATCAAAAATAACTGAACCTGACACCGGATCTGATAGCTGATTTATGTGATCAATTGACATAATCCGGTCCGACATCACGTCACCATCAAGGTTCAACTTGTAATACGACTTGGTGATCATACCGGAAGTCAAATTCATGAACGTCATTAACAGAGTGTCATCATTAAGCACATGGACTTTTGTTGGAATCCAAAAACCCTCGTTGTCCGGCTGATCCAGCTGGGTAGGATCTATGGGTATTTCCCGGACTAAAGAAAAAGTATCCAGCTCGAAAATCTGCAGCCGGAATAAGGAACCATCAACAGCAAACAGCTGATTATCATGAATCTTTAAATCCATGATTGACCTGAACTCGCCGGGACCGTCGCCCGAGCGGCCGATTTTAGTGAGATATGTACCCTCAGAATCAAATACATAAATGCCTAGATTCTCCCTTGCTCCTTCCCGAATGTAGATTCTGTCGGCTTCATCAACTTCAATAATTCCGATACGGCCGAAAAGCACTTCTTCCGAATCGGTAATAGTCAAAAGCCGGTTTAGCGACAGGGAATAAGAAGGCTCAGAGCCGTACTCATGAATCGTTACATTTTCCAGCTCCTTTACGGATTCCGGAAGGTCCTGCTCCGGGTCGCCGGTACATGAGAAAGCTGACAGGGCTAAAATGATGACCATGCTCAATGCACAGCTTCGTTTCCAAATGGTTGAACTCATTTCGTCTTAAAAAGGTGAAAGAGTTTACAATAAGGAATTAAGAACTAAAAATCAGTGTGTCAGGGCTACAGTGCCAACAGTATGTCAGATTTCATTATTCATTTTACAGTGACAGCGGAGATATCGTACATGTTGCGTCAATCTGCCTGTAACCGGCGAGGATCTGCGTCCTGACTATTCCAGCCTCAGTTCACCCGGAATTCGATTTCCCGGGATCCAACTTCAACGTCGGTTCCGTTAATCCGGTTTACGTTAGCTTCAGCTCTGAGTACATAGTCGCCCGGCTCAACATAGGTGGTGTCGAAGGGAGCTTCTCCGGTTTCGCTGCTGAGGGTGAAGGCATCTACGTCCCATTCCAGCGTAAGGGTTTCTGTGGGCTCAATTTCAAAATAACCCAGAGCGGTGAGGCAGCCCGGGAACGCACCTCGAAAATCCATAAGCTCATCTCCCTGATAAACCCCAATACCAGCCAGCTCCACACATTCAGTTTCGATTTCAAGGGTCCGGTTGGTGGTGTTTTCCACGGTAAACGTGGCCAGGAAACTTCCGCCGCGCTCAACTTCAGTTTTATCCATACTCAGCTGAAAGCGGGCGCCTTCAACCGTGCCGTCCTCAAAATCATCATTATTATCTGAATTAAAAATGCCGCAGCCGCTAAGAAACAGCACGCTAAGGATTGTGAAAAATGTTAAGACGTGTTTTTTTAAGTATGATGAATTCATGAATAGGATCTCCTGACTGAAGTGATAAATAGATATATGTATGCAGATAACTTAACTAATTCCGGCGGCAGATCTTTTTAAAGGCTTTGCAGATGCTTTGGTTTATTTCTGTTAAGTATCTCCGCAAAAAGAGTAATCATAGACTGAAAGCGTGATGAGGTCAGGGCTTTTTCTTTTCAATCCCCTCGGTGTCAAAAAACTTTTTGGGCAGTTTAGTACCCATAAAGAAGTTGGGGGCCCGGAATTCAGCATAGATTCTGCCGCCGCAGTTCTTGTGGACCAGTCCGGTGCGTACCGGAAGTTCGTTTCTTTTTTGATGCCGGTCGGGCTCCACGTGAGGGATGAACTCAAAGTCGTGTGAGCCGCAGGCCAGGCAGCGGGCAGGGGAGGTTCGGCCGGAGAGAGCCTCGAGCCTTTTGTACTCTTCATCCCGGAATTGTTTCGTAAGCAATAGGGTCTCGCTCTTAATTGACTCAGCGCGCTCGCGGGTTGGCAAAACCTCCGCAGAAACTACAGAATTGCAGGAGTTGCAAAGGGCGAGTCTGCGGCTGACTGGAATAAGCATATCACCCGCCGAATAGGAGTAGCTGCCCCATGTTGAGAAATCGGAGCCCTTGAAATCGCATTTGGCGCAGGTATAGCTGGTTGGTTGAGGCATATTTGTTAAGAGATCTGATTCACAGATATTTCCCTTTTCATTTAAACTCAGACTGGCTTGTCAGCCGCTGCTGTTTTGCCCGAAAAAGTCCGGTAGGACGCAAAGAAAAGGCTGAAAATCATGTAAAAAATAAAAGTGCTTTTAGAAATGCCAAACTCAGTACCCTGAAAGATGCTGAAAGCAATTTCTATAATTACGGCTATAAAACAAATCCCGCCAAACATCCAAATGAAGTGATCAATAAACTTTTTCATAACGTAAGTATATGTTATTGCTCTTATCATGACATTCTAAAAAACATACAAAAATATGTGCTAAAACGGATGCTCTTAGTTGATGGTCAGGTGTGAAAATGCCTGCAGGTGGTGGTATTGAGAAGAACGGTTTTTGACTGCTAAAAGAGGATGTTCAAAGATTTGTATGTACGTAATGCTGGATTTACTGATAAGAAGATGATATTTATATAGCAGTAAAGGTTGCATCTTTGATATAGGACGACAGGGCACTTTTTTGCCTATGTCCAGGCCGGATTAAGTTAACGGCCTGCTTAGTCATGTTTTGCTCTGTATTGTATTACGTAATCGTCGGTACCTGTATCGCTAAATTAAGGTCAAACTGATGATTTTGCACATTAAATATATGGTAAGTCTTCGTTGCAAAATGTTGGTTAAAAGCGAACTGGAGAAGCTAGGGCTGAGCTGTTTACCAGTTGAACTGGGCAGTGCAGAAATCCGGGAGAATATTTCAAAAGAGCAGCTGGAACAGTTTCGTAAAGCCTTAAACAAAGCTGGACTTGAGCTTCTTGACGGGAAAAAAAACGTACTCGTGGAGCGAATCAAAAGCGTCATTATCGAAATGGTTCACTATGCAGATGAAATTCCAGATGTAAATTACTCCAACTACATAAGCCAAAAGCTGGGATATGATTATACCTACCTGTCGAACGTTTTTTCTGAAGTAAAGGGAATTACTATTCAGCAGTACATCATCTTACATAAAATCGAAAGAGTAAAAGAGCTGCTTTTGTATAACGAGCTCAGCCTTACAGAAATAGCATACATGCTTAATTACAGCAGCGTTGCACATCTTTCCAATCAGTTTAAAAAAGTTACCGGGCTGACGCCTACTTATTTTAAATCACTAAAAAACAAGCGATTAAAGAATCTGGAAGACCTGTGAAATATGTAAGCTATATTAATTCAATTGTAATTATCTGACTTGCCAAAATAATATTTTGAAGCAATTGGACTTTAAAAGAAATGTATAAACTGAATTACCCGGAGCAAAAATAGATGTATTTAAAAAGCCTGTTTATGCATCGCATATTATAGATGATGACTGAACTAACAGAGCGAACGTTAAATTTATTGATTATATGAATGCGCACCCCAACTTCCCGAAAGTCTCAGGGGGCACTGGCTGTACCAAGCTGTATGTAAGATACATGGTGAGCCTGCGCTGCAAGATTTTCACCAAGAGCGAATTAATTAAAATGGGTATCCCACACCTCATTACATCTCATGGTGCGCTCGAGTTTCCGGAAGGAATTAGTGAAGAGCAGCAGCTTAAACTCAAAAAAAGCCTGCGCAGGGCGGGTCTGGATCTTCTGGATGCAAGCGAAAGTATAATAATTGATAAAATCATCAATACTATTATCGAGGTAATTCATTACTCCGACAGGCTTCCAAAACTCACGTTTAAGGATATTCTTCATGAAAACCTGGGGTCGGAAAGCGCCCTTATTTTGAAGATATTTTCTGAGGTAACCGGAGTTTCGGTAACGAGTTTTATTATTCTACAAAAAGTAGAGCGTGCTAAAGAGTTGCTTCTGTACGATGATTATTCTGTGAAAGAAATTTCGGAATTGCTCAATTACAGGAACAAAGACCTCTTTCTCGCCCAGTTCAAAAAGCATACCGACCTTACACCTGCTTACTATCTGGACATAAAGAAAAAAAGGGAAAAAAATATTTCTGAACTTAATTTAGCAATCTAGCAAAGATTGCCCCGCCACAAATGTGTTCAGGCAGTAGTAAGCCTGAATTAAGTAAGCCCGGTCGGGAAAGATAGCCTTTTCTTTCCGCGCCCGTTTCAGAGAAGGGCTTACCCGGTGCCATTGTTTTTTAAGCATAAAGCACAGTTTGCTTCGGTCCGGATTAGTCTGCCTTTTGTGAATTTCTGTGCTAAGCCTATGCCATTCAGTAAAATGTGTAAGCTAATCTGTTCTGCATGTAAAGCAAGCCTGCGCGCAACTGTGCATATTGATGACGTGATACTTACTTCACAACGAACCCATTTTGGGTAACAATTCTACCTTATGAAAATCCTTCTGCAATTTAAATTTATAAGCTTGATGGCTGTAGTTTTGCCACTGGTATTTTTGTCGGCCTGCAGCGACCAGACCACAGGAGCGAACGACGATGATATTGCTCCATCGGTTGTAGCTGTTAGTCCTTCAAATGATGCCACCGAAGTTGAGCGAAACAGAAAGGTAGAAATTACATTTAGTGAAGCTATGAACTCCGAAACCTTTACAGACTCCAGTTTTATGGTTAAGCAAGGAGTTACAGGAGTAAACGGAACCATATCGTATTCTAATGATACCAACACAGCAACCTTCACACCTGATATCACCTTTGAAGCCCTCACCGACTATACGGCTAAAGTAACGAAAGATGTAGAAAACGCGGAAGGTACAGTTCTCGGTAGCGATATCGTCTGGAGTTTCACAACCGGCGGCAGCACGGCCACCCTTCAGCAGGTAAATTTAAGAACGGCCCAAAACTATGTTGTTCTGGCCCGAACGGCTATTAATAACAATCCTACATCATCTTTTAAAGGCGACCTTGGCTTAAGCCCTGCAGCGGAATCCTACTATACCGGATTTTCGCAGACTTCGGCAAGCGGATACTCGAACTCCAGCCAGGTGAACGGAAGAATGTATGCGGCAGATATGGCCGACCCCACACCGATGAATCTTACCACCGCCGTTGAAGATATGATTACTGCCTATAACGATGCGGCCGGTCGTACCACACCCGACTTTGCAGGACTATACACAGGCAACATTGGCGGCAAAACACTAACGCCGGGCCTGTATAAATGGGATAATACAGTATTGATCCCCTCGGGTCTAACGTTAGCCGGCGGTGCAGACGACGTCTGGATATTTCAAATCGCTGAAGATTTAATAGTTAGTTCGGGTGTTAAAATAACCCTTATTGGCGGAGCACAAGCAAAGAACATCTACTGGAAGGTTGCCGGAGCGGCAACTTTAGGTTCAAACTCGAATTTTGAAGGAATAATCCTTTCGAAGACGGGTATTACCCTTAATACCGGCGCATCCCTCAGCGGCCGGATATTGGCACAGACGGCTGCCATCTTTGATGGCAATACAGTTACAGAACCTACTCCATAGTTTATTGAGTTACATTCGAACATTGCGTTTGTAACTTAATAAACTAAAGCAGCTCCGCTGATACCGGAGCTGCTTTTTTTATGTCTTTATGTTTTTAATGTCCTCTTAGATGGAATCTAAGAGCTATAAGAGAGACAGCAAAGAGGAGGGAGTTATTTTGGCTGTGTAACTAAAATCTGATATTCAAAAACGAGAACATATTATGAGCACCCTCAAATATATACCTGTCGACTTGTTATTCCTGAAACCATTTCTTTTGGCGCTGGCCGTACTATTAACGTTAATGGCCTGTAGCGATAATCCGAGCTCTTCTTATGGAGATCTCAATACTTCAATAAATAGCGAATCCGAAACCCATACCATAGTCAACAATACCGCTTATGTAGTTGAAATAACTGCACGGCACGTTGGAGATGATTACATCTTTGAGTTATCTGAAGATGAAATCCCCTCCGGCTGGACTACGTTCAGGCTGAAAAACGAATCACACTCAACGCACTTTGCCTACCTGGCCTCAGTACCTCAGGGCGCTTTAGATGGAGCTTCCGATGATGAAGCAGAGCTTCTTGATTACTGGATTCAGCATGTAACCAATCCTTTCCAGTTTTTTATGGATACTTTGATTCCCGGTAAAGAGCTGAATTTTGATAATCTTCCTACCAAATATGAAGATACTTTTTTCCCACCTTGGTTTGGAGACGCTTTGCCTAGCGGCGGACCGGGCTTTGTTGGCGGAATGAGCTACACTGAAACTACCGTTTACCTTGAGGAAGGAGAGTACGTCGTGGAGTGTTATGTGAAGAACGCCGTGGGTGACTTCCACTCTTACCTGGGCATGATTAATCTTCTGACAGTATCTGATGAATACGGGAACGGACAGCATGAACCACCGATGTACACCAGTGAAGTTACCGTTTCTACACAAGGTATCGATTTCGACCGCCACATAAGTGCAGGTGAGCACACCTTTAAAGTTACCTTCGAAGATCAAACTGTTTATGAACACCTGCTTGGTCATGATGTTCACCTCATCCGCATGGACAAAGGAACCAGCGTTGCCGAAGTTGGCAAATGGATGAACTGGATGGATCCTGATGGTCTTATCTCAAGCAGTAGTGCTAACCTGCTCGGCCCTTCTACTTTCCTTGGCGGGGTGCAAACTATGACAGCTGGCAGCAGCGGCTATTTTCATGTGGAGCTTGAGCCCGGACGTTATGCATGGGTTTCCGAGATTCCCGATCCGCACTCGAACCAGATGCTGAAGGTATTTAATGTGCCCCGCGGAGGCGCTCCCGGCAGATGAAAGGAAGCAGAAGCTAAAACTTGAGAACGATGGCAGCATGGAGGGTTCTGAACAGAAACCTTCATGCTGCTTTTTTAAATTAAACCCGGTCTCAGGATAGGTGAACTGTAACCTTATCTTAACCAATAATTTAAGGTATTTATCTTTCTTGCATAAAACAATTATTTATGTGTTCTTACAAGCAGGGGTTTACAAAATCTAAACAAAGTGTTAAACAGGGTTAATTATGCGAATATTTAAAATTCTCGTCTTTTCATCAATTATAGGGGGGCTTATTACTGTAAAAGCCCATGCTCAGATGCACTCAACCGATGCAAGTCATTCGGATCATACCATAACCATACTGGCTGAAGATTATGCTTTTCAGGCGCCCGATGTAATTCCTCAAGGGTGGACTACCATTGAGTTTTCAAATGAGGGTAATGAAGATCATTTCCTGCTTATTGCAAAACCTCCGGAAGGTAAAACGTTTGATGACTATGCTTCAGGCGTTCTGATTCCATTTAATGATGTGTGGTACGCCCTCAGGGATGATGGCATTTCGCAGGAAGACGCAATGGGCAAACTGGGTGCAGATTTACCGGAGTGGTTCTGGGCCGTAGAGTTTATTGGCGGGACAGGAATAATACCTGCAGGTGCCACTACTCAAATTACCCTCAATTTAGAGCCGGGATCATATGTTATTGAATGCTACATGAAAAACGAGGATGGTGAACTGCATAATGTAGAAGGAATGATGAGGGAATTAACGGTAACCGAATCCCCGTCTGAAGCCTCGCCGCCAAATGCAGACATAGCCATTACATTGTCTAATTTTGAAATGATGATAGACGGTGATCTGAAGCCCGGCAAGCACACCTTTTCTGTTCATGTGGCCGAGCACCCTGAGCAAGGGTTTGGTCATAATGTCCATGTAGCGCGTGTCGCACCCGATACAGATGTGCGGGAAGTGCAGCGGTATATGAACTTTATGGAAATTGATGGTTTACAGACACCAGCTCCGGTTCAGTTCATCGGCGGAATGCATATAATGCCGCAGGGCAATACGGGATATTTTACCGCAGAGCTGGAGTCTGGCCGCTACCTGTTCATATCTGAATATACCGGCCATTTAGGCGTAATGCAGGATGTGACAATAGAATGATGACTATACTGAAATGTTAAAAAAGCTGTTTTTTGTTACCGCCCTGATACTCTGCTGCTTTGCTATATCAATAGCGCAGACTTCCGTGGCGGGCCATCCGGTGCTGGAAAATCTCTCCTCCGAGCCAGGTATTGTGGAAGTTGAATTAACGGCATCCCAGGAGAGGCTTTCACTTGTGCCCGGCGTTGAAACTGATGTCTATGCCTACAACGGGCGTGTACCCGGTCCGCTTTTGGAAGTCTCGGAAGGTGATAGTGTAATTGTACACTTTAAGAACAACCTGCCCGAAAAAACAACGGTACACTGGCACGGATTGCACCTTCCATTTGTGATGGACGGCAGCCCGTTTCATCCGGTAGGGCCCGGGGAGACTTTTACTTATGCCTTCAGAATTCATGAAGGAACAGCTGGCACCTACTGGTATCATCCGCACCCGCACCATCGTACCGCCTGGCAGGTGGGAATGGGGCTATACGGTGGCATCATCATCCGTGACCACAATGATCCGCTGCCAGATACACTCACCGAACGCCTGCTTATTTTATCGGATAACCGGTTTGATGATGATGGTCAGATCGAGTTCGCTGAGACCGGCTCCCGACAGAAACGCGTGGATGATATGAATGGACGCGAGGGCGACGTGCTTTTTGTGAATGATGAAATCATGCCGGAATTAACCATCCGAAGCGGGGAGGTTCAGCGGTGGAGAATTGTGAACGCATCAGGTGCGCGTATCTACCGTCTGGCCCTTGAAGGACACACCTTCACTCATGTCGGGAGCGACGGCGGCTTGTTTGAGCACCCGGTAGAAGTGGATGAAATCATTCTCTCAAACGGAGAGCGGGCTGAGCTGCTTGTATATGGAACCGGCGAGCCGGGAAGCAGCATCACCCTTCGGGATCTTCCCTACGACCGCTATATGCCTATGTTCCGCCCTTCAA
This sequence comes from Balneolia bacterium, assembly GCA_003555145.1. Lineage (GTDB taxonomy): Bacteria > Bacteroidota > Rhodothermia > Balneolales > Cyclonatronaceae > Cyclonatronum. Next base: position 2,102 of record PWID01000197.1, on the reverse strand, counting down.
ACTGGGAGAAAACAAATGACCTGCTGACTCTCCTGTATACAGATGAAAAACCCGTTCAGGAACCGTTTGAAGTTCCGGAAACACTGCGAAAAATCCCGGAGCTAACTCTTGATGATGCCACCGAAACAAGGATCATGAGAATGACCAACGGCAAGATCAACAGCAGAACCATGGACATGAACCGAGTGGATGAAACAGCTGAATTGGGAGCTACTGAAATTTGGGATATACGCAACCTGGTGGGGATGGACCATCCGTTTCACCTTCACGGCTTTCAGTTTCAGGTAATTGATCGTAATGGAGAGCCGGTATCACAACGAAAATGGAAAGACACGGTGAATGTGCCCGGGTTCGAGTCGGCCCGCTTCATCGTGCGGTATGATAATTACCCGGGTTTATGGATGTTTCACTGCCATATTCTGGATCACGAAGATCAGGGAATGATGGGGGTTTTGGAGGTAAAGTGAAAATAATCTGTCATTGCGATAAAAGGAGAGAGCTTCCTGACTTTGTCGAATATTCAGAAATAGAATTCAAAAACAATACTCAAAGCAAAGAAAGGATACAGGGATGTTTAATTTACGCAGAGGTTTAATCTACGCTATAACGCTCATCATTGTGAGCACAGGCTTTGGTCTGCCGGGAGCTAACAAGGCAGCCGGGCAGTCTTTGGAAACTGTTGTTCATGTGGAGGCTTTGGATCACGCTTTTGACGTTGATGCACCAAACGAACTTCCAACCGGCTGGATCACAATTGTTTTTAGTAACCAAATGGCCAGTTTCAACCACGAGATAAGTTTGGTGCAGCTTCCAGATGGAGTTGCTCATGAAGATTATCTTACGGATTACATGATTGCCTGGGAAACCTTGTTGCGTGAATACCAGGAAGGAGTTGTGGAGCGCTCCGGAATCAGCGACAGGGTAAATGAAATGCTGCCCGCCTGGTCAGGCGACGTCCGTTATGTAAATGGTCGCGGTCTGGTATCACCCGGCAGAACTGCGGAAAGAACGACGTACCTGGAGCCGGGTAAATATTTGCTGGTCTGCTGGATGAAAACGGAGGAAGGAATCATCCATATTATGGAAGGAATGCACTGGGAGTTCACGGTTACGGAGGAAGCTGCAAACAGCCCTGAACCCAATCCGGAATCACGGATTACCCTGCACGAAAAAGAAATTGAAGTGAAATGGGAGCCGGAAACAGGAAAACATGCTTTTGAACTTGAATTAAGCATGAATCCTGCTGGTCAATCCTATCATAACAATGTACATCTGGTGCGACTGGAGGAGGGAGCAGACCTGGATAAAGTGAACGAATGGATGGATTGGTACAAAGTTGGCGGATTGAGATCACCCGCCCCAGTTGAATTTCTCGGAGGCCTTGGATACGTAAGTGCAGAAGAGACCGGATACTTTGGCCTGAACATAACAGAACCCGGAGAATATGCATGGGTTGTATTTGCTCCCCGCGGCCCGGGACTCTTTAAAACTTTCACAATAGATTGATTTAAAACCTGCAGGGTTATTAAGTAACTGTGAGGGGTTTTTGAATTCGCGCACACGGAGGAAGGGCTGTTTATTCAAGGCCTCTGCTTTGATTAACCTTTTTCAGGATGTCATCAAATCGCGGATCGGCTTTAAGTGGCTGCATGATGCCGGGATAGATGTGGTGAATAGAAAGCGCCTCCCAGTCGTCCCACTCTTCAATCTGCAGAAAGTGCTGGATTGACCGATCATATTCTCCCGTTGCGGCACGGATCAACCCTAAAGCAAAAACATCACCCTTTTCTTTCAGGATGCTTTCAATGCGGCCGGCTTCATCTTTTTCACCAAGCAATAAATGGCAAAGCGCGAGTGTGGCAAGCGGCCCGTTTCCGGCCCAGGGAACGGACAGGTTTTTTAACTTAGACTTTGCCTCACTCACCCGGTTCAGCTCCATTAATGCCAGTGCCTGGTAAAAAGTGAGCGTGTTCCATTCGGGCTGTAGCTCTATTCCACGCAAGGCTTCATCAAGAGCTTTTTGCGGGTATCCATTGTACAATAATGAAGCAGATAAATTACTGACGGCTTCCGGAGAAAGGGGGTTAAGGTTTACGGCTGTT
>PWID01000181.1 GCA_003555145.1 Balneolia bacterium | reverse complement strand
CTAATCTTTGGAGCTGAACGGTTATGGTGATTTCGCCCTCCACAAGTTCAGCCAAAAGATCTTCCACTACGATACCCGTTCTAATTGCTCCATTGCGATAGTTCAGGGCTATAATGGTTCGATTCCTCAGGTTCAATTGAGTGGTAATGCTATGGTCAGTTTGGGTACTAAATACAGATGGGTGTTGGGCTACAATAGCAGGACGAGCCCAATATTCGCCGTTAGGAAGATCTTCGGGAGGTCTTGCCGCAAACCGAACGGTTTGACGTGCTCCCGGAGCTAAAACAAAAAAACGCGGATAAATTCTGATCCATTCAACAGCTGAAGGTTGATCGTTATCTGCAGCAGGCTGCTTGAAGTATACATTACCAAGTTCATCCGTTGATGGGTACCCAAATAACAACTCAATATCCACTTCTACAGGTTCTTGCGAGGTATTCATTATAACAATTCTCTCGGTCGTGTTTCTTTCATCCATATAAATAGCAGTGGGTGCTATTTGCAGCTGGGCTACTGCAATCTCTCCTGTCAGGATTTTAACATATATAATGAGTAATAGTATGATAGTGATTTGTGGTAATTTCATTTTCTTATCCGTGCGAAGGTCATTTACATAGGGAAAGAGGATACCTGAGATACACAATGTTAAATAGTATCAAACAAGCAGATCTGCATTCAAAACACATTAATATTGTACGGTGTTGGAATATCGTAGTACCTGTTGCAGAAACCATTGTTCGATTTCTGAAATCCGTCCGGGTTAAAAATAAACCTGAATCACCCATTCATCATGAGTAACTCAGGTTATGTAAGAACTAGTTTCCTGTATAAACGGTATCGAGTGTAATCGATCCTGTATATGCACCCGCAGCTTGGGTTTCGGAAGGCGAAACTGTTCCGCCCAGCCAGATAAAGTACTCACCCGCCGTATATAAACTCACAGTGACCGAAGTGTTAGGGTCAAAAACCGTGGCAGATGCCTGCAACGCAATTGCGTTGTCATGGCCGCCAGAAGTGGAGGAAAAACTGATAGGCATTGTGCTTGAACCGGATTCAAGTATTTCAGGAAGAGTGAATGTTGCTGTAATTTCCTTTTGGGGCTCACCTACTATGTCAAACCGTGCGGCACCTGCATCTGTAGTTACAACAATTTCGTTGTGACCAGGGAATAGCTGATCGCCAAAAATAAGACCGGTTCCCGTTACAGACAGAGGGGCTAGTACCGTTCCGGTTGCCGTTACTGTAGCGCCTTGAGAGAACCCTTGGGGAGCAAACAGTAAGCTGGAGAAAAGTATAAGCAGAGTAATATTATATAATTTTTCCATAATGATATTTTCCTATTATATATGATATATTTTTGTGAATCATTTTAATATTGTATTAATCTACTTCAACGTAGGTAATATTTAATCCATATTGAAAATATATTATTTTTTATTTTTTTATTTTCAATAGTATCCGTTTAAAAAAGTAAAGGATTTAAAATGATTGGTATTTAATTTATGGCAGACTTAAGTTCGGGGCTCAGGAAAAGCTCATTGAGCGTCATACGCTTATATAACGAAGCGCTTAGAGTTTGCATCATTAAATATAAACTCATGTTATGATAATATGTTTTTAATGCTGCTTGTCACAATTATACAGGCACAGACAGCGGTCCGGATTTTACCCTTAACAGCATCAGCTGTGTTCCTGTTCTTTCTGGCTCGTATCATAAACTTTCCACCTTTCCGGTGAATCTAAAACAATCTCTGAAAGTCAGCATACCTCTTGTCCATAGCGAATATAGCACAGGGGTATATGGGTATGTCATGGAAAATGTTAAGGTCGTGTACAAGCCCGTCAGTGCGATCAAAAAGCTGCGGGTATAGATTCTTTCTAATACATGATTTTATGCATCTTAACGGCACCTTTGTTTCTTCGGAAGTGTGCCAGGGGTGCAGGGGTTGGACGCCGGGAAGCGCGAATTACAAGGCGGGTTTTAGCAGAAAGGTTTTTGGGGATGGAGAGCTTAAACCCAAAACCCTGAACCCCTAATTGGCGCAGGCTCCGGCAGGAGACCGCCACAAACGTTGCGCAGCACCCAAACAGTCTTCAAATGCCTGTGAGCTTTTTCTGGCATCGTATGACCTCACCCCCGGCCCCTCTCCTGAAGGAGAAGGGAGCTCCTTTGCAGGTATTTGGGTTGTTTTCGGGAGAGATTGGACGCAAAGAAGCGCAGATTATGACCTGTCTGCCGCGCCTAGCCAGGCAGGCGCGGATTAACGCAGAAAGGTGGTGTGTGGGAGATGGAGGAAACCCCAAACGGGCCTCAAATGCATCTGAGCGCATCAAAACAAAAAGGCAGACAACCTCATCGATTGCCCGCCTTTTTCGTGTTTCCCTTTACTACTTGTTCGGCTTTTTTGTCTGAATTTGGCCAAAAACCAAATTCACTATTCACCACCTGCCTGCTGCGGCAAGCCATCAGGTTTGGCAGGCAGGTTCACAATTTGAGCGAAAGCGAATCGAAGCCTCAATAGTCTTCAACTATATCGAAGCAACCTAAAAGCTACTCAGCCTTACTCTTATGCATTTTTCGGAGAGCATACGCGCCACCGGCTGCAAGAAGCAGACCGAGTCCGCCGTCGATGGGCGTTTGGACCGGTGGTCCGGGCGGCGATGGGGGTTGCGGTCCTGTAGGTCCGTTAGTACTCTGCGTGATGCGCTGAGGTGAAGTCGGATGGGATTGCGCCTCGCTGAAGTCCGGCAGGGCGAACAGGAGCAGTCCCGCAATAACAAAAGCGCTGATGCCTCCGGTGAGTCGCGTCATAACGGTCGTGTTCATAGTCATAGCTGATTTTGAGCTGTTATTTCTGATATTCATGATGGGTACTCCTCCGGATTATTTAATGAGCGTCATTTTGCGCGTGAAGGTTTGGCTTCCCGCCTGAAGGCGGTACAGATACACCCCGCTCGAAAGCGCAGAGGCGTCGAAGCTGGCCGTGTGCGAACCCGCATTGCGGCTTTCGTTTACCAGGGTGGCTACGCGCTGACCCTGAATGTTGAATACATCCAATCTCACCTCGGCGCTTTCGGGCAGCTCGTAGCGAATCTGCGTGGCCGGGTTGAAGGGGTTCGGGTAGTTTTGCGAAAGGGCGAAAACCGTTGGCAGCTGATTATCATTAGGGATATCAGTGGTTATTTCCGGGGTGGTGGTGAGCACAAAGCGTTGTCCTGCAAACATCGGGCTCATCACCGGGCTGTTGTCGGCCTGTAGATTGCGGAAGCTTTTCACCTGCCCCATTTCTTGCTTTAGTCCATTAACCGACATAATAAAGCT
>PWID01000225.1 GCA_003555145.1 Balneolia bacterium | reverse complement strand
AGGCAGCGAGAAAGCATGGCAAGAGTGATGAAAGATGATGCGTTTCAGAATTTGGTTTATGCAGGATGATACCATTTTTCCTCCTAACAGGGCAAGGTGAATACACCTTTGCCGGAGAAGCGGAACAGATCATGCCAATTTGTATCTTGAGCCAGACTTAACAAACACGTCAAATTTTCCGATCACTCGGCCACCTCATGCAAAAAAGTTACTGGGAAGCGCGCTGGCGCAAAAATAAAATCGGCTTTCACGGCTCTCAGCCCGATGAGGCGCTCACAACCCACTGGCCCGACCTCAATCTTGATAGTGACTCAATCGTGGCGGCCCCGCTGTGCGGGAAATCAACCGATTTGGTGTGGCTGCGGAATCGGGGTCATGAGGTGTACGGGGTTGAGTTCGTGGAGCAGGCCTGCCGCGATTTTTTTGAGGAGCAGGGAATGGGTGATGCGCTCCGTGTTCGAAATCACCCGAAAGGCCCGGTTTACAGCAGCGATGGCATCACCCTGCAGGCGGCCGATTTTATGAAACTGCATCCAAGGGACGTTCCGCAGGCAACTGCCCTTTACGACCGCGCGGCACTGGTGGCCCTGCCGGAGGAAATGCGGGCAGGTTACGCGGCCCAATGCAGCAGACTGTTTCCTGAACTGGATACGGTGCTTCTGGTCAGTTTTGAATACGACAGCAGCTTGATGAGCGGGCCTCCGTTCAGCATTTATGGGGACGAAATCCGACGTTTATATGGCGAAACCTTCACCGTTAAGGAGCTCAGCCGCACGGATATGGTGCCCGTTTCTGAAAAATACCAGCGAATCGGGCTGCCCGAAATGATAAAAGTATGCTGGCTTCTTAAAAAGAAAACATAAGTGCGAATGCAGGATCGGGCACAAATGCCATCACCCGTTAAGCTCGTAAACCTCCTTTTCCTGCACGCAACTGGCCACTGAGCCCTTATTTTTAAAACAAAGGGCTACAAAAACAGTTGTTAACAGAACTTAAACAGAAGGAGATATTTACCCGCATTTTTGTTAACAAGTTGCATATCTTTAAGACAGCGTGTATTTTCGAATCCTGAATTCGAATTCTATAAAACCAAGTATTTCATTCTATTAAAATGAATATAGATCAGAGAAACCGCATCGCCAGCATTGTGCTGATTATAGTTATTATCGTATTGGGCGTTTGGCTGTATGATACCATTACAGGCCCGTGGAAAGAAGTGCAGGCTGAGCGTGCCGAAACCGAGCGTGTTCGCGAAAATCTTTTGGCTATAAATGATGCCATTCGTTATTTCAACGACCGCGAAAATCGTTTCCCGCCTTCTCTAGACTCCCTGATGATTGTGCTTCGCGACGACAATTTTTTCCTTGCCAATACCGACAGCCTCCTGAGAAACCGTCGATTTGATCTCGATACGTTTCTTGAGTCGCCCCGCACCGGCAATCGTTTTGAGTATGCCCTTAACGATACCACGCGTCCGCATCTCTATCTGATTAGCGATCCCGACACCGACGATCACGTAGGTACGCTTACCCGCGTTACCGATCGTGGCGCCCCCAGCTGGCGCTAGTAGTATGTTATGAGCGAAGGCGACCATATACTCGGAATATGCTTCAGTGGTAATGCGCTATACTATGCATTGAGGCATGTTCAATCGGGTTCGGCTTTGCGATACATTGGCAAGGCCGACTTCAGCTTTTCCGTAGAGGAAGCCTTTGCTGCTGCCGATGAGGCTCTTTGCTCGAACATTAATACTACTATACAACGACTGGCCGAAACGTGGTCTGTTAATACCGTTCGGATCGTAAGTTTCCCCCGCTTTGAGTGCTGGACCTCACTTCCCAAACTGGCTTACGATAACTCCAGTGAGCGCGAAGCCCATCTGAGTTTGCTCGCCCGCGGCAGGCAGCGAAATCTTCTCGAAACAACCTGGTTCGAAACCAGCAATCGCGATTTTCGTTTTCTTTCTATTCGCGAGCACACTATGGTCGAAATGCTGAACGCCTGCACACGCTCGATTTCCAACACCGAATATTGTGCCGATTTCGAAGTCGGCCTCGAATGGATGCGGCACTCTGGCTCAAAAGGCTCTTTTCTTTCTGTTGGCTGCAGCGATAATACCGTAACCGTCAGCTCTTTTCTTTTAGGTAAGTTACGGGCGGCAACCCGGCTCAACTATCGCCATCCGGACGATCTTGCCTACAGCTGGAGACAGAACGAGGCCCACCTGAGCTGGATGAAAGGCTACCACGAAGATATTCTGATGTACGGCTCCAACTGTAGCAATATTCTCAACCGGCTTCAGCCCATGTGGGATGAAAGCGCGGTTGTCCGGCGAATCAACTCGCTTGATGATATGCAGGTTACAGCAGACGAACACACCTATTCATTCCCGCTCGAACAGGCTTTCCCCGCCGTGATGATGGCTCTGAAAAGCGACTGAAATCTCCCAATCCCGTTATGAGAATAATCACAGGTAAATTAAAAGGGCGCCGCTTTGATGCCCCAAAAGATGTTCAGGTCCGCCCTACATCCGACAGGGCCAAAGAAGGTCTGTTTAACGTAATTGAAGCCCGCCGCTTCATCAACAATACCCGCGTGCTGGATTTGTTTGCCGGCAGCGGTAACCTCAGCTTTGAAGCCATTTCAAGAGGCGCGAGGTCTGCACTTATGATTGAAGCCAGCACCAACGCGGTGAAGCACATGATGAAAGTTGCCGAGACCTTTGGCATTGCCGATCAGGTTTCTGCCATGGCCATGCCCGTTGAGCGTTTCCTCAAACAGCGCAGCAGCAAGTACGATATTATTTTTGCCGATCCGCCCTACGACTGGCCGGAAATTCCCGAAATGGTGGAGCAGGTTCTTAACGACGGCTGGCTGGAATCCGATGGCTGGTTTATTCTGGAGCATGATGTGCGCCACCTTTTCCACGATCATCCAAGATGCGTTTTCACCAAGCCGTATGGCCGGACTGTTGTAAGTGTTTTCATGCTTGCAGAAAAGGGAACAGAAGACGACCCAGCCGAGAAAACGGAAACGGATACAGAAACCAAAACGGACGACTAAGTCTGCACAATAAGGAGTCTCCATGAAAGCGCTCTATCCCGGCACATTCGATCCCATCACTTTTGGCCATCTTGATATTCTGGAGCGGGCTACTTCACTATTCGACGAAGTAGTAATTACCGTGGCCGTAAATACAAAAAAAGAGTCCGTGTTCTCCAAAGATGAGCGTATTGAGCTTATCGAACAGGCTCTCGAAGGAAAAGACTGGGCAAAAAAAGTAAAAGTCGTGGCCTTTACCGGACTTTTGGTCGATCACGCCCGTGAGCAAAACGTGCAGACGCTTATTCGCGGCGTTCGCCAGGTTTCGGATTTCGAATACGAGTTCCGCATGGCCCTTATGAACCGCCGGCTGGCTCCGGATATCGACACGATTTTTCTGATGCCTCAGGAACAGCTCACCTTTGTTTCAGCAACCATCGTTCGAGAGGTTGCCTATTGGGGCGGCGAGCTACAGCATTTTGTGCCTCAGCACGTAGCCAAAGCCCTTCAGGAAAAGTATGATGACATCCGCAGCCGCGAAAAGAAGTAATCACCACCCATCTGCATTTTAACCGTGGGTACCGGAGTGGAACTCCCTGATTTCCCCTCCGGTTGAACGGGTACAACTGTGGCCATATATTCTTATCTTTTGGGCTTCCGCACGGGCAGGCCTTCCGCGCCCAAACACGTATTCGTAATCTTTACAACCCAGCATCATGATATCAAAACGCGCGCAGTCTCTGGCAGCATCAGAAACAATGAAAATTTCCGGCATGGCCAAAGAAATGCAGCAGGCCGGTAAGTCTGTCATTTCTCTTTCGCAGGGTGAGCCGGACTTTAAGACACCGGAGCACATTTGTGAAGCAGCCAAAAAAGCCATCGACGATGGTCACCACGGCTATACCATCAATGCAGGAACCACCGGGCTGCGCGAGGCCATTGTAAACAAGCTTAAGCGAGATAACGGTCTGGATTTTACACCAGCACAAATAGTGGTTTCCAACGGTGCCAAGCAATCGGTGGGCTTCAGCCTTCTGGCCGTTGTCGATGAGGGTGATGAAGTCCTTATTCCGGCGCCCTACTGGGTATCCTACCCGGAAATGACCAAGCTGGCAGGCGGAGTTCCGGTAATTGTGCGCACCTCATTCGAAAACGACTACAAGCTCACGCCCGAGCAGCTGGAGCGCCACATCACCGATAAAACCAAGGTACTTATTCTATGCTCGCCGAGTAACCCAACCGGCAGCTGCTACTCCGAGTCTGAGCTTCGCGAGCTGGGAGAAGTCCTCAAAAAGCATCCGCACGTCCTGGTTCTGTCCGACGAGATTTATGAATACATCGTATTTGATGACAAACACGTGAGCATGCTTCAGGCGGCTCCCTGGTTGAAAGACCGTTTCATTCTGGTGAACGGGTTTTCCAAAGGATTCGCAATGACCGGCTGGCGCATTGGCTATATAGCTGCGCCTCAGCCTATTGCATCGGCAGTTGGCAAGATTCAGAGTCAGGAGACATCGGCGCCGAGCACTATTTCACAAATCGCGAGTGAGTTTGCTTACAACAGCGAGAAGTCTGCCGAAGCCGTTAGCCACATGGTTAAAGCCTTCAAAGAGCGCCGGGATTATTTCATAGCAGCTCTCAATGAAATTCCGGGAGTAAAGTGTTTCACTCCCGGCGGGGCTTTCTATGCTTTCCCTAACATTTCTGGCTATTTGGGAAAAAGTACTCCCGATGGTACTGAGATTAAAACCAGTACCGATTTGTGCATGTATCTGATCGAGCATCACGGGCTGGCGATTGTTCCCGGCGATGCGTTCGGCGAGCCCGATGGCGTGAGGCTGAGCTACTCTGCATCCATGGATACTCTGGAAGAGGGAATTAAGCGCTTCAAAGCGGGGTTAAAGAGCCTCACCTGATTCTTTTTTTAACTCAGTTGCCTTCACCCTGCACACCCAAAATGACATTCCTCTCAGGACTGTCAAAATTTCGCTGTAAAAAAACGGGCACATTTTTTGTAAAGTGTGATGCGTTCTTCAACCGAAACTGAATTTTCAAGTTCATTTCGCCCTTTTAACATCACCATCCAGCAGTAAAAATTACTATGCCAACATACGAATACGTACGCGAAGACGGAACCCGCTTCGATTTCATGCAAAAGATGAGCGATAAGCCGTTAGTGGCTTGTCCAGAGACGGGGCAACCGGTGCGCCGGGCGATCTCCGGTGGCAGCGGAGTTATTTACAAAGGTACCGGATTTTATAATACCGACTACAAAAAAAACACTCCGGCATCTTCCAAACCGGCTGCGTCTGAAGGCGAGTAACTTCAGCGAAAATATACTTTCTCACTCATAAATTCGTTTATTGAATTAGCTTAAAGTCCTGTTTTTTATCCGAGAGTAAAAGTCAGTATTTTAAGATACTCTGCAAGGTGGAACAGAAAAAAGCATTTGATACAGTTTACGAATTTATATGAGCAACCAAAAAGAGCGCGCAACAGAGTATAATAAGGCACTGGAATTATTTATAGCCTACTGGGGCGAAATGTCCTCGGAGTGGGGTATAAATAAAACAATGTCTCAGATTTACGCCTTGCTGTTTGCAGAACCAGAGCCGCTGGATACCGATACGATTATGAAAAAACTCGGTATTAGCAGGGGCAATGCCAATATGAATGTACGCAACCTCATGCAGTGGGGAATAGTGCATAAAGTACACCTGCCTGGCAAACGGAAAGATTTTTATACATCCGAGAAGGACTTATGGACCACAGCAGCTCGCATAATAGGAGAGCGGCAGAAAAGGGAAATAAGCCCTATACAAAAAACGCTCTCCCAGTGTGTGGAAATACTTGAACACGGGCCGGAAGATTCCCCTGAGGTACAAAATTTCAAGCAGCGCCTGAACAGCTTTGCCGACTTCCTGCAGCTGTTTAACGACTTTTCCGAGGCCGTGCTGCCCTACATTTCAGAGAAAAATGTGGACCAGATAAAGGGAATCGTGGAAATGGCAAAAATGTATCAGCTGCAGCAGGAACAAGAGCTGGAAACCACAAAATAAGCGTATATTTCAGCTTCGTTTTTAACCGTATTCCGGAGGCGTTGAAACGCCGCATTTCCAAATACCGTTACCTTTTCACAACACACTGTTTTTGATTCCGACTATGAAAAAAACACAGCCACCACACATACAACTTGGTCGCAAAGGCGAAGACCTTGCCGTGGAATGGCTTGAAAGTAAAGATATCCGCATACTCGAAAGAAACTATCATTTTGAGAAGGCTGAGGTCGATATCATTGCCTTTAACGGCAAGCAAATTATTTTCGCAGAGGTAAAGACAAGAACGGACAACAATTTTGCTGAACCGGAAGACGCGGTAACCGAAACAAAAAAACAATCGCTGTACAAAGTTGCGGGAGCCTGGCTCTACGAGCGTAAAATGGAAGGCTCTCCGGTACGATTCGACATTATTTCGATTGTGGTAAAACCCGGTGAGTCCGAACCAGCAATAAAACATTTCGAAGGCGCCTTCTGGCACCTTTAGCCAGTCGTATTTAACCATATTATTTAGTCTTGTTTTATGAAACTACCTTACGTTTTAGCAAAGCGCTTCGTGGCAGGCGAAAATCTCACACAGGCTGTTCCCAAAGTTGCCGATCTCAATGAAGCCGGTATTAAAGTAACCCTCGATTTACTGGGTGAAAACGTAAAGGACCGCTCCACGGCAGATGAAATGCTTCAGCACTATATTGAACTTCTCGAGGGCATTAACAGCCAGGGCATCGATTCGAGTATCTCCATTAAGCTCACCATGCTCGGGCTGGACATCGACCGCGACTACTGCCGCGACAACCTGTTTAAACTGCTCGATACAGCCCGTAAATACGACCAGTTTATCCGTATTGATATGGAAGGTTCCGAAAACACCCAGGTTACTATCGATTTGTTTAAAGAAGCGTTTCAGAAATACGGCAAACACGTGGGCATCGTAATTCAAGCCTATCTGCACCGTACAAAAACAGACATACAAGAGCTCGCCGAACTTGGAGCAGACGTACGTCTTTGCAAAGGCGCCTACAACGAAAATGAACGCGTTGCCCTCCAAAAAATGTCGGATATACGCGAGGCTTTTAAAGAATACTCGGCCATATTACTCAGCAAAACGATATACCCGCGTATTGCCACACACGACGAAGAGCTTATTGAATGGGGGAAAACGTACGCAGCCGAAAACAAAATCGGTAAGTCACGTTTCGAAATCCAAATGCTTTACGGCCTGCGCCAGGAAACGTGCAAACAATTGGCTACAGACGGATATAACGTTCGCGTTTATGTGCCCTACGGCACAATGTGGTTCCCATACTTCACGCGAAGACTTAAAGAGCGTAAGGAAAATATCTGGTTTGTACTGTCTACCATGTTTCAGAAATAAGCCGATACTTTTCTATGCCCGATAAGCGAATTACCGGCGCAGCAGCAGCCCTCATTTACGGACTGGTTCTGGCCTTTATTCCGCTATTCCGGGAGCTTCATTTTCTCTCTGCCTCACTTACTGCAACCATCGGCGCTTTTGCCGCCGCATGGATTGCGGGGGGAATCACTTTCAGGAATAAACCGGCTGCAGGTCTGCGTGAGCTGGCCGGCCTTCTTCTTCTTTCCGTTCTGCCCGCGGTCCCCCTGCTGCTTGGATCGCTTATCCGAGGGTGTTTTTCAGGTGATGGCCTGGCCTACTGGATTCTTATTCCCGGCCCCTCAGTAGCGCTTGGTTTTGCTATTGGCCGCTATTTCAGCTTTATCAGCCGGAACCCAAGATTGTTTTCCATACTTCTGCTGCTTTTCATTTCAATAGGGCTTTTACTGTGGGAACTGTACAACTATCCTCAGGTTTTTTTTCACAACCATGTGTGGGGATTCTGGCCCGGGCCAATTTATGATGATGTTGTTGAACTGAACGCTTCAGTACTGTTTTTTCGCTATATAACCCTGGCCTGGGCAGCTTTGTTGTGGCTCTTTCCCTTTTTCTATACCCGAAAAGGCATACGCATGCCCGTCCTGCTCGTAGCCCTCAGCCTGATGCTCAGCTACCTCAATTTAGGGCGCTCCGGCATCATCCATTCAGAAGATTTTATTCGCCAGTCTCTGGGCGGAATACATGAAAGCAGACATGCCATTATTATACACGACCGGTCGATAACTCCTGAGAGAGCCGCCTGGCTTGGTATGCTGCACGATTTCCATATCGAAGAGCTTGCCGGGATACTGGAGCTGGATCTGAATGAACTTCCGGTTGTACGGAGCTATATTTACCGGCACGAATGGCAAAAGAAGATGCTTACAGGAGCAGGAAACACCGTTTACGTACCGGTCTGGAACCGTAACCCGCAGATGCATATCCATCATGATGCAGTTCTCCCGATACTGCGTCATGAGCTGGTACACGTACTCGCACGCGAGTTTGGCATGCCGTTACTCAACGCCAGTCCTAACGTAGCTCTCGTGGAGGGGCTTGCCGTTGCCCTTCAGGGTGAACGCAATCCTTCGGTAAGCCTGCATCAGATCGTGGCTTCACAGGACTCCCTGCCAGATGCCGGCCGCATGGCTTCACTTATGAGCCCTACCGGCTTTTACCGCCTCAGTGGCCCGCTCAGCTATACGCTTGCAGGCTCTTTCAGCGCATGGCTTCTGGATGAATACGATGTGGAAACATTTCGCCGGGCCTACGCCTCCGGCAGCATTCCCCGCGCTTATGGAAAACCGATTGAAGAACTGGTTTCCGGCTGGCACAGCTTTCTCCGAACTGTTGAAACCGACCCGGCCCAGCTAATTATATCAGACCGGATTTTTGATGCACCCGGCATTACCGAATTGAGCTGCGTGTTTCATCCGAATCCAGCCTGGCGCGTGCAGCAGAGGTCAGGGCTGTTAATTTCAGAAAGCAGGGAGCGGGAAGCTTTTGAACTGCTTCAGGATTTCATTGGTGATACTGATCTTTCAAGCGTGCCCCACTCAATTGTTCGCCGGTGGGGAGAAACCGGACTTCGGCTTGGGGAAACCATCACCCTAAGCGGAAAGCTACAGGTGTATTACGAAAAATCCGACGTATTTCCCTGGGCGCTGCGACTTCTCTTGGCTGATGCACATTTCATAGCAAACGAGGTGGAAAGTGGAAAACACATCCTCGCTGAAACAGAACACACCGGGCACCCTACAGCCACTATTCGTCTGGATGATGAACTCCGCGACACATTCCTGCAGCTTGAGTATGGCCACTTTCCAGTTGATAGTAATCTGAATGAGCTACCTGCAGAGCTTATACCCTACCTGGTTCGCTACTGTCTGCGGTTTGATGAAGCCCGCCTATGTCATTACCTGCCTCCCTGGCGTGCCGACCTGGCTAATCCCCGGTATTATCAGGTGTATGAAGCCTTCATTCTTCGTCTGATAGAATATAACGAGTACGACAATGCCCACCTGTGGCTGGATACTTTTAATCACAGCCTTGAACCCGACCCTGCAAACTCTTCTAAACATAACCGGCTCAATCAATTAGAGCGAATAAAAAGATTTGCACGTTTCTATTAAGCCTGTATTTACAGCTATTTACACTGATGCATAATCAGTATAAATTTTCGTATTTTTGATGCTACCGTTATTAATAATTTCGAAATCGTGGCATTGAGACAACGGATTGTAGCTTTCCTTTTTGGGTTTCTGGGAGCTGTAACATTTATTTCTGTCCTGCAGACAAATCTGTCTGCACAGGACATACAGAGTATAAATGCCTACCAGATTATCTCTTACCATACCCAGAATGGTTTACCAACCAACCTGACCAAAGCGGTTCACCGTGATAGGGAAGGGTATATCTGGTTTGCAACAGATGCCGGAATAGTTCGTCACGACGGTCGAAACATGGTTCATTATACAAATGAACTTACCACATCCTATCCCAAAGGTTTTCATGAAACCTCATCCGGCGACTTGCTCATCTATCACGATGAAGGTATCTCGAGAATTGAAAGCCACGACTCCCGAAATCTGGACCTTAGCCTTATAGTGCGCGGGGGAGCAAGTCCTGGTGCCGAAAATGTGATGTATCCCAAATCCCTTTTCGAAGATCAGTCTGGCATACTTTGGATAAGTGAAGTCTACTCGCTGGTTGCTTACCACGATACTACCATTCACCGCTTTAATCTGCCGGATGAGTACCGCACATCTAATTTCCTGCGGTCTTTCAGTTTCGCACAAGACGCCAGGGGCACCATTTTTCTGTCGTCCCAGCAGGGAGCTCTTTTCTACATGAATGCTCAGAGCGGGGAATTTGTGAAAATAGACACCCAGCTTGAGACGGGCATTATAAGCAATATGGTCTATGAGCCGGTTTCTGATCAGGTTCTGGTTGCCGCATCTAACGGTCTCTTTTCCATTAAGGGGCATTATACAAGCGAAAACAGCCGGCAACCTCATTCTTTCTCTCTTGATCAGCTTACAGAGATTCGTGATTTTTCGGCATTAACCACAGATAATAAAGGAATAGTCTGGGCCGGAAGATGGGGCGCTCAAAACACGAGCTTATTCAGATATAGATTCGACTCCGATGGTTCTTACACTGTTCTAAACATCGATAACTTTACACAAAGCTCGGTTAATGATATCTATCTTAGTGATAACGGCCAGGTTTGGATTGCCACCGATGAAGGTATTGCTTTTCTGTACCAGACGTTTTTCAACAGGCTGCCCATACAGCAGGATCGAAGCTATGTGCAGTCGATTAGCCGAATGCCGGACCAGGATATTTTTTTCCTCACCGATGCGTCCAAGGTTTACCGTGTCAGCCGCGAAAACGGCTCATACTTTACCGATGTCATTTTTGATAATCCGCAGCAAGATGATATCCTAACCGTATCCGCCCGCGAAGAGGGTGTTTTTATTGCAACATCCCGAGGCAGAAAGTACCTGATGGAATACGGGGCTGAGCAGAATGATGCCATCATCCTGTACACATCCGCCGATTTAGAAAACACCATTTTCCAAAGCTTTACGGATTCCGGTAACAATACGTGGTTCACACAATACAACGAGACGGGAATAAGCCGGTTCGACAATCAGCTGCAGCTGAGTCTCTACGGGCACGCACAGGGTATTACTCAAGCTTCATCGGTTATAGCGGAGGGGCACGACGGCACCATTTATGTGGCTAGTTCGGGTGTGCACAAGCTTTTTCGCTACCTGCCGAAGCAGGATGAGTTTATGCCTGTACTCATGAATACTGAGTACAGCCGTTCTGAGATTCAGGGTTTGCTCATCCACGATATGTCTATACTCGAAAATGGTAATATACTGTTTGCTACCAGCAGTGGCGTTTGGCTCTACGATGCTGGAGAGCACACTTTCGGGCGCCTCCCATTACATGAGCAGCTCGATTTTGAATACATTAAAAGTATTCTTGCCTACGACGAGCATTTGGTCTGGGTCGGTACCGATACCGGCCTGTTTGTGTATTCCCGTCTGGATAATCAGCTAACGCTTTTCGATGAAGCTGTGAGCGGAATACCTTCCCGCACCGTTTCCTACCGCGGCATCACGCGCAGCCTGGATGATCATATATGGATAGCAACTGCATCAGGGGCCGGAGCTTCCGACAACAAACTCCGGGTGGAAACCACCCCAAAGCCAAGGCTTGTTAGCAGTCTGGTTAATGAAGACCATATTCCGCCTTCCGGTTTTTACGGAGCCGAACTGAACTACAATTCGTTTATTAACCTGCAGTTTGCCAGTTTGTCTTTTCCGGCTGGACGCATTTCTTATCAGTACCGTCTTAACGATAGCGACGACTGGAGCAACATGGGAACAGATTCTTTCCTGAACCTTTCCCAACTCTCTGCGGGCCAGTATACCCTCAGCGTTCGGGCGCTTCAAAGCGGCGGGTTCCGGTGGAGTGAGCCTTTGGTCCTCTCCTTTACCGTTTTACGCCCCTGGTTTTTCCAGACGCATTTCATTGCCATGTATATGATTGGTTTAATGGTCATAATTTTTATTACCACCAATCTGTACACCGCCCGATTGAGACGCTCCAAGTTTGAACTGGAAAAAATAATACAGGACCGCATAGCCGAGCTTAAGCATAAAAACGTAGAGCTCGAAAAAGCCAGAAAAGAGGCCGTAAATGCCAACCAGGCAAAAAGCTCTTTTCTGGCAAACATGAGTCATGAAATACGAACGCCTCTCAACGGAATAATTGGTTTCACAGATATTTTAAAAGACACCAATCTGAATCCCGTTCAGCAGGAGTACATGGGCTATGTTTCCAGCTCTGCAAACAGCCTTATGCAGCTCATTAGCCAGATTCTGGATTTTTCAAAAATCGAAGCCGGCAGGCTCGACCTGGAGTCCAAGGAGTTCAGCCCCGATGACCTGTGCGACAACGCCGTACAGGTTGTGCGATTTGCCTCAAGTGCCAAAAAGCTGCCCGTTTATTTATACACCGATCCGAACCTTCCCAAAACCATTATAAGTGATCCGCTCCGGCTGCAGCAGGTGATTATAAACCTTATGGGCAACGCTGTGAAGTTTACCGATACCGGTAAGGTAGAACTGCGTGCAGAGATGGTTGAAGGAAATAACCCATCCTCAGATGTTGTACTCATTCGATTCACCATCAGCGATACAGGAATCGGCATTTCTGAAGAGCACAAAAATCGAATTTTCAGCCCGTTTGCCCAGGCCGACCTCTCCACTACCCGCAAGTACGGAGGCACCGGTCTCGGTCTGTCCATTACCAAGTCTTTAATTGAAAAAATGGGTGGCCAATTAAAGCTGGAAAGCGAGCTTGGCAAAGGAAGTATTTTCACCTTTACCATTCAGGCTAAAGTTGCAGAGCCGGCCGAGTATGGCGACATCGACTTCACTGATACCTTCCAGAAAGGTCTTTTGGTTGCATTACCCGATGAACATGAGCTCGAAATTGTTTCAGATTATATTCTGAAGACCGGTCTGAACCCCACTCGCTACGGGGAATGTGAGCCCGAAGGCATGGACTTCGACGAAACCGGAAAACCTATCCTTTTCTTAATAGATCATGACTTTGTCGAAGAGTGTGTGCCTCACGTTAAGCGCCTTACCGGACTTCTCTCACCGGAATCGCGCGCGAAGAGTCAGGTTTTTGTGCTATACGATATTGATGATAAAACCGAAGCTTCAAATCAGCGTTCTCAGCCGTCGTTTGATATTTCGGTGCATTACCTGTCCAGACCTCTTCACTTTAAAGCGCTTTTTGAGGCCATTGAGTCCTGTATAGAGAAGGTATCTGACTATCATCCTGATTTAAAAAGACCTCCCCTGCCTTCAGGGAGCAGGGGCACGAAACACAGCTTGCCACAAAACAATGCCGCACAAACCAACGGGACTATTATATCCGGAGAAGAAATCCTTGAGCTGCTAATTGTAGATGATAACGCCATTAACCTCACCCTGGCCAAAATGATGTGCCTGAAATCGCTTAAGGATAAGAAGGTAAATATCCGCACGGCGATAAACGGAGAGCTGGCTGTTGAACAATTCCGTGATAAGAGACCAGATCTCATTCTGATGGATCTTCAAATGCCCGTAATGGATGGATATATGGCCACCAAACTAATCCGTGAAATCGAAGCTGAACAATCCCTTGTCGATTCCCGGAACAGAAGCATAGCAGTTCCCGTTATAGCACTCACCGCCGGAGCTACCATTACGGAACAGCAAAAATGCATTGATGCTGGTATGGATGGCTTCATAACAAAGCCTATTGATCCAGTGAAATTTACAGAAGTGCTCAATAAACATCTCAAAGCAAGCGTTTCAGAGCTCTAAGTTTTT
Source organism: Balneolia bacterium (assembly GCA_003555145.1). Classification (GTDB taxonomy): domain Bacteria; phylum Bacteroidota; class Rhodothermia; order Balneolales; family Cyclonatronaceae; genus Cyclonatronum. The sequence goes on along the minus strand of PWID01000225.1, from coordinate 697 downwards.
ACCATTTTGTTTTCAATCAGTATTTAATTTTCTCATGAACGAACAAAAAAAGAAGCTGCTTGAGCTTCCAGCCAAAACCGATCAGATTTTAAAGAATGAAACAGATCGCGATACTATTCTGCTGCAAATCTCGGAATTACTCCACTCCGAGATAGATGTGTACAACTGGGTGGGCTTCTATATAGCTGATCCGGAAGTTGAACGCGAGCTGTATCTCGGCCCTTACGTGGGTGAAGCCACCGACCACACCCGAATCCCGTTCGGAAAAGGCATTTGCGGGCAGGTTGCCGAGTCGCACCAAACCTTTGTGGTTGATGATGTGCACGCTCAGGACAATTACCTCTCGTGCAACATACACGTGAAGTCGGAAATTGTGGTTCCGATTATGAAGGGTGATGCTTTCGTAGCCCAGCTCGACATCGATTCGAACACCGTTTCCGCCATGGATGAAACCGATCAGAAAGTACTCGAAGAAATCTGCTCTAAGCTAAGCCATCTGTTTTGAGGTCGCATTCGCTCCTAATTGTGAATGGTGAATTGTGAATTGTTTTTTTTCATTCATATGTGAGAATTTGAGAGACCTTCGACCAAATACAGTATGCCAGGGGGGCAGTATGTCAGGGCTACAGAGATTCATTATTCATTTTACAGCTACAGTTACAGGATATGAGTATGTCAATGCCAACAGTATCTCATT
>PWID01000120.1 GCA_003555145.1 Balneolia bacterium | reverse complement strand
TTTGAATTGTGAATTTTGGGGGTCGGACGTTAGTTCGGTTCCCTTTTTTGTATTGAACCCTGCCAATACTGGCAGGCAGGCACTATGGCACAAAGGGTACTAAGGTTTGTACAATTTTAAATTAGCAGACCTGACAGGTTTCAAAAACCTGTCAGGTCTGTGCTGGGGGTTAGGAATCTATAGGCTGATGGTTTATTTTGATGAATGGATTACATTCATTTTACGACTATCCCTATGAAAATTATCTCTGCAAAAACGGCCCTGATTCTTGTCTTAATGCTGGTGTTCTCCCACTCATTTTATGGGAATGCTAACGCCCAGTGGGATTCTCTGACACCAAAAATGTGGAACGTTGGTTATAGTGCCGGGCAAGCTTTCGATTCGGAGACCTTTGTAGTTGGCGGAAGGGTAGTCGCCGGAACTTCATCAGCGGTAATCTGGGGCTACCGGGATGAAGATAATATCTTCAGAATGAAAGACACGCACGTGGGGGAAGAGCCATTTACCATAAGAGATTTGCATGCGTTTTCCCCTGAATCAGCTTTGGTTATTGCAAACAATAAAGCTTATATCTCAACCGACCGCGGATCTACATGGCTGGAAACGTTAAGTCTTGATGATGGGCTTGTGAATACCGGCTTTTTTGATGATGAAACAGGTTTTATAACCACAAATGGGGGATCAGTCTGGCGAAGCACCGATGCCGGTGAAACATGGAATGAAACCTTTGTACAATCCGGAACAAGCTGGAGAACTGCAGTAACCATTTCGGATAGCCACGCCGTAGTTGCCGGTTCGAACGGCTGGATCGCATATACTTCGGATGCAGGAGAAACCTGGAGTACTGAGCAACCGGATTCCGAGGTTTCATTCAGGTATAGTGGTTATGATGATGGGATGGTTTATTTAATCGATCCAGGTGGTATCGGGAGAAATTCTGCCATCTACACTCTTGCAGATGATTTGTCAGAATTATCATTACCCCCCTTTGAACCACCACGTTTCCTGGAGCTTTATGACATACGGGATGGGGAATTTATATTTTTCACCATTGCAATGCCTGTAGATGGGAGAGAGGGGCTAACAATAGTCTATCGATATGCGGACTTGGGAAATGGATGGGAATTAACAGCAACCTTAGAATTCGCCGGTGAGACGTATGCGGTAACCAGAATACCGGATACTAATTCTTACCTGCGATTAGGGTTTCTCTCCTTTGGTGTGGTTGGATTCGAGAACGGTGTGGTGACTGAAGCCTATGATTTTTATTCGGCCGAGGGGTCCGGAAACTCATTATCGCCTGATACTCGGCAGCTCGTAAAGACAGAAGATGGTATCGCGGCGTTTGGGTACAGTATTTTTGAGTGTTATTATGGTGGTGAATGCCGAGACTATTACACCTTCCGAATTTCCGAAGACAGCCGGGTATGGGAATACTACCCGGATTCTGCGGTCGATTATGCGGCATTCAGAGAATCCGGATCTGGCCTTGTTTTCAGACCTTACATCGGGAGCGTTAACAGAGTGTTTTCAACTACTGATTTCGGCGTAACAAGCGAAGACCTTGACATTCAAACTCCGGAAAAAGTAGCTGGTGCCGTTTGGCTGGATGATACATTCCTGGTAGCTGTCGGCAAAGATGGGGCCGTAATGTTTTATGACGGTACTGATTTGATTACAGCAGGAAACGTAGAAGGTTCCCTCTCAGGGATTGCAAAACTGAATGAGAACACAGCCATTGCCGTGGGAGAGTCGGGCCGGGCCGTTCGCATTAACCGCTCAGGAGAAATAACCAGTCTCGATATACCTACGGATGCAGACTTAAACGCAGTTTATGCAGGTGTTGAGGTAATCCTTGCCGCTGGTATTAACAGTACGATACTTCGGAGTACAGATGCAGGTGAAAGCTGGGTGGAAATCCTCAGCAGTACGGAAGCTGATCTTTTTGACATTGCGCTGCACCAATCGGGTGAAGGATTAGCTGTTGGAGCCTCAGGAACGCTGCTTACAACCACCGACGCCGGAATGGTTTGGGAGGAACGTTCGTCGTCCTTAACAGAGAGCACGCTTCGCTCAATCCTGATAATTGATAAGGATAATATCTGGATCGCGGGAGATGACGGGTCGTTATTTTTCAATGGTTCAGGTGAATTTACTTCCATCACAGACCCAAACCCAAACCCGGGCGAAACACCCTCTGTGATTTCACTAAAACAAAACTACCCGAACCCGTTCAACCCGACCACCAACGTGGTGTACGAATTGAGCGAACCCGCCGATGTACGACTTGAAGTCTTCAACGTGCTGGGTCAGCGCGTGGCGTTGCTGCATGATGGCGCTCAGAGCGTCGGTACACATACCGTGCAGTTCGATGGCTCCCGCCTCACAAGCGGCGTGTACATTGTCCGCATGACTACGGCCGGGCAGACCTTCACCAATAAAATGTTGCTGGTTAAATAATAATTGTGAATGGTGAATTTTGAATTGTGAATTTTGGGGGTCGGACGTTAGTTCGGCTCCTTTTTTTTGGGGGGAGGTAGTAGGTAGTCTGAAGGGAAACACTAAAAAGGAAGTCACTAAAAACACAAAAAAGTTTGATGAGAATCTTTTTAACCAAATACACTAAGTGTATTTTTCTGATTTTCTTGTGAAAAGCCTATCATTAGTACAGTACTATACTTGAACAATTGGAGGATGGGATGATGGCTGATAAAAATAATGATTATGATGAGCTCGGTGACGAGTATGAAAAAATTGCAAAGCAGATAGTTAATTCAGCATATAGAATCCATTTTGATTTAGGTCCCGGGCTACTAGAAAGTGTTTATGAAACCTGTCTGGCGCATAAGCTCAGAAAAGCGGGCTTATCAGTTGATACTCAAATAAGATTGCCGATAGAGTATGATGGCCTGCAGTTTACTGAAGGTTACAGAATCGATTTACTTGTTGAAGATATGGTAATTGTCGAACTTAAGTCAGTATCAAGAATAGAAAATGTGCATATGGCTCAGCTATTGACATATCTTAAATTGTCGGGCAAGAGACTTGGCTTCCTAATTAATTTTAATGCTTTTTCACTCAGAAATAATATCAAACGTTATGTGCACTAATTTTTTTCGTGGTTTTTCTGTTTTTACTTTTTTAGTGTTTACCCTTTTTCTTTTTTCTAGCTGTCAGCAGGATTCGAAAAAAGAAGCTGAGCCTGAGTCTGTTCCGGAGTGGGCGCAGGAGGCTATTTGGTATCAGATTTTTGTGGAGCGGTTTCGGGACGGGGATCCGTCTAACAACCCGACTCTCGAAACCATTGAGGGTTCCTGGCCGCACAATAAGCCAG
>PWID01000144.1 GCA_003555145.1 Balneolia bacterium | reverse complement strand
TGGCCGGCAAGCTCTTCATCCATTTTCCCAACGCTGAAGTCAAGTATACTGCCTATGGAAGCTTCCATGCCCACCGCGTCTCCACTATGGGAATAGGAATTGGCACTTTCAAATATTCCAACCATAAAATCGGCTACCTGCTGGGCTTTTAAAGCTTCGCTTTCGGCCAGGCTGCGCTGTCTGTCGAGCTGTATGGTGTAGAAAGTGACAAGCCCTGAAATGGTTAACAAAATGAGTGCAGCGGTGATAAGCGGTTGCCGGTTACGCCTCATATATTTTTTAGCACGATAGCTGAAACTACCTTTTTTAGCACGAACGGGACGATCTGTCTGAAAGCGACAGATGTCATCATACAGGGCGGAAACAGACGGGTAGCGAAACTCCGGCTCTTTTCGAATGGCCATATCAACAATAGCGTCCAGGTCGTTTCGGAGCGTATTTATCAAATGTGATTTCCGCATACCGAAAGAGGCACGTGTTTCATCATCGCTGAGAGTAGATGCGCCCTGACTCATAAGTAAGGGGGATTCCTCAACAATCATTTTTTCAATCTTATGAATGCCCTTGTCTTTAAAATCGAACGCCATAGTATCTGTAAGAAGCGCAAACATAAGCATACCGAGCGAGTAGATATCGGTTTGTACGCGTGCGGGCTGCTCAAGTACCTGTTCAGGCGCTGCGTAGTATGGGGTCCAAAACCGCTGGCCGGTGCGCGTATGAAGCTGTTCATCATCCAGTTTCTCGCTCATGAGTTTGGCAATACCGAAATCCAGAATTTTCACATCACCGTTCTCTGTAACCAGAATATTGTTTGGTTTCAGGTCACGATGGACAATCAGGTTTGAATGCGCATAATTAATGGCACTCAGGATTTTTTTGATAAGCTCAAGCCGTTTTAAAACGGACAGCTTGTTATCTCGGCAGTAGTGGTCTATTCGTACACCCTGCACACATTCCATTATGAGATAAGGATAACCATTTTCCGTTACCCCGCCGTCTAGCAGCATCGCAATATTAGGGTGATTAAGATTAGCCAGAATCCTCTGTTCCTGCCTGAAACGATCTAAACGCTGGGATGACTGATGCTGGTTCTGTATGAACTTGATGGCTACAGTTTGCTCGAACTGCCCGTCGGCTCTGCTGGCTTTATAAACATTGCCCATGCCGCCTTTCCCAAGCACATCATCTATGCGATAAGGTCCAACCATTTGGCCTATTAAATCCTCTGCATCCGCAGAATCGTCGAGAAAAAACTCTTTTACGTCGCCGAGAAGATCCGCATGGCCGCTGGTTTCAGCATTAAGAAAGTCCCGGTCTCTGGATTCTGATATAGAGAAAAGCATTTCCCGAACTTCCTTTATCAGCTCCTTATCATCTCCATAGTTACTTTCAAGCCAGGTGAGCTGCTTGGATTCATCGAGAGTAAGCACTTTGTCGAGTACCTGCGAAATTTCCTGCCATCTTTGGTTATTCATAGACTGGATACAGTTGAGTCTGCCGGGATGAGGTTAGATTGAAGGCTAGAGTGAGTAGGACTTTCCCATTTATACGTATAAATAAACAAAACTGAATCAAAAAAAAGACAATTAAATCGTAACTGCCGCAACATATTAAGTGAGTGTTTGAACGCTTCAGAGAATCAAATTGTTTGTTTGAACAAATAAATTAATTAATTATGATGTAGGCGCTCCGTAAATGGAAACCTGCTTAAGAACAGCTCAATCACTTTTTGAAATGAACTTGAAAAAAAAAATTAAGGGTATTCATCACGTAACCGCAACTGTTAATGAAGCCCAGGAAGATTACGACTTTTATGTCAAATTACTGGGGCAGCGGCTTATAAAAGAGACTGTAAATTTCGATAATGAAAAGGTATATCATTTTTATTATGGCAACAAAATAGGTTTGCCTTCCACAGTATTTACGACTTTCCCCTACGGTGATCAGGGCGTGAGAGAGGGAGTAACTGGAAGTGGGCAGGTATTCGAAACCGTATTTTCGGCTCCTTCAGAGTCACTCGAGTTTTGGAAAGAACGACTTAAAGAGAATAAAAGAGAGGCTCGTTCCGAAAAGAGGTTTGGTATCGAGTACCTTACTTTTGAGGACCCTTCAGGTTTAAAGTTATCCATCAGAGAAGATGCTTCAGACGAGCGTAAACCCGTTTGGACAACCGACCAAATTGATGCTGCAAATGCTATAAGAGGAATCCACAGCGTGGTACTTGCCGTCGAAGACCTGGAAGAGTCCTTGCGATTTATGCATGCATTTGGCTACCAGACTGTTAATAAAGAAGGAAACTACACGCAGATGGAAACCACCGAAAAAGGTGCAGGCAATACCGTCTTTCTACTCGACGCGAAGGCCGAAGACTTGCCGAAGGGTATTAACGGCATAGGAACGGTGCATCATGTAGCGCACAGGGTGGAATCGATTGATGAGTCGATCAAAATTAAAAAGCAGCTGGAAGATGAATTCGGGCTGCAGGTAACCGAAGTTAAGGACCGGAAATATTTCGAGTCCATTTATTTCAGAATGCCCGGTGGCGTGATTTTTGAAATAGCGACAGAGGGTCCGGGTTTTTTAGTTGATGAAACCGATGAAACGCTTGGTACATCATTAAAGCTTCCGGAATGGCAGGAACCGCGCCGTAATACAATTGAATCCAAACTGAAGCCCTATAACAAGTAGTACAGACGCCTCAGCCACATCATTGCAGATAAGTGAACGCTCGTTAGTCAAATTACCTTCTATAAGAGTACTAAGACTGTTACTGTATGACAGCAAGTCATTTACAGCCAAAATAACTACTAACGAATACAATCTGATATGACTAAGATGAAGATGTTTTCCGTACTGACTTTTATTCTGATGCTGGGGGTATCTGTGCAGACTGCATCAGCGCAAAACCTGAATGAAGTACTCAAAAAGCACATGAATGAAACCGTACAGCTTGTAAAAGCTGCAGAGACCGCTGATGAGAAGCGAAGTATTCTGAATGACTCTTATGAGAATATGTTAGAAACCGTTCGTGTAATCGAAGAAAAGGCTTCACTTAATGAAGATGAAACTGCACAACTTGCATTGCTGAAATCCGAAATCACAGACCGGTCTAATCAGCTCAACGGTTTGGATGGTTACGAGCAAATCTCGGATGAAGACCTCGATGATTATTCCGACTATTCCCAGCAGTCTATGGAACAGGCCAACAACCGGACAATTACCATCGGCCTCACTACAGCACTGTTGATTATAATTATTTTGCTGCTCCTATAAACAGACAGAGCTTTTAAACATTTAAAGCCTTCCTCATTTTGGGAAGGCTTTTTATTTTAGAG
>PWID01000204.1 GCA_003555145.1 Balneolia bacterium | reverse complement strand
TCCCAGGCATCATAAATCGATTATTTTTTTTAAAAGGACTTTAGTCTTTTGTCTTTAACGGGCATTGGGGTTGAAAGAACCCTGATGCCCGTTTTTTGGTTAATGAGTTCGATTACTTGTTCCAACACATTTTACCTTCATTTTTATTTTTGTTTAGTATGATGCGCTCATCAGCACGAATCACTTCTGTACTTTTTGCCATTTCGGTTTTTGGATTGCTGCTTTCCTCCTGTGCCATGGAGCATCCCGGCGAGGTTCAGACCACCGGCGTTCAGCAGTTTTTGGGTGACGGGTTTTCCTTCAAACATCCTGATAACGGCCGGCTTGACCTGCGCGGCGAAACCGACTGGGCGCGCCGCACGCTCACCATCAGCGGGCCCGATGTGAGGCTAATGACGGAGTCAGGCGAAGATGCCATCACCCTTCCCGCTTTTGAGTATTTCGTGGAGGTGTTCAATAATCCGGACCGGCTTAACGGGCGCGAGTTTGCCCGAATTAAAATATCTGAGGCAGCTGATGCAAACGGTGAAGCCGGGGGCCGGAACGTACGTGTACGCGGCATGGAAGCGCTGGAAACACGCTTCGTTTCCGATAGCGGCTACTATACAGTCCGCACTTTTGTAGCCAAAGGCGATGTTGCTCTGGCTATCGGCTACCGGGATATGCCGGCCGAAAACAACCCGATAACCGATGCATGGAGAGGTACCTGGCGCATGGCTCTGGATTCGGTTCGTATGGATTAGTTTCCCCGCTTTATTTCATGAGGCTGATTTTTTTAGTATAATCAAAGCCTGTTGCACCACCCTCATCGCGGGTTTGTGCAGCAGGCTTTTTTATTTTCAGGGTGAAGCCCGATGCGCATTTAAATTGCGCGAAACTGAATGCCTTCAAAAAAAAACAACCTTCAACGCTTACCGCAACGACGGAAACTGAACCTACATGAGCAAACTTGACGATCAACTCAAGCCTTCGAAAGAAGAGCTGGAACAGAAAAAGAACTGGTTCACACATTTTCTTAACAGCGTTGAATGGCTGGGTAACCTGCTTCCGCATCCCGTCACCCTTTTTGCCCTGTTTTGCGCCGGTGTAATTCTGATTAGTGGCCTTGCCGAACTGCTCAACCTTCAGGTTCAGGATCCGCGCCCCGAAGGCACTGCCGGTCGCTCTCCCGATGGTATTATTACATCAGTCAGCCTGATGAATGCCGAGGGCGTTCGTATGATTATCGCCAACCTGGTAACTAACTTCACGGGTTTTGCTCCGCTTGGAACCGTGCTTGTGGCCCTTCTTGGCGTTGGCGTGGCCGAACATTCGGGCCTCATTAAGTCTGCTATTCGTGGCATAGTGCTTTCGGCCCTGGCGATACAGCCCACTGTGCGCGATAATGACAGCAAAATCATGAAGCTGATTAAGCGTCCGCTGGCATACTTCCTGCAGCCAAAAATTCTTGTGGCCTTTGCTATTGTGTTTTCCGGAATTATATCGAATACGGCCTCCGAGCTAGGTTACGTGGTGCTTGTGCCATTGGGCGCCGTGGTGTTTTTATCACTCGGGCGGCACCCGCTTGCCGGTCTTGCGGCTGCTTTTGCCGGAGTGTCGGGAGGCTACAGCGCTAACCTCCTTCTCGGCACCATCGATCCGCTTCTGGCCGGTCTTACGCAGGAAGCGGCTCAGCTGATTGATCCCGGTTACGTGGTTCATGCTGCGGTAAACTACTACTTCATGTTTGCAAGCGTATTCTTAATCTCCATTCTTGGCACCTTTGTTACCGTTTATATCGTAGAGCCGAAGCTGGGGCCCTACGATCCGAGCATCGCCATGGAAGAGCTGGACGCCACCGAAGGCATGGAACCGCTCACCAAACAAGAGAAAAAAGGTCTTTTCTGGGCATTTATTTCCGTAGTCGGAATGACCGCCGTTATTCTGCTGATGCTTATTCCGGAATGGGGCATTCTTCGCAACCCGGATCCAACAGTCACTGATTTCCCGGCTACCATCTCTCCTTTCCTCAATGGTATTGTAGCCCTCATTTTCATCGGGTTTATTATTCCGGGCATCGTGTACGGACGCGTTGTTGGCACGGTAGAATCCGAGCGCGACGTAATCGACGGCATGGCTAAATCGATGTCAACCCTGGGTCTGTATATCGTAATCGTGTTTTTTGCGGCACAGTTCGTAGCCTATTTCGGATGGACCAACCTTGGTCAGATTCTGGCCGTTAACGGTGCCAACTTCCTGCAGAATATGAATCTTACTGGTCCGCTGGTCTTTATTTTCTTCATCTTTATTTCCGGCTTCGTAAACCTGATGCTCGGCTCAGCTTCCGCACAATGGGCCGTTACGGCACCAATTTTTGTACCCATGCTTATGCTTATCGGCTACAGTCCGGAAGTAATTCAGGCCGCCTATCGCATTGGCGATTCGGTTACCAACATCATCACCCCGATGATGAGTTACTTCGGCCTGATTCTCGCCTTTGCCAACAAATATGACCGCAACCTGGGTATTGGAACCATTATCAGTATGATGCTGCCCTACTCCATCTTTTTCTACATAGGATGGATTTTGTTGTTCTTCATTATGATTTTCGGCTTCGGTATTCCACCGGGACCGGGCGCGGAAATCTACTACGACATCAACGCGGCAGTTGGAGCGAACTGAACGATTTTTAATAGCTGATTCTTGATTTTTGATCTTTGAATTCGCAGGACAGGACGCTGAGGTACGGGGATTATGACCTGTCTGCTGAAGCGAAGGCAGGCAGGCGCAACAGCGTAGTGTAGCGCAGCCAAACGGTGCGAAGCACTACTAACAGTCCTCAAGTGCATCTGAGCTCATCTGGTATCGTATGACCTCACCCCCGGCCCCTCTCCTGAAGGAGAAGGGAGCTCTTTTGCAGGTATTTGGATTGTTTTCGATCGTAGTAAATTCCTGGAAACCATAGCCCTCTCCTTGAGGAGAGGGTTGGGTGAGGTGAACAGGTGGAGAAATGATATGCGATACCTGATATACGATAGGCAATTTTTAATGTGATTCAGTGAATAACAATGATTGGACTATCCGGAGAGTACAAATCCTCCCCATCCTTAAATCCCGTGAATCCTAGTTCAAAGAAAATAAGAAGCGTGATTTTGTGAAAAGTGTTATAGAGGGTGACAACTCCAAACCCTAAACTCCGCACTCCAAACTCCGAACTCCAAACGGTGCTAAGCACCCTAACAGTCCTCAAATGCATCTGAGCAGTTTAAGCCCGCGTTCCTCAAAAATCGAGTATAATTCCAATCGTGGGCAAAATTGACGACTCGCTCAATTGATCCACTCTGGTTAGCACCTGCTCTCCGTTTTCGGTTTCGAGCAGGTAGCTTGGCTC
>PWID01000160.1 GCA_003555145.1 Balneolia bacterium | reverse complement strand
CTACTATGTCGGAACGTACCTGCCGGCACTGTGGGAATCGGCTGATTGTCCGGATAGCTCTATCGAATAGTGTCCGAAAGGACACGACCACCATAGTAGCCATGGGTTTTAACCCGTGGCGGGATAGCGAATCAGATGCCCGGTTTAAAAATTGATGCCAGCCTGGTTTCAGATTCCCGGCCATTTTCCCCCGCCCATGATTGAAATCATGGGCTACTATGGCGGAATGTACCTGCCGGCACTGTGGGAAACTTACATATGGGTGGATGGTGCCATCAGATAGTGTCCGAAAGGACACGACCACCGTAGTAGCCATGGGTTTAAACCCGTGGCGGGATAGCGAGCCTGATTTCAAATCCTGCCTATTCCTCGTCTGTACCATTCAAAAATCAACAATCGTAAATCAGCTATCAGAAATCTACTACTACGGGTTTAAACCCGTGGCGGGATGGCGACCCTGATTTCAAATCCCCGCACAATCCCGCCACCATTCAATACCTGTTTCATTAAAGGGTTTTCGGTTGTACATTTGCATGAGTATTAATGATTGCCAAAATCAGCTAACCTAATGAGCAAGAAAAAGTCTGAACTGCCCCATCTAAACCCTGAGACGATCTTTGCCGAACATTTCGAGTCGATTGCGAAGGCTGGCGTTTGGGAAATTGATCTGGATTCATCAGAAATCTGGTGGTCGGATGGCGTGTATAAGATGCTCAAACATGAGCCACAGGAGTTTGAGCTCGATTATGAGCGGGCAATCAGCTTTATTCATCCCGATGACCGGCAGCGCTCGCTCGATCATTTCAATGAGGTTATGGAGAATGGCGAAACGTATGATATACAAAAGCGGCTGATTACCAAAGGAGGCGATCTTGTGTATGTCAGGTCAAGGGCATCAATTATCCATAATGATGATGGCAAGCCTGAACGTCTGGTTGGTATTTTTTCAGACATTACAGATTTAACCGAAGTCCGTCAAAAATATGAAGAAGCACAGGCCAAGACCAAAACCCTGCTAGAAAATGCAGACGGAATTTTCTGGGAGGCCGATGCTGAAACAGTTCAGTTTTTCTATGTAAGTCCACAGGCTGAAGAAATTACCGGTTATAAACCCGAAGAATGGATTTCCGATCCGAACTTCTGGGAAAATCATCTTCACCCCGACGAGCGCGAAGAAATATTTTCATTCTGCAGCACCGAGTCTCAGATGATGCGCGACCATACTTTTGAATATCGCTTTCGCCATAAGGACGGTCACTATGTGTGGTTTCACGACCGGACAAAAGTTGTTCAAAAAGACGGCAAGCCGTATCGACTAACCGGCCTGATCGTGGACATCACCCGGGAAAAAGAGCTTTCCCAGGCGCTGGAGCAGGAAAGCAAGCTCAATGAAGTCCTTATTCAAAATCTGCCCAGCTTGTTCTACTTGTTTGATGAAGACGGGAACCACCTGCTTTGGAACAAGGAGCTTGAAAAAGCCACCGGCTATTCTCATGATGAGATAGCTAAAATCAAGCCGCTCGATATGTATGAAGGTGAAGAGAACGAGCGCATCAGAAAGCATATCGATATTGTAATGAAAGAGGGCTACACGCAGGTTGAAGCCTGGCTGACAGCCAAAGATAAGACCAAAGTCCCGCTCTTTTTTACAGCCGCCACCACAATGTATAAAGGTAAAAAGTGCATCTTTGGCAACGGTATAAATATTTCAGCCTTAAAAAAGGCAGAGCAGAAGCTTGTTGAAAGCGAAAGAAAGCTGAAAGCGCTCGTCAGTGAGGGCTCAGACTTAATAAGCATTCAGAGTGAGAAGGGCGAGTATCTCTATATCGGACCGAATCATGAGCAGTTCAAAGGCAAAAAAGAAAGCGATTTGTTGGGATCAAATCCTATGGCGGGGGTTCATCCTGATGATATCAATAGAATAAATGAGGATTTTCAAAAGGCACTTAGGTCTAAAAAGGTAAAGACGGAGCCTTTCCGTTATCAAAATACAAACGGCGAAATGATGTGGCTGCAAAGTACGGCTACGAATATGCTGGACGATCCCGCTATTGGTGGTATCGTTGTTAAAACAACAGACATTACCTCGCTGATGGTATCTCAAAAAGCCGTAGAAAAGAAACAGCAGGAGCTACAGCTGATTCTCGACTATTCGCTCGACGTAATTTGTACCATTAGCAAGTCCGGTGAGTTTATTCGGGTGAGCGCGGCCTGCCGGGATATGTGGGGCTACGATCCTGCTGAGCTGGAAGGCAAACCTTTTATGAATTATGTCTTTGAAAAGGACAGGGAGAAAACACAGCAAACGGCTGATCGCATTCAGAGTGGTGAAGAGTTTACGAATTTCGAAAACCGCCTTATACATAAAGATGGCCGTAATGTTCCGGTAATCTGGTCGGCCCACTGGAATGCCGAGCTAGAGCAGATGCACTGTGTGGCCCGGGATGCAACCGAAATTAAAAAAGCTGAGCAAAAGCTAAGAGAAAGCGAAGCCCGGTATCGTGGTCTTTATGAGTCACAAACAAACTTTGTGATCCGCACCGATATAGAAGGTAAATTCACTTATCTGAATAAAAAATACGCGAGGGTGATGGGGCTTAACTCAGATGCTGAGGATCTCGCAAGGTACAATGTTATGGACTCTATTTGTGAATACCATCATGAAAAGGTCAGGGATGCAGTAAGTCGGTGCATTGAAGAGCCCGGTAAGGTGATTAAGGTCACTATGGATAAAATTAATGCCGAAAACGACATCATCCACACCACCTGGGATTTTGTATCTATCCCCGATGAGAGTGGAAACCCGGTCGAACTGCAGTGCATTGGTAACGATATCACCGAGCAGATTCAGTTTGAAAGAGAGTTGTTGAAAAGCAATGAGCGCTTTATCGAGCTTAACAAAGCCAGTTCGGAGAGTATTTATGAGTACAATCCCCAAACAAGCGAATTTTTCCTCGGTGATGGTTTTGAGCGTAACTTCGGAACTAAAGGAAGCGATGGCTTTAACGAGTATGAAAAACTCTTCAGCCTTATCCATCCGGATGATCAGGATGCTGTTGACACGACCTTTACCAGGGCAGTCGACGCTCCCGATAAATTTAATTGGTCCTGCTCATACCGGTTCATGAAAAGTGACGGTACCTATGCCCGGGTTACAGACCGGGCGGTAATACTTCGGGACGAAAACGGGAATGCTGAACGTGTAATTGGTTCCTTGCAGGATGTTTCGGTTCCTTATTACTACGAGAAAATTGACGAGATTGAGAAAGAGCTGCTCAGGAACTCCATGGAGCAGGATGCCAACTTGAAAGAAGTTTTGGATCAGTACCTGCTTCGTCTCGAGGAGGTTTTTCTTGGTATGAGGGCATCTGT
>PWID01000088.1 GCA_003555145.1 Balneolia bacterium | reverse complement strand
CTTGTGAAGTAATAGAAAAAATTGTGAATTGTGCCAGGCTATGCCTGGTCCCGATTAATCGGGAAATTGTGAATGGTGAATTAGGCTTTTGAGTCTGACTCACCTTCAGAAATCGATAAATCACACTTTAGAAATAGGAAAGGCGCTGTCCGATGAAAATCGGGCAGCGCCTTTTTTTTGTGGGTTGTTCAGGTATAATGGAAATGGTCGAAGGGTGAAAGTCAAAGGCAGGGTGTGCTCTTCCTTGACGAAGGAAACCCTGCCAGCCCCAAAGGGGCGATAGCATCAGCATGGGGCAAAGCCCTATGTTTTTGAGTTAACCAGAAAGTTAAGACCCAACGGGGCGAAAGACGTAGAGCTATGATTCCGCCGATTTTTATCCAAATCCCAAGAGGCTGAAAGCCTCAACAAACACAGCCTGATGCAGCTGCATCAGGTATAGATTGTGACCCAAAACTGGGATCGGAGCGACACATCCCGATACCTTTTCTTCCTTAGATAGCAGCATTGATGTAAAGATTGTTTAATTCTCCCCCGTTTTAATGCGAACGTCTTTTTTAATCGGTATTGTTAGATAATAACAAAGGAGCTCCCATAAGGGACTGTAAATCATAAAAAAGACTGAACATGATGAAAACGATACAACGTAACATTGGACTTTTAATACTGGCTCTGCTGCTGCCATTCACGGCTCTGCAGGCACAGTACACCAGCCCTGGTGATAACCTCACTCTTTCACTTTCGGATCTTGTAGATCTGTCCGACGGCACGGTAACCGAAGATGAAGACGGATTTGTGATAAATGCACTCCTCCAGATATCAGAATCGGATGTACTCGAAATAACTGAAGAAGCCAACGTGAGAGTGGCTTCAGGTATACGACTGGAAATCTTTGGTCAGTTTATTTCTGATCCTGTATCCGGTCACGTAACCTTTACAGCTATTGATACGACCTCAGCAGCAGAGAATTTCAGGGGATTCCGCTTTGAAAACGCTGAACCGGCCGTTTTCAGAAATACAACGGTTAAATACGGCGGTGGTATTCAGCTCATCGGAACTGAAGCGACATTTGAGCAGTGTATTATCCGTAATAACGGAACTTCTAACGTTACCGGTGGATCCATTACTTATAGTGGAGCAAGCCCGGTTATCAACGAGTGCACATTCACTGAAAATACCGGTCCGGCCATCGGATCAGGTGCCAACGTTTTTGGATCACCACAGATTACTAACAGCATCTTCATCGCCAATACGATGAATAACCAGAATCGTCCGCAGATTAATCTTGGACCAGCCGTTGCCGGAGATACCCTTCGTATTGAGAACAATTATATAGAAGGCATTCTTGAAAATGAACGGGTAGGTGGTATTGCAATAAGTAACCTTTTCGGAGCAGGTAGTAATAATCTGATTTCCGTGAGAAACAACACAATTGTAAACAACCGTTACGGATACACTCAGATAGGAAACAACATCAAATCTGTTATTGAAGACAACATTGTTAAGGATAACAATATTGAAGGAGCTCCATTTTCCGGAGGTAGCGGATTAAACTTTGTAGCAGCCAATCAGTCGAGCTCTTCCATTATCCGAAGAAACGTTATTTCCGGTAATCTTTGGGGAATAACCACTCAGATGGGCGATGCAGGTTCCGGCGATGCCACTCTTCTCGAACTGGGTACGGAAGAAGATCCGGGTGGAAACGTGTTTTTCGATAATGGTAACGGAGGCGTTACCTATGCCTTTTTCAACAATACACCGGTTGATCATAACGCCATTGGTAACTATTGGGGTGATAACACTGCCGAGTTTGCCGAAAGCGTAATTTTTCATCAGCCGGATGATGCCAGCTATGGTTTGGTAACCTTCGAGCCAATCAATACCATCAACCCGGTTTTTGATGCCTTTGTATTTCTGGCCGAAAATAACCCTTCACTCGACGAAGATGTTACCGGCACCATCGATGCTGAAAACAGCGAAGTTCGTTTTGAAGTTGCTGCCGGTACCGACGTTTCCAGTCTTGTTCCTACTGCAGAAATTGAACTCGGCGTAACCTCTGACATTGATCTGGATGAAGTTCAGAACTTCACAACCGAGGTTGTTTACACGCTGTCCGTACCGCATGGCGACGAGCAGGAGTGGACCGTCATCATAACTGAAGAAGAAGTGGCTCCTGCCCTTGTACAGCTCATTCACAGCGCAGCCGATCCGGCCGCCGGGTTTGTGGATGTGTATATAAATGGTGAAGCCTTTCTGGAAGATTTCGCTTACGGAACCGCAACGCCTTTTGTTGAAGCTCCTGCCGGCGTGGATCTGGATATCGAAATCCGCGCTGCCGGAACGGAGACCGTGGTGTTTGCAGAAACCTACCTGCTTGAATCCGAAGTTTTTTATGTAATAAGCGCAGTTGGAGTTACCGATCCGTCGGCCTTCAGTCCGAATCCGGATGGCAACGATACCGGTCTCACCCTTTCAGTACTGGCTGATGCCCGCACACAGGCCACAAGCGAAGAAAATGTAGACTTCGTGGTGCTGCATGCTGTAACCGATGCCCCCGCAGTGGACGTACGCGCAGGCGAGCTTCTGCTGGTTGACGGCGCTGCATACGGCGACCTGACCGAGTACATCAGCGTGCCGGCCGATAGCTACGTGCTGGACATTCTACCGGCCGGGTCCGAAACGCCGCTTGTGTCCTACTCTGCTGACTTCAGCCCGTTTGCTGGCCAGAGCGCGGTAGTTACGGCACGCGGATTCCTGAATCCGGCCGGAAACCAGGATGGTCCGGGATTTGAACTCGTTGTGGTGCTAGCTACCGGTGAGGTCATCACCCTGCAGGATCCGACCAGCACCGGGCCGGGAATCGACGCTCCGGTAGAGTTCGCTCTGAACCAGAACTATCCAAACCCGTTCAACCCGACGACCAATATCAGCTTCAGCCTGCCCGAAGCCGGTGATGTGAGTCTTGAGGTGTACAACGTACAGGGTCAGCGCGTAGCCACGCTGGTAAGCGGAAGCCGCTCCGCCGGTGCCCATACCGTAACCTTCGATGCGACCCATCTTGCATCGGGTATCTACCTGTACCGCCTTCAGAGCGGAAGTCAGGTGCAAACTCAGAAAATGATGCTGGTTAAGTAGGAAATTTTGAATGGTGAATTTTGAATGGTGAATTGGCCTCTGATGCTAAGTTACCTTCATAAATCGTATCATCATCCTTAAAACCAAAAGGCGCTGTCCGGATAATTCGGGTAGCGTCTTTTTTTTTTGGGGTGAAGCAAACTATTTACAAATACCGTGATTTGAATTAACTACATTCGGAAAACGGCAGGGTGTGATTGTTTCAAGGTATTGCTCCTCATGTGCTTATAAAATGATGAATG
>PWID01000030.1 GCA_003555145.1 Balneolia bacterium | reverse complement strand
TTGATGTACTCGCCCAATTGTCCTTCCAGCTGCTGACGAGAACTTTCGGCCGCCTTTTTACTCCGGGCATGAATCAGGTCCGCAACGGCCTCGGCCTGCGATAAATCCAGTTTGCCGTTCAAAAACGCTCGCTGCGTGAACTCCCCCGGCTCGGCAGAACGCGCACCGGCATGCAGAACAGCCTCCAGAACCAGCTGCGTGTTGATGACGCCCCCGTGACACGAAACCTCCACCGTTTCTTCACCCGTGTAGGATTTCGGCGCCCGAAACAGGCTCACAAGCACATCATCTATCGTTTTTTTATTCCGCGTAACGTACCCGTAGTGGATGGTATGTGATGGCTTTTGGGTGAGGTCGGCTCCGTGAAAAACCTTCATAAAAAGGGTGATGGCGTCCTTGCCCGAAATCCGGATCACGGCAATACCGCCCTCTCCCGCCGGCGTGGCGATGGCAGCGATGGGTTCCCGTTCGGTTATCGCTGATTCTGATATGGTTTGTTTTGTTAGTTCACTCATATAAAAAAGGTAGTCAACCCGTAAACCATCAACAAGTGTTTTTGATGCGGTGGTGCGCTGTCGCGGAAATTGTGAATTTTGAATTGTGAATGGTGAATTTTGAACCTGCCTGCCAAACCTGATGGTTTGCCGCAGCAGGCAGGTTGTGAATTAAGACAGGGTGTGCGAATGATATTTACTGTGCTTCATATATGTTCGAATTGGGGTTCTTTATCGGGCTTGATGATAATTTCGATTCATTTCCACGATTCATTGGCGGTATTCTGAGACGCGATGCATCGCGTCTCTACCCTGGGACAGAATTACGTACGAATTATTTGCAACACCCAAATCCAAATAAAGTTACCTGATTCCTGAATAATGAAACACGCCACCTGACACCTTTTAGTCTCCGACCCCGAATAGGGGTCAAACAACAATAGCCCTGCCTGCCAAACCTGATGGCTTGCCGCAGCAGGCAGGCCCGGGTGACCGAATGGGAACCCGGGGGCAGGCGTATTCCACAAATATAACCCGAGCCGGGATGTTGCAGAAATATCCATCGCACCGAGGGCCTATGTTGTGAAATGGTCGGCAGCCCCCATCACCCTCTCACCCACTCTATCCACATCACCCCAAACCTGACTGAACGATGAACTATGGGAAGCGGTTTTACGAAAAGCTAAAACATCGTGATTCTTTTACATTAAACCGTTACCTTGACAGCTGAATTCAACCTCATTTTTGCTTTATGAGTACACCCTCCGATACCATCACATTTGAAGAAGCCTTAGGCCAACTTGAGCAAATTGTTCAAAAGCTTGAGAGCTCCGAGCTTTCTCTTCAGGATTCCGTAAAACAGTTTGAGGAAGGAATTAAGCTGTCGCGCCACTGCAGCCAAATTTTAGAACAGGCCGAATTGCGTGTTGAACAGGTTAAACAAAACGAAAGCCAGGCTTCATGAACAAACCTGAAATTACCCCCGGACCGCTGTTAGCGAATATCAATTCGCCGGCCGACCTAAAAAAATTATCTCCCGACCAGCTCAACGACGTTTGTTTCGAACTCCGCGACTACATCATCGACGTGGTTTCCGTACACGGCGGTCACTTTGGCGCAAGCCTTGGCGTGGTTGAATTAACCGTAGCATTGCACTATGTGTTCGATACGCCACACGACCGGCTCGTGTGGGATGTGGGTCATCAGGCTTATGGCCACAAAATCCTGACCGGCAGACGCGATCAGTTTTATACCAACCGAAAGTACAAAGGCCTCTCCGGCTTCCCGAAAAGAAGCGAAAGTGAGTACGATACCTTTGGCGTTGGTCATTCTTCGACCTCCATATCCGCTGCGCTCGGAATGGCCGTTGGCAGCGATATGAACAAGGATAACCGAAACGTGATGGCCGTAATTGGTGATGGCGCCATGACGGGCGGAATGGCTTTCGAAGCCATGAACAACGCCGGCGGCATCCCGAACAACCTCACGGTTATCCTGAACGACAACAACATGTCGATCGACCCCAACGTGGGTGCTCTTAAAGAATATCTGGCCGACATCACCACATCGCAGACCTTCAATAAGATTCGCGATGATGTGTATGATATGCTGGGCCACTTCCGCTCAGCCGGCGACAAAATGAGAAAAGTGGCTTCAAAAATGGAAGCCGCCATGACTTCTGCCCTCACGCCAGGCGGCTTGTTCAGAGCCCTTGGGTTTAAATACTACGGACCAGTCGATGGTCATAATGTGAAGGGCCTCGTTCGTCATCTCGAAGACCTTAAACGCATTCCCGGTCCTAAACTGCTCCACATCGTTACGGTGAAAGGCAAGGGCTTTGCGCCAGCTGAAAAAGATCAGGTGAAATGGCATGCATCCGGAAGTCCGTTCGATAAAATTACCGGCAAGTCGCTTCAGGCGATTTCGAAAGCACCGGTTATTCCAAAATATCAGGATGTGTTTGCCGATGCTGTTATAGAGCTCGCAAAGCAGGATGAACGCGTGGTCGCCGTAACGCCGGCCATGCCAAGCGGCACCGGCCTTCTCAAAATGATGAAGGAAATGCCGGAGCGCTGTTTTGATGTAGGCATTGCCGAACAGCACGCCGTAACGTTTGCAGCAGGTTTGGCTACTGAAGGCAAGATTCCGTTTGCCGGCATTTATTCCACTTTCTTACAGCGTGGTTACGATCAGGTTGTGCATGATGTGGCCATTCAGAAGCTGCCGGTTGTACTCTGCATGGCCCGCGCCGGTCTTGTTGGCGCCGACGGCCCGACCCACCACGGCCTTTACGACATCGCCTATCTCCGCTGTCTGCCGCACATGGTTCTTGCCGCCCCGATGAACGAGCAGGAGCTTCGCGACATGCTCTACACGGCCACCTGCTACACCGACCGCTCGTTTGGCATTCGTTACCCGAGAGGAAAAGCTACCGGCATGCAGGTTCGCGAAGGCTTCACCGAAATGGAGCCTGGAAAAGGCGAATGCATCCGCAAAGGTGAAAGAGTCGCGGTGCTTTCATACGGTGTAATCGGAAACCACATTGTTGAAGCCGCACAGAAGCTAAGCGATGAAGGCATCGAAATTGGTCACTACAACATGCGTTTTGTGAAGCCACTCGACACTGCCTTAGTAGATGAGGTTGCTCAGGAATACGAGCACATCATCACTATTGAGGACGGTGTAAAAATCGGTGGTTTCGGAAGCGCCGTAGCCGAGTATCTGGCCGAAACGCCCCACCGCGTACGCATGACCATACTCGGAACGCCCGACCGCCTTGTTGAACACGGCACACAGAAAGAGCTCTACAAAGAAGTCGGCCTCGACGCCGACAGCGTAGCAGAGCGGGTTCGCGAAATTGTGGGTCAGCCAAGCATGGTGACTGCAGAGTAGTATTTTTTA